>CAYVQL010000771.1:0-1506 GCA_964454135.1 uncultured Enterobacterales bacterium | reverse complement strand
GCATGAAGTACACGGTCCTTCCGATCTTGTGAGCCAGGATGGTCATGGCCTTTCCTGGCGGATGCTTCCTCTTCAGCCGCTCGTACACCTGCTTGCCTCCTGCGCTGTTGGCGATCATCAGGGTGGCCGCCTCGGCGAAGGCCCAGCGGAGATAGGCGTTGCCGATCTTGGCTCCGCTCTTGGCGAACTGCTTCTTGCCGTTGGACTCCTTGGACGGCTTGACCAGCCTGGAGTAGGAGACGAAGTCCTGGACCCTGGGAAACCGCCGTATGTGTCCAATCTCGTACAGGATGGTGAGGCCCAGGACCTTGCCGATGCCGGGTACGGTGCGCAACAGCGCAAGAGACTTCCCATCGTGTTCAGCGGCGGTCTCGAGAAGGTACTTCTCGACCTCTCGGATGTGATCGTCGAGTTCGCCCATCAGCGCCAGGTCGAGCTCCACGTTCTTGCGAGCACTGAGGTCTTCGATGTCGTCGGCCACTCCCTCCCGGTTTTTTGGGTAGCGCAGTCGCGTTCCGGTCGAAGGCAGGTTGTACTGCGCTCGGGTGTTCTGGACGTGGACGCTCATCTCGGCCCGCAACCGTACGAGCCGAAGCCGGCGACGAAGTAGGTCTCTCGACGACCTCATGTCCCGCGGGTAGACGTAGGCCAGAGGGAACGTCCCGCCTCGGAGCAAGGCAGCGATCTTGTGCGAGTCGATCCGGTCGTTCTTGGCTTTCCCGCCGTGGATGGCCTTCATGTACAGCGCATGCCCGAGCACGAAGGGGAGCCCCACCTCCTGGCAGAGGTCGGCCACCCAGTACCAGCTGAACATGCACTCGACGGCGACGACCACGTCGTCACGGTAGGGTGTCAGGGCGCTGAGCAGGTGCTCAGGCCTCGTCCTGTGGTTGCGGTGGTAGACGATCTCGCCGGTCTGGTCGATGACGCAGATGTACATCCACCGGGCGTGCAGGTCGATTCCGCAGTAGAACGCGTGACTTTTGTTGTAGAATCTCAACGGCCTCTCCTCTCTTTTGTGGCAAATCGAGCATACGCACTTCCGCGCATGCGTAGGGGGGAGGCCCTACAATTGGAGTATCAGGCGGCTTGCTGCAGACGAACGGGGCTGCGTGCTATGGTTGGCCTGATCGCTTCTGCTCAGTCTCTTGGGGATGCGAACCTGAGGGCCCTTCCCCGTTCGCAGCAGACGCGCAGGTGTTAGAGCTCGCGAGAGTCCTCCTCAAGAACGCCGAGTCAGTTCGAAACTTCGGCGGCATTCTCGAGCCGCGAGGTTCGGGATAGAGGGTTGCGGAACGCGGAGACGTCAAGGAGCGCGTAGGCTGGTCCAACAGCGTTGTAATCTCGTTGCAGTTTGGGGGCCAACCGAGACACGGTGGCGCCATGAAGCCCGCCACCTCCCACGACAAGAGGCTTGGTCAACCGGGACGAACGCGGCCTTATGAACCTACGCAGCAACAACGCGGCCGGCCTCGACACCAAGCAGCTCGGCCAGGCGAGACTCCT
>CAYVQL010000770.1:0-1507 GCA_964454135.1 uncultured Enterobacterales bacterium | reverse complement strand
TCCACGCCCCGAGCACCCACCGGCGCCAGCCGGCGTAGGCGATCAGCAAGGTCCCACGGCCATTCTCGCCGGTGGCGTCGATGTGCAGCGGGTAGCCGCCGTCGCTCTGCATGGCGGCTCGTAGCCGCGGAGCGCGGGCCTCGTGCAAGGCCCCGAGGTACTCCCCGAACAGGCGGACGAGGTCGCTGATCGTGCCCGTGGAGAGCGCGATCCCGTGCTCCAGCAGGAGCTGCTGCTGGATCTCTTCACGCTGCCGGTGGTGCAGGTAGCGCTGGATGCCGATGACAACCATCACGTCGTAGCTCACGGTCCTGTTGGGGATGAGCAGCTGCCCGAGCTGCTGTGCTCCACGGGTAACCAGGGCTCCGCTCGGGTGCCGGCACCGCGCGGCGCAGACGTGCACGGTCTCGCGGACGTTGAAGGCGCCGTGGCTGATCGAGTTGCCCTTGTGAGGGACGCTCTTCTGCACGCGCATCGGCCCATCGCAGCGCGGACAACAGCCTGGCTCCTCGCGGGCGACCACCAGGGTCCCGGCAACGCCGTGAACCTGCTGCTGGCAGTGCTCGGCGAGAACCCTGGCCTGCAGTCGCACCTGCTGGAGGGTGTTCAGGGTGGCTGCGCCGTTTTTTTTCCCGGCTCCAGCCCGAAGTGGGCGTAGACGCGCGCCACCTGCTCGGCGGTCACCCCCTCGCCGCGCGCCACGAGTCTGCGGGCGACGACGGTGGCGGAAGCGAGCCCCTCGCTGGCGTGCAGAGCTTCTACGAGCACCATCAGTACGGCCTCTCGGGCGGGAAGCGTCCGGACCCGGGCACCCTGCGCAAACTGCTGATGGCGCAGGGCGAGCTGCTGGGCTCTTCGGTCTGGATCGGCGCTGATGTAGACGTAGGCACCGCCTACGCGTTCGCGACCGATCCTCTCAGCCTGCACCAGTTCCAGGAGGCTGTCATGCACCTTGACCTGCAGCAGAGCCTCCAACTCCGAGTGCGTGGACCCCGCCTCAGCCCCTTCGACACGACGAGTGATGGTCTCCTTGATCGTGCCGAATCTGGAGAAACCGATCGCCTGATAGCGCCACAGCCCGTCCTCGTCGAAGTCTGGGATGTCGGCGAGGGTGTAGTAGCGGCCCCTGTGCGAGTAGCTGGACAGGTAGCCCACATCTCGGAGCCTTCGAAACACGCTCATCCGTGAGCGAGTGTCGAGCGCTTCGAAGAGGTCATCCAGATCTGCCACCTGACGCCTCCGGAACAGTCGCCGCAACGCCTTCGGTGATGCGTCCTTCGATAGCATCTCACCTCTTGATACAAAACCGCTCCACCTCGAGCCTATGGGCGGTATTGTATCACACGGGACGCCAGGTGGCCTCATGGACGAGACCGAAGATCAAGGGGTTGCGGAATCTGACCCGGACACGGACCAAGGGCGAGAGATACAGTTCGGAGTCCGGGCATCGCGAGAAGGCGTGCTAGATCAGCAGGTTGGCGAATCCAACCCGATCCTGACGCCGTAG
>CAYVQL010000769.1:0-1513 GCA_964454135.1 uncultured Enterobacterales bacterium | reverse complement strand
CTCCCTACCCGTTCCGGTTCCATCAACCCGCTCCTCCAACCTCCGTTCTCCGCGAATCTGTATCACCGAGCATCGCTCGGAGCGTAGCTCCCGCGGCGACGTTGATGCGGACCTTGCTCCCAGCAGGCAACCGGTAGCGGTCGAGGTTCTGCCCCCATGTCTTGCGCCTCCTCTGGCGGGCTGCCACGTCCGGGGCGACGAGCCTGGGGCCAGGCGACTCGGGCGGGGGTAGCTTGGCCTCGATGTGCATTGTGGCGCCGAGGAAGGCGCGCTGGAACAAGCGGCGGGCCTCGGCGGGAAGGAAGAGAGACTCGATGGCGACCCGGGGCCCGGGGCTCGTGGAGACCGGCTCGATGAGCTGCACGCCAGCGGGATCTGCGCGGCGTACGAGGTGCAGGCGGTCACGAAGCCTGTCCGCGATCGGCGTGGGCACGACGAACTCGGTGTGCTTCGACGCCTGCTCGCGGCTGGAGCGGAGGCATCCGTCTCGTGGGTCGCAGTCCTCACAGCCACCAGAGGGCCTGCGGAAGATGATGCCAGTCCGCCCCTCTGCGTGCTCTTGAGCCCTGACCGTGGTCAGCGTCAGGGGGCGTCCATCCTCGCAGAGCAGCTGGCCAGCGTCAGCGTCCCAGGTCCATCCCAGGCGTTTGCCCAGCAGCACTGTCCAGTCGAGTTCCTTGACGAGGATGTCGCGCAGCACCGGGTCACGAGGCCATTGCTCGGGGACTCTGTCATCGACCATGGGCTGTCGAAGCTGCTGCACGGGGGGCTCGGCTGGCGGTGTGTCGAAGGCGAAGCCGCGTGCGAGGCGGATATTCCAGAGTGACAGACCTGCCAGGGTCGCCAGCTCCTGGCCAGGCAGGTGGTAGCTGACGATACGGTCCAGCCCCAGCTCGCGATCATCCTGCGCGAAGCGGTTCTCCTCGGCCGTACGGCCGAAGTAGGCGGCGATGGCGTCGGGCGCGGGCCACGCATCGATGGGGAGGTCCGCCGCGAAGAGCTCGACCTGCCAGCCGTCGATGACGCGGCCCCGCTTCGCCTTGCCGGTCTTCGGAAAGATGCTGGCGACGATGCGCAAGGTGACGGGATCGTACGCACTCTCATCTGGTCGCTTCGTGCATCGGCTGGGCTTTATGGTCAGGGTGCCCAGCTCGGCTGCCGAGCGCTGTGGACCGGCGCCGCTGTCTGGGACGAGGTGCCACCTTGCGAGGCGCAACCTGGCCAGAATCGCAGGATCCTTGTAGAGCTTCGGACGGTTGAGGCGGGTGATGAAGGGCAGCCCACGTTCGCGGCAGGCGGTGTACCTCGGCACATTGCCGTACTCGCCATCCATCCGTACCAGCACCTGGTCGAGGGAGTCGCCCAGACGCTCGCTGGTCTCCACGATGCTGTCCAGCGCAAGGGCGAAATCGGCCACTACATCTCCGTTGCCTGGGGAAAGGTGGGCATGGGTCCAAGCCGCGGAGCCCGAGTGCTGCACTGTGACACGCCGGTACTGGATGTCGCCCCGCTT
>CAYVQL010000768.1:0-1520 GCA_964454135.1 uncultured Enterobacterales bacterium | reverse complement strand
CCCACTCCCGATCAGGCCCGTTGGTTCTCTTGGACCGACGGGCCTTTTCTATTTGATCGCCGAAGGGACCATACTGGACGGTTCGAACACCAGCGCTCCTCGGCTCTCCGGGAACGCAGAGACGACGAGCGGGCACTGTGTCAGCTAGAGGCTCTCCAGTCCGAAGACGAGGTGTCCGACCGATGCTCACCGCTGCCGCAGGTAGACGTCCGAGGAAGATGGCAGGCGCCGCTGCGATGGCGCTCGCGCTGGCTCCGGGAGCTGCCTCCGCCGCGCCCGCCGCCTGCCTTGACAGCTCCCCGGATGCAGCGGTGCCGAGCGAGGAGCTGCTCGCGGCCCTGCGCATCGAGACGCGCAAGGCCGGTCTCGCCTGGCAGTGGGCGCTCCCGGAGACGGGTGAGGCCTGCCCGGAGCATCTCCCCAGCGTGGCCTTCCACGACCCCACGCAGGCGTCGCTTCGGCTCCCCGGCGCGGAGCCTCGCGCAATCTCCCTCGCGTCCGTCCCCACCGCCGAGCGGCCACGAAGCCTGGCGCGCACCGTCGCGCTCGCGCTCTCGTCCGCTGAGTCCGGGGCCAGCAGCGAGCGACCCCTCATCCTGCTGGACGACGATCTCGAGGGAGCGACCCCCGAGCCCGAGAGGGGGCTCGAGCCCTGGCTCCGCCTGGGTGGGCGCTACCAACAACAGCCCGCGACCACAATGGGTACCTTGGGGTCCAACCTCGAGGCCGGCGTCGATCTGTGGGGCGGCCACGCCGCACTCTCGGTACGCGGAGCGCTCGCCTGGGGGCCCGGGACCACCGTGTTGGACCTGGAAATCGGCCCACTCCGGGAGACGGAGCTGCTCCTGTTGGTCCGCGGGGGTGTCGCGCCGGGCCCCTTCCTCATCCGAGTCGGTGCAGGGGCAGGCTGGTACCGGGGGACGCTGGAGGCCGAGGCGTTCACGGAGGCACTGGAGGCGATGGAGCGCGAGGACCCCTACGGATACCGTGAGTTCTACGAGCAGACAGGTGAGCTGGACACGGAGGAACGGCTCGCTCTGGACAGCGCCTCCTTGACCGTCGAGCTCGAAGCTGTGCGCCGCCTGTGGGACCACTGGGAGGTCGGCCTGCAGCTTGGCGGCCGGTACCTCCTGGAGGCTGCAGCGTACGGCGTCCACGAGCGCAGCGTCATGGAGGCCGCGCCCTGGGCCTGGGGAGCGGGCCTGACCTTGGGATATCGGCTGTGAGCCCGCGGCAGGACCCATGGCGCTGAGCCCCGAGGATCGCATCCTTGTGGAGGGCTGCCGCCGTGGCGACGAGCAGGCCTGGCTCACACTGCACCGCGCCTACGCCGCGGACATCGGCCGCTACCTGAATGGGATGCTCCGCCAGCGGGACGGCACCGACGACCTGGTCCAGACGGTGTTCCTGGAGTTCCTGGGTTCCCTCGATCGCTTCCGGGGCGACGCCAGCCTGCGCACCTGGCTGCACTGCATCGCGCGCCGCGTGGCGTCCCACGCCATCCGCCGCCGCCAGCGGCG
>CAYVQL010000767.1:0-1540 GCA_964454135.1 uncultured Enterobacterales bacterium | reverse complement strand
GGTGACGATCCAGTTCTCCTTCGCCTGGACCTTCCGGCCGTCGCGCCCCTGCTTGACCTTGCCCCGGTTTGCCGGACCGGTTGGTTGAGTATGCCTGCTCGGCTTCGCCGGCAGGCGAGCTGGGGCTCTGCCCCTTGCCCCCGAGGTTTTTCGCTTCATGGCCATCCGGATGGGGGAGGTCCGGTTGCCGATGTCGTGTAGGGTCCCGCCGCCTCCGCGGAGGATAGGGCTCTGGTGAGGACCACCCCGAGCGCCGCGGCGGGTGCCAATACGGATGGGGCCGGGCCTTCGGGTCCGGCTCTTTCTGTTCGCGCTCACGCTGCAAGCGCCTTGGCCGCGGCGTGGGCGGCCTCGAACTCGACCGGACTGACCTGGCCGAGCGTGGAGTGCCGCCGCCGCTGGTTGTAGAAGCCGTGGATGTAGTCACCGACCGCCGTCCGAGCGGCGTACTCGTCCAGCCACGGTTCCTCCTGGAGCACCAGCTCCTGCTCCAGGGTGCCGAAGAACGATTCCGCCGGAGCGTTGTCCCAGCAGTTGCCCTTGCGGCTCATCGACGGCGTCGCGCCGATGGCCTGGAGCGCCTCCTGGTAGGCGTCGCTGGTGTACTGCGACCCGCGGTCGGTGTGGTGCAGCAGGCAGGAGCCCGGCTGGCGGGTCACGACGGCCTGGCGCAGCGCCTCCAGGCACAGCTCCGTCTGCATGTGCCGCTGCAACGACCAGCCCACGACCTTGCGGCTGAACAGGTCCAGCAGCACCGCCAGGTAGACCCAGCCGGCGACTGTCCGCAGGTACGTGATGTCGCCCACCCAGGCCTGGTTCGGGGCCGTGACCGAGAACTGACGGTCCAGCAGGTTCTCGGCCACCCGGTCATCGTGGTCCGAGTCCGTCGTTTTCGGCCGGAACCGCCGCTGTGGCCTGCCCTGGAGACCCTGCTCCCGCATAAGCCGGCCGACGCGGTTCTGGCCCACCCGGTGGCCCTCGGCGCGCAGCTCGGCCAGCACGCGCGGCACACCGTACGTCCCGCGACTCCGTCGATGGATGGCCTTGATGTGCACCGCCAGCGCCAGATCGGCCTTCGCCCGGGCGCTCTTCCTGCCCTGCTTCCAGGCGTAGTACGCCGAGCGCGCGACATGCAGCGCCGAGCAGATCGCCCGCACCGACCAGGTCGCCTTCTCCGTGTCGATGAACCGGTAGGCGGTCACCGGCTCTCCTTCGCGAAGAAGGCCGCGGCTTTTTTTAGGATCTCGCGCTCCGTACGAAGGACCTTGTTCTCTCGGCGGAGCCGGCGAAGCTCCTCCCGCTCGCTCGGGCTCAGGGCACCCGGCAACGCCTGCGCCTCCGCGTCCTGGACCCACCGGCCCACCATGCTGGCGGCCACGCCAAGGTCCCGAGCCACTTGAGCCCGTGACAGGCCCTGCTCCTGCACCAGCTTGACCGCCTCAGCCTTGAACTCGGCCGAGTACTGCCGCCGGTCCTGAGCGCTCTTCTTCTTCGTCTTCTTCGTCATCGGACCTCCTGCCCTTGCTTATCAGGTGGTCCG
>CAYVQL010000766.1:0-1556 GCA_964454135.1 uncultured Enterobacterales bacterium | reverse complement strand
GTCGGAGGGCTGCAGCGACACCTCGCCGCTGCTCCATGATAGAGTGGCCTGGTCGACGACCAGGGGCTCCATGTCGATCCCGCCCTCCACGGTGACGCGGCCTGCGTACAGCGTGGCGGCGGTCTCAGAGTCCATCTCGAGGCCGTACTCCTGTAGGGAATCGAAGGGGAGCGTGACGACCATCCCCCCCATGACCTCCAGCGGCGCGGTGCTCACCGCGGCTACATCCAGGCCGCCCGAGACGAACACGGAGAGCGCGCTGTTGAGTTGGTCGTCGAACTCCACCCAATCGGCGTCCTCCACGGCCGCGGCGCCCACCACGTAGATGTGGTCGTCGGCAAGGGTGCCGGCCGGGATCAGCTGCTGGGTGACGTCGGGGTCGGTCACCATGTCGTAGAGCGTGTCGGCATCGCCCGGGAGGTTGTGGTAGACCTGCTCGCCGCTCTCGTCGTAGACGATCACCACCGTGGCGTCGGACTCTGCGGCCACCTGGACCGTGAGAGGCTCGGCCGCGGAGATCTCCTCGCCGTTGATGGGCGAGAGCACCTCGGTGGCCTGGAAGGCATTGGCCGCCACCTCGAAGGCCTCGCCTTCGATGGTGGCCGAGACCCGGTAGGTGGCGCCCTGCTCGTAGTAGAGTGCGGGGACGTCGGTGGAGATGGCCTCGTAGCGGCCCTCGCCCACCGAGGGCAGCTCCACGGTGGTGCCGTCGGGCAGGACGAGCTCCACCAGGGCGTCCTCCACCACCCCGCCCTCCTCGTCCTCCTCGGTGCCCGCCTGCACCAGGAAGACCTCTACAAGCACCAGCTCGCCCGTCTCACCGATGCCGAACTCCTGACCCAGGTCGGGCACGTGCACCATCAGCACGTCGAGGACCGTAGGGTTGAGGAAATCAAAGGGGTTGCTACAGCTCGCCGCGAGCAGGAGGAGGAGGAGGAGAAGTGCTCTCGGGGAGGACATGTCGCGCTCCGAAAGACGTTGATCTCAGTACGATAGCGCGTCGGTTCCGGATCGCCAATGTGCAGGGCGCCTGCGTGGTGTTGGCGGGGACGTGTGCGCAAGGCGCTGCGCCCCGCGCAAGAGGGGCAGGGAGCTGGCCGCGGGTTGAATCTGGCCCCGGAGCCCCCTGGCCTCGGAGCCGGTGTCGCGCTGTGGCTCACAGGCCCCCAGGGAGAGGAGCGAGGTGATCGTGGATTTGACGAAAAGACACTTGCCAGGTAATGCTTCAGCATGATGCCTGATGCGTGCTGTCCCCCCGCTCTGAGGGGCGAGCGCGAGGGACTGAGCCACGTGGAGCTGGACAGGGCGCGCATCGCAGGCAACGAGGGCATGGGATTGGTGGCCGGCTGCAGCGTGCTGCGCTGCGACGACTGCGACGTGGAGGGGAACCTCTACGCAGGTGTGCTGGCCGACGGCTGCGTCAACGACCTGGTGGATCTCTGGTACTGCCAGGCTGAGACAGGCGCCGCCACGACGACCGCCAGCGCGGCGGCGATGGCGACGAGGGTGAAGATCCGATGGCCTTGGTCATCCATTCCGCCAATAAGGCCCAAAAA
>CAYVQL010000765.1:0-1559 GCA_964454135.1 uncultured Enterobacterales bacterium | reverse complement strand
CCTGCAGGGCGGCCTCGCCCACCAGACGGCAGGTGCGCACCCGGGCCTGGAGCGCACCGCTCCTGGGCGTGCGCAGCCGCTTCACCTGGTCGTGGAGTTGGTGCGCCTCGGTGCGCAGCGCCTCCCACTGGTCCTGGAGCTGTGACTCGAGCCGCTCGATCTCCTCCAGCGCCCCGAAGCCATGGTATGCCGAGGCCCTGCCCGACGAGACGAGGTCGTCGAGGGTGGCTACCAGCTCGTCGAGCGCCGGTGTGGCCAGACCGCGCCTCTTCCAGCCGTCGCGGTAGTCCTGTGCCATCTCCAGGGCGAAGGCTGCGTCACCGAGCAGCTGCTGTTCGCAGTGGGCCAGCAGCTCGAGCAGGAAAGGGTCGGTCTGCCCGTGGAGGGCGGTGACCACGGCCTCGCGGTCTGCTCTCTCGGCCGCGTAGTAGGCCTGGATCATCCTGCTGGCGTCTGGATCCACCACCGTGACCGCCCGCTCCATGAGCTGGCGCGTGAAGGGGTGGCCTTCCAGGCGGCCGTGGGACTCCGGGAGTGCCAGGCCCAGCAGGAGCCCAGCCTCCCTGAACCACTCCGGGTCCCACCAGGTGCTCGTCCCCGGCGCACTGTCCTCCTCCGGCGGGGGTGCGCCCGCCAGGTGGGCCTCCGCCACCAGCCTGTGGTGCTCGCCGAGCTGGTCGAGGCCCACTCGGACCTGGTCTCGCAGCGGTCCGAGCAGGGAGGCGTCACTGAGCTCCAGCAGGCGGTGCTGGAAGATGCGGTCCAGATCGTTGACATAGCCCTGCAACGTGCTCTGGAAGTTGCCGTAGCGCGTACCCGTGGTGGGGACCCTGTGCCCCTTGACGCGCGCGCGCTTGCGCACCATGCTGCGCAGCTTCTTCTTCTTGATCGTCGGCCGCTCGATCTGCTCGAGCTGCTGGATCGAGGGGGCGTCGATGAGCGCCTGAAGGGTGGCCTCCACCTGGTCCAGGAACTCAAGCTCCGTGTCCCGCAGGTACTGGTTGCTCCAGCGGTCCAGTATGTTGCGTACGCGCCTCGCCTCGGCGCGCAGGTCTGTGGCCAGAGCTCGGGCGTCCTTGCTCGTGTCCAGCTTCTGCAGCAGCTTGATGGAGGTGCGGCTCTGCAACCCCAGCTCGAGCACGCCCACCAGGAGCTCCTTCATGGCTGGCAGCGCCGTCGGCAGGCGCAGCGGGAAGCCGCGGGCGCGGCTGGATCGATCCGGATCATTTGGCTGGGCGATGGCCGCTTCCACGTAGGCCAGGGCTATCACCCAGGCCCTGTCGGCCGTTCGTGGGACCTGCCCTTCCAGCTCCCACGAGGGCATGTAGTGCAGCAGGCGGGCTCGGCCGCGGGCGCCGCGTCTGCCGTAGCGTAGGTAGAGGGCGTCCAGGATCGGCTCCGGGCTTCCCGTGCCCATTACACGATGCACCACCATCGCCGCGGGGGCTTCACCGGACTGTGCCAGGGCCAGAGCCAGCTCGTGGGCGATGCCGCGGGCGTCGTCTCCCAGGCCACTGCTGCCAGCGCGGTCCAACTCCCCGCGCAGCCACATGGCCGCC
>CAYVQL010000764.1:0-1564 GCA_964454135.1 uncultured Enterobacterales bacterium | reverse complement strand
CTGGCGCTTCCGTCCTCGCTGGCGCCCTCGGATTCCGTGTCGGGGGCGGCCGCCGTGGCGGTTTCGCTTGCGGCGCTCTCGGTCACCGTAGCGACTTCGCCTGCTGTGGCCTCGGCCTCAGCGGCTGCCTCGCCCGTGGCGTTGTCTATCCCCGAGTCTTCGGCCTCCGCAGCTGCATCGCCCGTGGCGCTGTCCACCTGTGAACTCGCAGCCTCATCAGCGGCTTCGCCTGTGGTGCCCTCGGCCTCTGAGCTACCAGGTGCAGCCTCTCCCTCGCCCAGGACACCGCCATCGTCGGCGGCCAGTCCGCTGATAGGCTCCCCACCCGCGGCTCCGTCGCCCGCGCCGCCACCGTCGCCGGTCCCGCCGCCGCTCTCGGCCGCCTCACCATCCCCGCCTGCCGGCTCCTCCAGGGCGTGCCCGCCTTCGCCCTTTTCGCCCTCCGCGCTTTCGAGTCCGGCGTCCGAGCCCGTTTGACTCAGCCCGGCCGCTGCCTTCGATCCGTCCCACTGCCTGGATAGCTCGTCCAGCTGGGACATGGTCTCGCCCAGATCCGCCAGGATGACGGCCAGGGCGTCGGGTTCGATGGGTGCCTGGGCGGCGCCCTCTGGGGGGGACCGCTCATCCTCGACCATCACCCGGGCCATCTCCGTGCCACAGGCCTGGCCGGCGGCCCGCAGTACCTCCATCCAGCCGCTCTGCGCCTCGTGGTCTTCTTCTAGGGTGTCCCGATCCTCCAGGGGCTGCTCGAGCCCTGCGACGGACCAGACGAAGTCCCCTTCGCCACTGCCCAGCATGGCAACTGATTCCTCCATGTCGGCGATCAGGCTTGCCAGGGCGTCCTTTTCCGGGGGCTCCTCGATCCCTCGATGGGCTCGTATGGTGGAAGGTGGGGACTGGCCGGGCACACCCATGCTCGCCTCGGCTCCGGCCAGGCCCCGCTGCGCGATGTCTGCCAGCAGCATCGAGAATCCGCTATCATCCTCGCCGTTAAGAGCCGCCTGCAGCGTATGGTTGCCCACGGCCTGCTGCAGTTTGCCGATGACGACGGCTGGCGGGGCTCGACGCTCTCTCGGGGGCATCGGTTGGGGATGACGCGGCAGGGAGCGTTCGTCTTCCAGACAGTGGCTTCTCGGCATGGGCTCGCTCGGCAGACAAAGGCGCCCGACGGTGGAGCAAGAGTGGTGCCAGAAGGCGGATCGGCCTGGAAAGCTGGTTTGCGCGGATCGGGTGTCGAAGAAGCGTCAAAAATCGTCGAAGAGCGTCGAAGTGGTTCGACGCTCCTTTGATGGCAGGCGTTGCGTGCCCGGTCAGAGAGCGTCTCGAACCTCGGATGGTTCAAGCCGGTTGCGCCACCTGGTTGCCGATCCCGCTTCCAACGCGGGGGCGTGTTGCGGGACCGCGTGGCCAGGCTCCGTCTGACCCGAGTTTGAACGGCGCCCCCTGCCTGGACGGGCCATACGCGGCTTGTTAGCGCAGCTATCGCCGGATCGGACAGGAAACCGTTTGGTATCCGTTCAGCGGGCGGATTGCGCCTCGCCTCTGGGCCGGTGTGGGGTGATGG
>CAYVQL010000763.1:0-1577 GCA_964454135.1 uncultured Enterobacterales bacterium | reverse complement strand
GCCGATAAGGGGTATTAGGACTCGTGGCCGAGCGCAGCGCTCGCAACAAGGAGGAGCAGCCATGGCAGCGAACGGGAACTGGGCGGTCATCCTGGGGCCCACGGGCGGAGTCGGCGCGGCCTGCGCCCGCTCCCTGGCCGCAAAGCGGGGGTTGAACGTCTTCGGCGTGCACCGCGGCCACTTCCCCGACCAGTCGCAAGTCGTGCAGCAGGCCGTCGAGCAGGCTGGCGCACAGTGCCATATGCGCGTCTCGGGGGCGGCCCTGCACGAGGAGGTGGTGGCCTGCGCCGACGAGCTGCTGCAGGTGGCCGGGCCCCGCAGCGTACGCGTCTTCGTGCACGCCATCGCCGACGCTTCCTACGGCACCTACACTTGGGGCCAGCGGGGCACCATCGAGCCGCGCCAGGTGCACAAGACCTTCGACTGCATGGCGCATTCCTTCGTGTGGTGGACCCAGGAGCTGGTCAAGCGCGACCTGCTGGCCCCGCGGGCTCGGCTGATAGCGCTGTCCAACCCCATGGTCGACGGCATCGTGCACGGCTGGGGCCTGATCGCGGCCGCCAAGTCGGCCCTGGAGCTCTACGTGCGCTACCTGGGCCACGAGCTGGGCCCCCGGGGGCACTGCGTCACCCTGCTGAAGTTCGGACTGGTGGAGACGCGCGCCATCCGCATCGCGTTTTCCGACGCCGAGTGGAAGAGGGTGCGCGACGAGGTGGCCTCGGTGACGCCCTTCCGGCGCCTGGCCACGGTGGAGGAGATCGGCGAGTGCGTGGCCACCATCTCGGGCGAGATGGGCGACTGGTTCAACAGCTGCAGCATCGACTACAGCTGCGGCGTGGCCTCGGCCTTCGCCAATCGCACGTTCAATCCCGGGTAACGGGGGGCAGCTGGCCTACCAGCCCCACTCCCCGCCCGGACCCCCGTAGGCCCCCATGTCGTTGGTGCTGCCGTCGACATCGTCGTAGGCGGAATCCGGGTCGCCGGCGTCGATGGCCGGGCTCTTGGCCGACAGGCTGAAGTCGTCGTCCGTGGCGGTGCCGTCGCAGTCGGCGGTGACGAAGAGCGGATCGGAGCTGATGCCGTAGGTGCCGGCCAGGTAGCTGCCACCGATGGTCATGCCCGCGCTGTCGGCGTTGTAGACGTCGTTGTAGTCCAGCACGCCCGTGCCCACGCCGTAGAGCGAGTAGGCCGCGATGTAGGACTGCACGATGCTGTTGCGCATGGTGAAGCTGGTGTCGGTGGATCCGTAGACCGCCGCGCCGTGGGCCTTGCCCGTGTCGGACTCGTCCAGGTAGGCCGAGACGTTGATCCACTCTGCCGTGGTGGAGGCGTCGTGCAGGAACATGGCCCCGCCGTCGGTGGTGGCCTCGTTGCAGGCGAAGACGCTGTTCTCCACCGCCAGGCTGGCGCCGTCCACGTTGATGCCGCCGCCGTCGCTGGCGTCGTTGTACTTGACCTCGGACTGGGACAGACTGAGGGTGGACGCCTCGCTGATGTAGATGCCCCCGCCCTGGTCGGCGAAGTTGTCGTAGACGCGCAGCTCGCTGGCGCTGATGTTGGCGTCCAGGGCGCAGAGG
>CAYVQL010000762.1:0-1581 GCA_964454135.1 uncultured Enterobacterales bacterium | reverse complement strand
AATCTGTGCCATTGGAGCTGCGACGGGGGGTGCCTCGGGGCGTGCGACGCAACACTCCTTGTCCAGCTGTCATGGGACCACCCCTCTCCTCGACACACTCCTCGCGCACGATGATTGCGGCCCGGCCGGGGCCATCGCCTGGGAGCTGCATCCCGCGGCGTCTCGAAAATCCTCTTGGAGAAACGCTATCCCGGGAACGGGGTGTGGTCGAAGTGCTCCCGCCGGAGAATTTTCAACGCGTTGGAAATGGAGGTTGGATCGTCCGCGTGGTCTCGACCAAGGCGGTCTGCCGCCTATGAGACGGGCCCTGGACCCGACCGCCGGTCTCGCCGCGGCCATGACCGCCAGCATGTCCGTTGCCCAGCCCTCGACCGAGGTCTCGGTGCGGTGGGCCGACGATCGAGCGCGCGGATCAGGGCATCCCAGGTGCTCCAGAACGAGCCCGGTCCCAGCGCCAGCCTCTTTGGGGGCCGACGCCCGGGTCTCCACACCTTTCCGACCGACGACGAGCCCAAAATCGGAGCCCGCCGGTTACTCCTGGAAGAGCAGGATCCTCCGCTGGGCGGGCGTCAGCATGTCCAGACCCTCTTGGGCCTCACGTAACTGCGCACGAGAGCATATCGGCAGCCCGACGAGCAGGCGTCTGGCAGAATCCCGCACAACAGGAGGCGCGCTACCGCCCGAGATGCCTTCATTGACGCCTCCCGGGCCGGGCTCCGCAGGCGGTGCCCGCGGTAGCGGATCCTTGGGTTCCGGCTCCGCTTCGACGGCTTCGGCCGGGGTGTCGGAGGGCACCGTTGGAGATCCCCCGTCCGCGGGCGCGTCGTCTGCGGAGCGTTCGCCGCCCTCCTCGGGCTCCTCGGGCTCCTCAGACTCCCCATCGCCGTCCGCCCCGTCGCAGCCCTCGCCCTCGCCGTTTGACCCCGGGCCCAGCCCCTCCTTCGGCACCAGTCCCACTTCCAGCGGTAAGCGCAAGACCTCCAGCAGCCCGTTGACGATCTCGACAAGCACGGGCAGCTCCCGCGCCAGCATCTTCATGGTGGCGTCCAGATCCGGCTCAGCTCGCTTGCGCTCGTTCGCAGCCAGGCCCCCGACGCTCTCCTTCCAGTATTCGACTTCATCCTTGCGTTTGACCTTCTTGAAGGCCTCGGCCACGACCCTGACGAGGGCCGCCCTGCTCTTCGGCGGCTCCTTCATGGCGGCCAGCAGCGGCCCCAGCTCCGCGAGCACGTCCAGCTCCAATCCGGAGAGGCGCGCCAGTTGGGCATCCTTGAGCGCGGACGCCGCGTCTTGTTCCAGGATGTACTCCGCGAAGAGCGGCTTGAGCATGGGGACCAAGCGCCTGCGTGCCGCATCCGTGCGAGTGCCTACCCTGCCGCGACCGTCCGCCTTAAAGCCAGATCGGACGCCGTTCAGGAAAGAGGCGACGGTCGGATGGCGCGCGCCCCTCCTCACCATCTCACGGCCGGCGCGCAGGCCCTCCGCCTGCCCTTCTGGGACGCATTGGGAGAAAAGACGACGCGCCAGCATACGCTGAACGTTCAGTTCCTTGCAGGTCCCGCACTCGGCCCAGGTCCGGCC
>CAYVQL010000761.1:0-1592 GCA_964454135.1 uncultured Enterobacterales bacterium | reverse complement strand
CCCACCCACCCGACGCGGTGGTGGCCTTGGAGCGTGCCGAGCGACAGCGCTGGGTATCGAGGGTTACGACCAGGCTCGCAGCCGCCACCACCAATCCCAGACGTGAGCGTGCGAACGTCACCCCTCCCAACAATCCCAGCCGTGAGCATCGCGATGGCGAACGACGGCGTGTTTCCTCGCGTGGCCGCGCGAGGGCGTTGCGATCTCCCTCCATTTCGCCTAGTCTCCCCCCATGAAGTTTTCGGCGACAGTCCGGGGCAGGACCTACACCTTCCCCGATCTACGAGCGGTCATGGGCGCGGCGAACGAGCCCAAGTCCGGGGACGTGCTGGCCGGCGTCGCCGCGGAGAACGCGACGGAGCGGGTCGCGGCGCGGCGGGTCCTCGCCGGGCTGCCCATGGAGGTCCTGCGGGAGAACCCCGCGGTGCCCTATGAGAAGGACGAGGTCACCCGGCTGATCCAGGACGACCTCGACGAGGGGATCTACACGGAGCTGCGCGGCTGGACCGTGTCCCAGCTCCGGGAGTACATCCTGTCGCCGTCGGCCACCGGGCCGGATCTCCTGCGCATCGGAAGGGGCCTCACCAGCGAGTGCATCGCTGCAGTGGCCAAGCTCATGACCAACCTGGACCTGATCACCGCCGGCAAGAAGATCCAGGTGGTCACCCACGCGAACACCACCCTCGGGATGCCTGGGCGCTTCTCCACCCGTCTCCAGCCCAACCACCCCACGGACGATCCCCAGGGGATGCTGGCCACCACCATGGAGGGCCTGGCCTTCGGCAACGGGGACGCGCTCATCGGCGTGAACCCGGTCACGGACACCGTGGAGGCCACCGTCGCGATCCTCGAGCGGCTCCACGAGTTCACCCGGAGCTGGGGGATCCCAACGCAGCACTGCTGCCTGGCCCACGTGACCACGGGCATGGAGGCCCTGCGCCGCGGCTGCCCCATGGACGTGCTCTTCCAGAGCCTCGCGGGCAGCGAGAAGTCCACCAACGCGTTCGGGATCACCAACAAGATGCTCGACGAGGCCCGGGCCATGATCCGGGAGCTCGGGACCTCCACCGGCCCCAACCAGCTCTACTTCGAGACGGGCCAGGGCTCCGAGCTCTCCAGCGACGGGCACAACGGCTGGGATCAGCTCACCATGGAGGCCCGCTGCTACGGCCTCGCCCGCCACTACGAGCCCTTCATGGTGAACACCGTGGTCGGCTTCATCGGCCCCGAGTACCTCTACGACGGCAAGCAGGTGACCCGGGCGGGCCTCGAGGATCACTTCATGGGCAAGCTCCACGGACTGCCCATGGGCTGCGACGTCTGCTATACGAACCACATGGAGGCGGACCAGAACGACCTGGAGAACATGGCCGTCCTCCTGGCGTCCGCGGGGGTGAACTTCTTCATGGGCCTGCCCATGGGGGACGACATCATGCTCAACTACCAGTCGACCAGCTTCCACGACAACGCCGCGATCCGTGAGCTCCTGGGCCTCCGGCCCACCCCGGAGTTCGAGGCCTGGATGGAGCGGATGGGCATCCTGGCCGACGGGCGCCTCCCCGCGGCCGCCGGCGATGCGAGGATCTTCCTGT
>CAYVQL010000760.1:0-1592 GCA_964454135.1 uncultured Enterobacterales bacterium | reverse complement strand
TCCTCCTTGTTGCGAGCGCTGCGCTCGGCCACGAGTCCTAATACCCCTTATCGGCGCAGGCTCCTGGCCCCTTGGAGCCATATCAGCATAGCAAGAGCAGCATGCGCACTGCTGGCAGCACGCTCCCACGACGATCACGGCGCCTGCGCGCCTGGTGGGGGCTCCCTTGAACGGCCACGACCCGCTGCGCTGCCCCGACTGCCGCGGCCAGCTCGAGGCCGCGCCCGGGCAGCTGCGCTGCGCGGCCTGCGGCGCCTGCTGGCCCGTGGTCGACGGGCTGCCCCGCCTGTACCGCGAGAGCGCCGTCAGGGGCAGCGACCGCCTGATGCGCTTCATGTACGACCGCTTCGCCGCCTGGCACGATCCGGCCGTCACCCACCTGCTGCCCCTGGCGGACGGCAGCAGCGAGGCAGCCCTGCGCAATGGCTATATGCGCCACATCGAACTGGGCTCGCTGCGAGGCGACGCCCGCATCCTGTACGTCAGCGTCGGCTCGGGCGCCGGGCTGCCCTTCGTGTTCCGCGACCTGCCGCCGGGGCTGCCCGTGGAGATCTGGGGGCTGGATCTCTCGCCCAGGATGATCGCGCGCTGCCGCAGGGCCCTGCGGCGCCGCGGGGAGACCCGCGTGCGGTTGGTGATGGCCGACGCCCACGCCCTGCCCTTCGCGGACCGGGCCTTCGATCGCGTCTTCCACATCGGCGGCATCGGCGGATTCCGCGACCCCCGGCAGGCCCTGGCGGAAATGGCGCGGGTCTCCAAGCCGGATGTGCCCATCGTGGTGGCGGACGAGCAGCTGGATCCCGGGCGGCGCCACTCCCTGGCGCGGCGCGCGGCGTTCAGGTTGATCACCTGGTTCGATGGCGATCCGCACTGTCCGCGGGAGCTGCTGCCGGCAGAGGCCCGCGATGTGGTGGAGGCGCAGATCACGCGGTTCTACTACTGCTTGAGGTTCAAGGTGCCTGGGGCGAGGGCGTCCTCCGGTTCCTGAGGGCCGGCCGAGACATCAAATGACCGGCAATTCCCCCGTCCGCCGCCCATATCGGCTTGACCGCAAAGCCCCTTTCGGAATACACGCGCCCTCAAATGCGCCACCGTTACGTGCGCCCGCGAAATTTCCACAGTCGAACGCGCTTCATCCAAGAATCCTCTGATCCCCAGACCACCCACGGGAGGGCATCCCTTGACCAGAACCATCCTCTCTTCGTCCCTGGCAGCCGCGGCCCTGCTGACCATGGCCTGCACCGACAACCCGAACATCATCGAAGGCGCAGGCGACATGGGCGCCGTGCCCAAGATCTACAACGGCTCCCCCCCCGACGCCGAGTACCACGGCGCTGTGGTGGCCCTGCACGAGCTCGCCAGGGGCGGCAAGGCGGTCTACACCACGCCCTTCTGCACGGGCACGCTGATCGACAATGACGTGGTGCTGACGGCCGGGCACTGCCTGGACATCGCCAAGAGCCGTGCCTCCAACTACTCCGAGATGTCCGCCAGCAGCTTGGCCATCTTCATCGGCGACGAGGCCTCGACGGATCCGGCCGACGACAACTACATCTGGGACCACCTGTACACGGTCAGCGACCTCGAGATCT
>CAYVQL010000759.1:0-1592 GCA_964454135.1 uncultured Enterobacterales bacterium | reverse complement strand
TTCGAGCGGGCCGTGCCCAACGCGATGTGGCAGATCGACATCTTCACGTTTGAGCTGAAGCGGATGTACCGCGTCTATCTGATCGGGATGATCGACGACCACAGCCGCTACATCGTGGGTCACGGCCTGTATCGGCAGCAGAAGGCCGAGGCGGTGATGGAGGTGGTCAAGGGCGCCATCGGCCAGTGGGGCGCGCCTCGCGAACTCCTCAGCGACAATGGCCGTCAATTCGTGGCCTGGCGGGGCAAGTCGGCCTTCCAGAAGCTACTGAAGCGCCAGGGCATCGACCATGTGCGCAGCGCGCCTCACCATCCGATGACGCTGGGCAAGATCGAGCGCTTCTGGAAGACGATCTGGACGGAATTCCTGTCCGACGCGGTCTTCGCGTCGTTTGCGGATGCCACCCAGCGTCTGGCGCACTGGATCGCCTACTACAACCACCAACGTCCGCACCAGGGCATCGCCGGTGCCTGTCCTGCGGATCGTTTCTACGGCCTCGCCGATGACGTGGAGGCGGCCGTGGGTCAGGGCTGCCAGGAGAACTCCCTTCGACTGGCGCTGGGCCAGGAGCCCGAGCCGCCGCTGTACCTTCTGGGCAAGCTCGGCGGCACGGACGTGCGGGTGACGCGCAAGGGCGAGGAGATCGAGGTCAAACTCGGTGACGAGGTCCACGAGGTGATCCGCTTGGGCGCACCGTTTACGCTGGATGAGCAAGGACGAGGACACCGAGGGGAGGCCGACGATGAAGTGGACGAAGCTCAGCGGCGAGGAGCGCTACCGGATCGTGGAGATGGCCCGCAAGGGGGAGGTGCCCCTCAAGGAGATCTGCGCGACCTTCGAGGTGTCGCGCCAGACGCTGTATCGAGCCATGCACAAGGCGGACGAGGCGTCGGCAGCGGCTCTGGAGCCGATGCGCCCCGGGCGCAAGAGCAAGACCGAGGACCAACAGGCGATCTCCGAGCTCAGTGGCCAGATGGCGGGCCTCCAGAAGGAACTGGAGCACTGGAAGACGAAGTACGAGGTGGCCGAGGCCTTCTTGGAACTGGAGCGCAAGTACGACCGCGGCGAGCCCCTGGACGAGACGTCCACGGGCGCGGGGAAAAAAAGACGCCGGCGCAAGAAGCCCAAGCGACGCAAGAAGTAGAACCCATCTCCTACGCTCTGCTCTGGGACGCCTGGGCCGACGACGAGGATGGGAGCTCGGAATGATGGCCGCGGTCCAGGGCGTGCAGCCGCGGTCGCTGGCTCGCTGGCAGGCGAACCAGCAGCGGGCTGACGAACAGATCCCGCGCCCGCCCACGGGCAGACCCAAGGTGATCACGTCCGAGGTGGCCTGGAAGCTGCGCAAGCAGTACACGGACCGCTACGGCCAGTGGGGCCCGAGGGTGCTGGCACACTGGGCGCAGCGGACGGGTCTGGGGACGTACAGTCCCACCACGATCGCCGACGTGATCGCGGATCTACGCCCCGACCCACCGCCCAAGACGGAACCGCTGCGATACAAGGTCCCATCGCCGGGCGTGATGTGGAGCGAGGATCCCACTCGAACCGGTTCCATGGACTCCCGCGTGATCACTGGGGAAACACTTCGT
>CAYVQL010000758.1:0-1598 GCA_964454135.1 uncultured Enterobacterales bacterium | reverse complement strand
CGCATGCGGGGGCCGTAGGTGTTGAAGATGCGCACGATGCGCGTCTCGACGCCCTTGTAGCGGTGGTAGGCCATGGTCAGGGCCTCGGCGTAGCGCTTGGCCTCGTCGTAGACCGAGCGCGGGCCGATGGGGTTGACGTTGCCCCAGTAGCTCTCCACCTGCGGGTGCACGTCCGGGTCGCCGTAGACCTCGGAGGTGGACGCCGTCAGGAAGCGGGCGCCATCTTCCAGGCAGCGCTCCAGGCAGAGCCGCGTGGCGTCGGCCCCGCAGAAGAGGGTCTCGAAGGGCAGCTGCACGTAGTCGATGGGGCTGGCCGGCGAGGCCATGTGGAAGATACGGTCGAAGCGCCCGTCGATGGGCAGCTCCACCGTGACATCCGCCTCGATGAAGGTGAAGGCCTGGTGCCCCTCCAGCTCTGCCAGGTTGCGCCGATCGCCGGTGATGAAGTTGTCCAGGGCCACCACCTCGTGCCCGTCGGCCAGCAGCCGCTCGCAGAGGTGGGAGCCGACGAAGCCCGCGCCACCGGTGACCATGATGCGCATGGGAGACCTCCTGCAGTTCGGTTCAGGGTCCTAGCCGCGGAGCCTTGCCGCGGCAAGCGCTCCGTACACCGCGCGCGGATAGAGGCTGTGCATAGGAGGGCTCTTTCATGACCGTCAGCTTCAAGGACATCGCCCAGGGCGCCGACAGCGCCCTGAACAGCCAGCTCCTGGACATCGGGGGCACCCAGATCACCCTGGCCACCGTCCTGTCCGTGGTCCTGATCGTGGCCCTGACCCTGTGGCTCTCCAGGCTGCTGCAGAGGCTCGTGGCCCTGGGCTTTCAGCGGCGCGGCGTGGACGATCCCGGCACCATCGGCGTGCTGCAGCGCCTGATCCACTACCTCTCGCTGGTGGTGGGCGTCGGTGTGGGCCTGCAGACCCTGGGCGTGCAGCTGGGGGCGCTCTTCGCGGCCGGCGCGGTCTTCGCGGTGGGCGTCGGCTTCGCCATGCAGACCATGGCCGAGAACTTCGTCTCGGGCGTGCTGCTGCTGCTGGAGCGCTCCATCAAGCCCCAGGACGTGCTGATCTGGGACGGCCAGATGGTGCGCGTCGAGCAGATGGGCATCCGCTCCACCATCGTGCGCACCCTGGACGGCGAGGAGCTGATCGTGCCCAACTCCAAGCTGGTGCAGTCCACGGTCAACAACAGCACCCTGCACGACAAGGACTACCGCCTGCGCGTGCAGGTGGGCGTGCACTACGGCTCGGACATGGCCCAGGTGCGCCAGGTGCTGGAGCGGATGGCCCGCGAGCTGACCTGGTGCAAGCGCGAGCGCAACCCCATGGTCCTGCTGATGGAGTTCGGCAGCTCCTCGGTCAACTGGGAGGTCAGCGTGTGGATCGTGGATCCCTGGCGCCGCCGCATCGCCGCCTCCCAGCTGCGGGAAGCCATCTGGCAGGCGCTGCAGGAGCACGGCATCGTCATCGCCTATCCCCAGCTGGACCTGCACCTGGATCCCCAGCTGACGCGCGGGCTGCGCGCCGTGGGCGGCGGGGCCGGGTAGTTCCCCACCGGCCAGCCTGGTCGTCCCTGGATTATGAAACCAGGGGCGGCCT
>CAYVQL010000757.1:0-1605 GCA_964454135.1 uncultured Enterobacterales bacterium | reverse complement strand
CCCGCGGGCGTGCGATCCTTGGGCGCCGTGGTGTTCGTGAGCCCTAAGGGGCTGGGCGGGAAGAACCGCCCGCGCCCGCCGCACATGGCCCCTGCTGGCATCCCGCCGGCGGGGGTCATGTGCGTTCTGGCGGAGGTCAACGTGAACATAAACGGAACCTGTTCCCACGCTGGCGTCCTGGACCTGCTGCGGTTCGAGGCTGCTCGGCTCCGGGCGCCGATCAAGGTGGTGGAGACCAACCTGACCTGGGGTCCCGCCAACCCGCCCGTGGGACTCGAGGTCTACATCCATTCCGACGCCAACCCGACCCGCTTCCAGCTCTTCCACGGCGGCACTTGGACCAAGGTCGAGGCTCCGCTGTGGCTGCCGACTGACGAGCGTCCTATGTGCGGGCCGCAGCTGCCCGACGGCAGCATCCAGCCGCTGGCGTCCCTCGCGGGTACGCGCGTTCTTCTCCATCTCCCCCCGGCGGCGCTGGACGGCCAGGCCGTGCGCATCCTGGGGCCGGTCCTGGAGGAGGCCCTCCAGGAGGCCGCTGGAACCCTGGAAGCCGGGCGGGTGGAGCAGTACGCCGCGCTCCGCACTAGGGCTCACCAGCAGCGCCTCACAGCGCTCCGGCAAGACCGCGACGTGGTGTACGACACCCTCCGTCGGCTTGAGGCGGACCTGCGCCGCGAGTACAGCACGCTGTCCGACCTCAGCGCCCAGGTCGAGGACCTGGACCGGCACACCCTGCCGGCGCTTAAGCGCCAGGCGCGGGACGAGTACCGGCAGCTCCGACAGATGGTGCCCGAGGCCCTCGCCAGCGCACGCATCGACGCCGACGTAGTGGTGCTGGACACCCACCCCATCGACATCGACTTCGAGGGCGGGACGTACTCCCTCGGCGCGTTCGAAATCCGGTTGGACCTCCAGCGCTCGGACGTCCGTGTCCACGGCAGGAACGGGCAGGGGGTCGCCGGGCACTGCCACCCCCACGTCGCCGCCGGCGATGGCCGGCCGTGCCTGGGCAACCTGAGCGCCGCGGTCGCCGACATGCTGGGACGCTCCGACGTGGTCGGCCTGGCCGTCGGCTTGCTGCAGTTCGTCAGGGCCTACAACCCCGACAACCCGTACATCGACATCCGGCGGTGGGACCCGAACTGGGTCGACGAGGCCAAGTACGAGTCGTGCTCCGAGGACAGCTCTCCAGGCGAATGTGTGGACTGCTCTGACGAGGCCTGTCCGTACTGGGGTGACCGGTATTTCAGGTGCTGGGATTCCGTGGATACCTGGGAAGACTGCATCTCCTGTGGCCGCTGCGACTACAGCCACGATGCGGTGAGGCAGTGCAGGGACGAGCACCGCCGGGAGCCCTGGATCTGCGTTTCTTGCAGCGCCGCCTGCGACCACGCCGAAGACGAAGACAGCTGCCATGACTGGCACGACGGGGAGCTGTGCCCCACGTGCCCCAACACCGACTGCTCCCGCCATCCCGGCGAGGAGGAAGGAGAAGAAGAGTGAACACCCACAAGACCGGCCCGCAAGTGCGCATCTCGCCAGCGGCCGAGCAGAAGATCCGGCACTGGGTCGACCTCGCCCGCGGCGAGGTGTCCGGCCTGGGGA
>CAYVQL010000756.1:0-1635 GCA_964454135.1 uncultured Enterobacterales bacterium | reverse complement strand
TCAAAGGTCCGCCGGACCTTTGAGCCCCGCGCCTTATGGGCGCGCCGGGGCATCCAAGATGCCACTGCGTACGCCCGGCAATTCAATCGGCTTTCAACCTTGGCAATGCATCGGTTGGCCGCAAGGATGACCGGGCCCCTTCCATGACAGCTGGCGCTCGTTCTTCCGGCCCGCCTTCCATACATGAGGTAGCGCACGCTCCCCAGGCATAGTCGCTGCAATCACGCCTTGGCGCTGCTATGAGAGCCGGCGTCCCATCCACACGGAAGACCTCGCACCATGCGCTACGAAGGCAGGATTTACAGGCCTCCAAGCGAGGCCTACAGCTACCTCCTCCAGGCCACCATCGGCTGCACCTGGAACCACTGCACGTACTGCTCCAGGTAGGTGTGCGGGGTGGCGGAAACGGGCTGGAATACGGTAGTATCGCGGTTTACAGGCTTCTTTCGGTGGCGAGGAGAGGCGAGCCTTGGAGAGAAGAAACGAGGGGATCCGAGGGGGGCTGTTCGCGTGGTGTTCGCGGAGTTCGCGGGCCGGAGGTGCGCCGACTCCACGGATGAGCCTGTCCTTCCTGACAGGAGCGAACGAGAAGGACCAGCCGCTCCGCAGAACGACTCTGCCGCTCTGGGAGGGGGTGAGGGTGCCCCGAGGGAGAGACGCTCTGGGCGCTCGTATCTTGCTACTGTACGCGACGACCGCTGGCTTGAAGGCCACGCCGCCCCCAGCACAGACCGATCGGTCGGTGGCAGGACCGGCCATCCGGGTCAGGGTCCAGTGGTCGCCGGCCTTGCCTTGCGGGGCGGTGGGGTGGTCGGGGCTGAGGGCACCGGCTGCCCGCCGCGCGGTGCAGCACCGGTCTGGGGAGGTGCCGGATCGCAAAGAGGGCGGCACGGCCGGGATTGGCTCAATGGCTAGTAGAGCCCCTCTTCTCCCCACCGAGATTCGCCGCAAACGTCGTGGCAAGCCGGATGCGCATCATTTGGGATGTTGTCGTCGTAGTCGAAGTCCTCGCAGCTCACGTCGAACCACTCAGCCAAGCACTCCTCTGCTGCCCCGTCGTCAAACGTGCAGGTCCATTCATCAGGAGAGTCAGGATCTTCGTTGTCGGACCTCTTGGTCAGCGTGTTCCCGCTCACGATGTACCCCCACTCGGGGCCGTGAGAGTCGAGTTGTTCCACGCACTCCTCAAACGTCGGAAAGTATGCGTATTCGGGGTCGGCCTCGCCCTCCTCGACCTCGCAATCGTAGGAGGACTGGCACGCCCCAGCAGCCCACTCATCAACGAAGTCTTCCAGTTCGGATGGAGAACCATTCTCGGCATCTCCATTCTCGCTTTCGTCATTCTCTCCGTAGTAGTTGTTCGTGACGCATCCAGCGAAAGCGAGCACAAGAGCTGAGAACCACATGGGGAGACCTCCTCGAATAGAACTCCCGAGTATCCCTCTGACGCCTCATTCGGTAGGACGGCAGGCGGTAGAATGCGCAGAGGAAACGGCGCTCAAGCTGCACATGCCCGCAAGGCGCTGAGCTGCTGCGATAGCCGGTGAGCAGGCTGGTACGCCGTGGGAAGCCGGCGGCTACGGGGAGCGTCGCCAGGGCAAGAGGTTGGTGCGCTACTTTGCGCCAAAGGCGGTA
>CAYVQL010000755.1:0-1642 GCA_964454135.1 uncultured Enterobacterales bacterium | reverse complement strand
GCTCCTCCGTGCGCTCCAGGAACTCCGTCTGGTCGAGCGGAAGGAAGGCGGGGCATGGGCGGCCACCAACCGTGGGGCCTTCCTTCAAGCAAAGCATCCCCTCACCCTTGCCGATGCCGCCGGCGAGTATGCTGGCCCGCTCCGGGCACGGTGGCTCGAACTGCCCGAAGCACTGCGGGCAGTTCACTGGCACCCTGCCGACGTGTTCGCCGAGGTAGCAGTAGATGCAGGCCGACTCGGAGCCCACCACCGAATGCTGCGCAGCTACGCTCTCAACGACTACAGGGCCGTTGTGCCCCTCTTTGGACTGAGCGGAAACGAGCGAGTCGTCGATGCCGGTGGCGGGACGGGGGCCTTGGCCGACCTCATCCTTGAGGCCCATCCCGACGCGGAGGTTACGGTCCTCGACCGGCCGGAAGTAGTCGGCCAGATTCCGACCAGCAATCGAGATGCAAGGTTAGCGGTGCGTGCGTCCGACATCTTCAACCCCTGGGGCATGACCGCAGACGCCGTGGTCCTCGCCCGCGTCCTCCATGACTGGAACGACGAACTGGCAAGACGGATCCTCGCCAACGCCAGGAACTGCCTGGACGGTGACGGCCGCCTCCTCGTTGTCGAGATGGTCTTGGATGATGAGCACGCCAGCGGAGGTCTGTGCGACCTCCACTTGCTTTGCGTCACTGGTGGCCAGGAGAGGACGGTCTCGCAGTTCGAGGCGCTCTTCGCCTCAGCCGGGTTCAAGCTTGCCGAGGTACGGCGAGCAGCTACTCTGCCTGCCGTCCTGGTGGGGGTGCCACAATGACCGAATTCTGGATTCCACACTCGATGCCCCGAATCCTGGAGCACCTCCCGGACGATCAACCTGTCGCCCTGCTCTTGCGCCACTCCGTGCGAGGACACCTCCCCCCGGGCGAGGCCGGATACACCTTGCCCCTGACCGATGTTGGTGTCCAGCTTGCCGAGCAGTTTGGGAAGGTCCTCGGACCGAGGCTGCGCTCGTTGCACGCCAGTCCCCTGGTACGCTGCATGCAGACGGCGGAGGCACTCCAGAGGGGAGCCGGGGCCAACTGCCAGGTGCATGCAGATAGGCTGCTCGGAGACCCGGGGGCCTACGTCATAGACGGCAAACGGGCCGGGGCGCTCTGGCGGGATCGAGGTCACGAGAGCGTGATGGCCCATCTCGTAGCGGGCATCGGCACGTTGCCCGGGCTGGCCGACCCGGCCCATGCCGCCTCAATCCTCGTCAAGTCCATGCTCGATGCCACATCAGGCGAGCCAGGAGTCCACGTGTTCGTGACGCACGATTCACTGGTGACGGCCACGGCCTCGCGGTGGCTGGGCGTTCCCTTGGGACCGCAAGACTGGCCCTTCTACCTGGAAGGGGCCTTCTTCTGGAGGGAAGGAGACGAATGGTGTGCGGCCTACAAAGACCGCCAGGCAAGGAGGAAGACGGCCAACCTGACCGAGTTCAACGAGCAGGGAGTCCTTGAACTCGCCAGCCGGCAACTCTGGTCCGTAGGGCTACTGAACTGCGGAGCACGCTTCTTTCTGGCCGGGGGAGTGTTCAAATCGCTGCTCACTGGCAAGCCGCCGAAGGAACTGGACCTCTGGGCCCCCTCCCCGGAAGACAGAAAGGCCCTGG
>CAYVQL010000754.1:0-1648 GCA_964454135.1 uncultured Enterobacterales bacterium | reverse complement strand
CAGGTCGTCGTAGCCGTCGGCGTCCACGTCGCCAGCAGAGGAGACGCTGTAGCCCGCGCGGTCGTTGCGCGCCTCGCCCACCAGCTTGGCGGCGGCAGCCGACAGATCCACCTCGCCGCTCACCGGACCGAGCAGCAGGTAGGCCGCGCCAGTAGAGACGCTGTCGTAGCTCTGGTAGGGAGCCCCGACCAGCAGGTCGTCGTAGCCGTCCGCGTCCACGTCGCCAGCAGAGGAGACGCTGGAGCCAGCGTAGTCGACGGGCTCCTCACCCACGAGCTTGGCGGCGGCGGCCGACAGGTCCGCCTCGCCGCTCACCGGACCGAGCACAAGGTAGGCCGCGCCAGCAGAGTCGCCGCCGCTGGCATGGAAGAGGGCACCGACCAGCAGGTCGTCGTAGCCGTCGGCGTCCACGTCGCCAGCAGAGGAGACGCTGTGGCCTGCTTGGTCGACGGGCTCCTCGCCCACGAGCTTGGCGGCAGCGGCCGACAGATCCACCTCGCCGCTCACCGGACCGAGCACAAGGTAGGCCGCGCCAGCACGTTCGCCGCCGCTGTCCTCTCGAAATGCCCCGACCAGCAGGTCGTCGTAGCCGTCCGCATCCACGTCGCCGGCAGAGGAGACGCTCCTGCCCGCGCGGTCGTCGGGCGCCTCGCCCACCAGCTTGGCGTCGGCGGCCGACAGATCCACCTCGCCGCTCACCGGGCCGAGCACAAGGTAGGCCACGCCAGCCCAGCTGCCGCCGCTATTCGCTTTGTATGCCCCGATCAGCAGGTCGTCGTAGCCATCGGCGTCCACGTCGCCGGCGGACGAGACACTTGCGCCCGCGCGGTCGTCGGGCCACTCGCCCAGGAGTTTGGCGGCGGCGGCCGACAGATCCACCTCGCCGCTCACCGGACCTAGCAGAAGGTAGGCCGCACCAGCACTGCCGCCGCCGTGATCGTGGGGGGTTCCGACCAGTAGGTCGGCATAGCCATCGGCGTCCACGTCGCCAGCAGAGGAGACGCTGTAGCCTGCGTAGTCTGCGGTCGCCTCGCCCACGAGCTTGGCGTCCGCATTCCCCAAGTCGATGAAGTCGACATCCCCGTCGCAATCGTTGTCCGCCCCGTCGTTGACCTCGAAGGCATCGGGATTGATGGACGCGTCCCCGTCATCGCAGTCCACGTCGCTGGCGTAGCCGTCGCCGTCGGCGTCCGTCGGCAGGTCAGCATCGGTGTCCGCGTCCGCGTCGGTGTCCGCGTCCGCTTCCGGGCCGCTGTCGGTGCCTTTGTCGTTGCACGAGCAAGCAAGGGCGAGAAGTATGAATAGGGCTCGGGGCATGGGCGCCTCCCTGCTCCAGGCTACCACGATGTTACCGGGCTCCGAAACAGGAATTTCGACAACGAACAGATCGCACGGCGTCACTCGCAATCGGTGCGGGCGCTGCCGTTGTCATTCAGGACAACCAAGCCCCCAACGTCAAGGCCCTCCGCGAACGCTACGGCGTCGGACCGACAAAGGGAGGCGTTGCTCACGATCCTCAGTTCACCGCCCACAGTCTTGAGACTGGAGAGGCCTTCGAGGGTGGTCAGGGCGTCGTTGTAGCGGATGTACAGGTCGTCGCCCACAGTCGTGATGCGGGAGAGGCCTTCGATGCTGGTAAGGGCGTCGG
>CAYVQL010000753.1:0-1649 GCA_964454135.1 uncultured Enterobacterales bacterium | reverse complement strand
TTGCGCACCACGGTCGCCTCGGCGCTCATGGCGTTCATCATCTTGAGCTTCTTGAGCTCCCGGGTGACCCGCTCCTTGATGTCCTCGGCGATGGACTTGGCGTTGATCTGCTCCTCGATCTCCGCCAGCTCGCTCTTGAACTCGTCTTTCTCGCCCAGCTCGCGCTGAATCGCCTGCATCTGCTCGTTGAGGTAGTACTCCCGCTGGGTGCGCTCCATCTGCTTCTTGACCCGGTGCCGGATCTTCTTTTGCACCTCGAGGATCTCGATCTCGGAGCGCACGTAGGAGAACAGGGTTTCCAGCCGGGAGCGGGTGTCGGCGGTTTCCAGGAGCTTCTGCTTGTCGGAGAGCTTGAGCGTCAGCTGGGCCGCCAGGACATCGGAGAGTTTGCCAGGCTCCTCCAGCTCGGCCACCGTGGCGGCCATCTCCGGTGGGATCTTCTTTTCCAGCGAGACGTACTTCTCGAACGTGGTCTGGATGGAGCGCATCAGCGCCTCCACCTCGACCGGGTCCGGGTGGACCTCGTTGATGGCCTCGTAGGTGACCTCGAAGTAGTCGGGGTTGTCCTCGTAGCGCTTGATGGCGCCCCGCCGCTTGCCCTCCACCAGCACCTTGACCGTGCCGTCCGGTAGCCGCAGCAGCTGCATGATCTTGCTGACGGTGCCGACGGTGTGGATGTCATCCTGGCCCGGCTCGTCGGTCTTGGCGCGCTTCTGGGCGGCCAGGAAGATCATCCGGTTGCCGTCCATGGCGGCGTTGAGGGCCTGGATCGACCGCTCCCGCCCCACGAACAGGGGGATGACCATGTAGGGGAAGACGACGATGTCCCGCAGCGGTAGCAACGGGAGGATCGTGCCGCTAGGGGAACTCCCCGCTTCACGACTGGTCTGTGTTTTCTTGAAGATCATGGATTTCCGAGCTCGGAACAGGGCTGCATCAGGCCAGCCCCGCCTCGCTCTCGCTTTCGTAAACCAGGATTGGCTTTTCGTTGTGGACCACGACCTCTTCGGTGATCCGGCATTCGGTCACGTTACCCACCGACGGGATCTCGTACATCACGTCCAGCATCAGCTCCTCGAGGATCGCCCGCAGGCCGCGGGCGCCGCTCTTGCGTTCCGTGGCCTTGCGCGCCACGGCGCGTAGCGCTCCTTCGGTGAACATCAGCTTCACGTTCTCGAACTCGAAGAGCTTCTGGTACTGCTTGGTCAGCGCGTTCTTGGGCCGCGTGAGGATCTCGGTGAGGGCGTCCTCGTCCAGCTCAGTCAGCGACGCTGTGACCGGCACGCGGCCGATGAACTCGGGGATCAGCCCGAACTTGAGGAGGTCTTCGGGCTGGACCTGAGCCAGCACCTCACCCAAGGACAGATCGGACTGCCCGCGGACCTCGGCGCCGAAGCCCAGCAGCTTCTTGCCGACCCGGCGCTCGATGAGCTTGTCCAGGCCGACGAACGCCCCGCCGCAGATGAACAGGATGTTGGTGGTGTCGATCTGCAAGAAATCCTGCTGGGGGTGCTTGCGCCCGCCCTTGGGGGGCACGTTGGCAACGGTCCCCTCGATGATCTTCAGCAGGGCCTGCTGAACCCCTTCGCCGCTGACGTCGCGGGTGATGGAGGGGTTTTCGCTCTTGCGGCTGATCTTGTCGATCTCGT
>CAYVQL010000752.1:0-1655 GCA_964454135.1 uncultured Enterobacterales bacterium | reverse complement strand
TCGGTCTCGCTGCGGAAGCGGTCCAGGCCATCGCGTTCGGCGGTGGCAGTGTTCATCGCCACCTCGGTGTAGGGCGGCACACCCGCCGGGGCGTCGGGATCGTTGACTTCGCCGGAGAACGCCACCAGGCAGCGCACGTCGTCGTAGCCCTGCTCGGCGATGTAGCGGTCGAAGGCGAGCTTGTAGCGCACGGCATGCAGCCGCGAGCCGGTGACCACCATCGCTTTGGCCCGGCCGTTGATCTTGTGGCGGGTCGAGCGCCGGAAGTGCTCGACGATCACCTCGGTCTTCTGGGCGATGTTGTGGGGGTGCAGGCTCATGAAGCGCGCCAGGGCGCGGCTGGCCTTGCGCTTGTCCAGCTCGGGGTCGTCCTCGATGGCCTTGATCAGCCGGAAGTAGGTCTTGTAGGTGGTGTAGCCCCGTAGCACGTCGAGGATGAAGCCCTCCTCGATGGCTTGGCGCATGGAGTACAGGTGGAATGGCGCGGGCAGGCCGTCCGGTCCCTTGTGCCCGAACATCTCCAGCGTCTTGAACTTGGGCGTGGCTGTGAAGGCGAAGAAGCTCATGTTCTCTTGCGGACCGCGGAACAGGGCGGCGCGCAGGGCCAGTTGGTCGGGCGAGGAAAGGTCGTCGCCCTCCTCTTCGAGCCGCACCAGTAGCGAGCTGTCCGAGAGGATCTCCTTGACGTTGACCGCCATCTCGCCGGTCTGGCTGGAGTGGGCCTCGTCGACGATCAGCGCGTAGGCCCGGTCGGGCAGGGTGCGCAGCTTGTCCTGAATGAAGCCGAACTTGTGGATCGTGCTGATGATGATCGGCGTACCGGACGACAGCGCGTCGGCGAGCTGGGTCGAGTCCTTGTCGATCTTCTCCACCACGCCGGCCTTGTGGTCGAACTGGTAGATGGTGTCCTGCAGCTGGCGGTCGAGCACCAGGCGGTCGGTGAGCACGATCACCGCGTCGTAGACCCGCCGGTCGTCGTCGTCGTGCAGCGTGGCCAGGCGGTGGGCGACCCAGGCGATGGAGTTGGACTTGCCCGAGCCCGCGGAGTGCTGGACCAGGTAGTTCGTACCAGGACCGTTGCCGCGGGCCGCCGCCACCAGTTTCCGCACCGCGTCGAGTTGGTGGTAGCGGGGGAAGATCATCGTCTCGGACTTGCGCTTGCGGCCGTCGCGGCCCTTCTTCTCCTCGACCTGCAGGTGCATGAAGCGGCCTAGGATGTCCAGCAAGCTGTCCCGCTGCCAGACCTGCTCCCACAGGTAGAACGTGCGGTGCCGGTCGGCCTCGGGCGGGTTGCCCGCGGCGGTGCCGTGCCCCCGGTTGAACGGCAGGAAGCGGGTCTTGACGCCGCTGAGCCGGGTGGTCATCTCGGCCACCTCGGTGTCCACGGCGAAGTGGACCAGGGCTCCGCGCTTGAAGCGGAAGATGGGCGCGTCCGGGTCGCGGTCGTGGCGGTACTGGCGCCTGGCGTGGGCCACGTTCTGGCCGGTGCGCGGGTTCTTCAACTCGGCGGTGACCACGGGCACGCCGTTGACGAACAGGGCCAGGTCCAGCGACAGGCCCGGGGCCTTGGGGTCGTGGTGCAGCTGGCGGACCACCACCAGGCGGTTGGCGTCGTACTGGCGCTGGACCTCGGGGTTGAGGCCGTGGGCCGGGGC
>CAYVQL010000751.1:0-1660 GCA_964454135.1 uncultured Enterobacterales bacterium | reverse complement strand
TCCACCTCGCCGCTCACGGGTCCCAACACCAGGTAGGCCGCCCCCGCGTAGGAACCCATGGTGTCGTCGTACTCATCACCAATCAGGACATCGTTGTGGCCATCGCCGTCCGTATCCCCCGCGCCAGCGACAGATCTTCCTGAAATGCCGCTGGATTCATCCCCTATGAACGCAGCATATGCCTCCGACAGGTTCTGGGTGCCTGTGGACATCCCCAGCAGCAGGTAGGTAGCCCCGCCACCTTGCACCCCATAGGCGCCGACGATGAAATCGTCGAACTCGTCCCCATCGTAGTTGCCAGCCCACGCCACGCTGTATCCCGCGTAATTGTAGCTGCTCTCCCCTGACAGGATGACGCTGGCCTTGGACAGGTCCACATCACCAGTGGTCGGCCCGCGAACCAGGTAGACCGCACCCGCATCTTCTCCCGCGTCATCTGCGCCGTAGGCTCCGATCAGCAGATCGTCGAAGCCATCGTCGTTCGCGTCTCCGCCTCCGGCCACGCTGGTGCCCGCGTAGTCCCCCTCGTCTTCGCCGATGAACCGGGCGTCTGCCGCTGACAGGCCCAGCTCTCCGCTGACGGGGCCCAGCACCAGGTAGGCAGCGCCGGCGTCCGTGCCCCCGAAGTCCGCTCCGTAGGCCCCCACCAGGATGTCGTCGTGGCCGTCGCCGTCCACATCGCCGGCTCCGGAGACGGCGCATCCGGCGTAGTGCTCGTCGCCCTCGCCGGTCAGCTTGGCGTGGGCCAGGGAGACGTCCAGCGTGGCGTCCTGGCCGTCGCAGTTGCTGTCCTGCCCGTCGCGATAGTCGATGCGGTCGGGGTTGATGTCCGCGTCGCCGTCGTTGCAGTCGTTGCCATCTTCGACGTAGCCCTCCGGTTCGCTGCAGGCTTTGAAAGAGCTTTTCACGTTCCCGTATCCGTCGCCATCGTCGTCTTCGTACCAGGTCGTTCCATCGATGGGGTCCTCATCCACCTCCTTGTCGCAGTCGTCGTCTGTGCCGTTGCAACGCTCTGTTGCATTCGGATGGACCTCGGCGTCGCTGTCATCGCAGTCGGAGGTGTCGGGCACGTACTGGCTCGGCTGGTCGCAGGCGATTGTGGTGATAGAGGGATCGCCGAATCCGTCGCCGTCGTGATCCAGGCCCCAGGTGTTGGCGTCGGCTGCGCTATCCTCGTCGATATCTCCGTCGCAGTCGTCGTCTAGATCGTTGCAGACCTCCTCGATATCCGGGTTGATGGTGCGAAGGGCGTCGTCGCAGTCCGTGTCGTCGGAGACGTAGCCAGCGGGCTGGTTGCAGGCCTTCACCGACTCGGAGGCGTCTCCGAAGCCGTCCCCGTCGTCGTCGACGTACCAGGGCTCCGCATCCACGGCGCTGTTCTCGTGGATATCGCCGTCGCAGTCGTGGGGTTTGGAGTTGCAGAGCTCGTCGGCGTCGGGATGCACGTCGCGGTCGCCGTCGTCGCAGTCCACGCTGGAGGGGTGCCCGTCGCCGTCGGCGTCCGTGGTTTCGTCCGCCTCGTCCCAGCTGCCGCGTTCGCTCCAGGGGATGAAGACGCAGCTATGGAGCGCAGCCATGGATGCCAGCAGGAGCAGATGTGGGGAGGGAGGCATTCCTGGAGCGTAGCCTGTTCGGGGATGAGGCGGTGGGGGGAGGCTGG
>CAYVQL010000750.1:0-1677 GCA_964454135.1 uncultured Enterobacterales bacterium | reverse complement strand
CAGGAACTCGGAGTGCTTCGATGCCTGTTGCCTGCCTGAGCGGAGGCAGTCCGGACGAGGCGAGCAGTCCTCGCAGCCACCCACGGGCCGACGGAAGATGATGCCGGTCCGTCCCTCGGCGAGTTCCTTCGCTCTGACCGTGGTCAGGGTGAGCGCACGGCCGTCTTCGCAGCGCAGCTCGCCGGAGGCCGCGTCCCAGGCCCATCCCGGGCGCTTCTCCAGCATCTTCTCCCAGTTCAGCTCGTCGAGCGTGTCGCGCAGCACCGGGTCGCGCGGCCAGTGCTCGGGGATCCTGTCGTCGCTGGCGGACCGCCGTAGCTGTTGCACTGGGCTCTCGATAGGCGGTGTGTCGAGGGAGAAGCCCTCCACGAGGCGGATGTTCCAGAGCGACAACCCCACCAGAGTCGCCAGCTCCTGGCCAGGCAGGTGCTGGCTGACCGTGCGATGCAGTCCCAGCTCGCGGTCCTCCTGTGCGAAGCGGTTCTCTTGGGCCGAGCGCCCGAAATAGAGAGCGATGGCCTCGGGCGCCGGCCATGCGTCGACGGGGAGGTCCGCCGCGAACAGCTCCACCTGCCAGCCGTCGAGAGTGCGACCCCGCTTCGCCTTGCCAGTCTTGGGGAAGATGCTCGCTACGACGCGCAGATCGAGCGAATCGTAGCGGCTCCCGTCCGGCCGTCTCGTGCGCTCGCCGGGGGCCACGGTCAGGATACCCAGATCGGCCGCGGAGCGCTGGGGTCCAGCGCCGCTGTCGGGGACCAGGTGCCACTTCGCCGCGCGCAGTCGCGCCAGAATCTCCGGATCTTCGTACAGCTTCGCCCGGTTCAGGCGACTGATGAAGGGGAGCCCGCGCTCTCGGCAGGCGCTGAACCGCGGCAGGTTGCCGTACTCGCCATCCATCCGCGCCAGCGCGCGCGCGATCGGATGAGCCAGACGCTCGTTGGTCCGGACGATGCTGTCGAGCGCGCGTTCGAAGTCGACGGCTCCCTCCCCGTTGCCCAGGGACAGGTGGGCATGGACCCACGCTCCCGAGCCCGAGTGCTGCACCGTGACCTGGCGGTACTGGATGTCGCTTCGCTTGCGTCCGGAGTGCCCTGGGGCCCCGGTCGCCGCTGCCCGCCGTCTGGGCTCCGGCAACTCATCCGCTGCAGGCAAGTCGCGCTGTAGGATGGCCTTCACTGTCGGGTCGAGATCGTAGACGTGCCATCCCTCGCCCTGGGCGTCGTAGCTCTTCATCGCGGGATGCTGAAGCACCACGTCGATCCCCGCGACGAATGCCAGCAACCAGCTCGCCCACTCACGCACGAGGTCGAACTCCGCGGCGCCGAGCGCCCGGGACAAGGCGGCGGGCGAGGGCAGGCTGCGCCGCTCCGCCACTGCGGCCACGGGCTTGACGCAGGGGCCGAGGATCTCCCAGAGTTTCTTCACACCACGGCTGGCACCCGCAGAGTAGAACATCAGCAGCAGCAGGACCACGTCCAGCCCGCAGTAGCCGCCCTGCCGTCGGATCCGCACCCGCTCTCCCACTTCATCCAGCTTGCCGCTGCGCTGCAGCTTCAGGAAAAGGCCAACGCCCTCTGTCAGCTTGTCGGGGATCCGGGAGGTGTCCGGGGTGGTGTAGGTGACTTCGGTCGAACTATGTGCCATGATGACCATCCTCTCAGGAGGCGGCCGCGGGGT
>CAYVQL010000749.1:0-1682 GCA_964454135.1 uncultured Enterobacterales bacterium | reverse complement strand
CCTGAGGGAGACTGAGGTATTGGATTCGACTATGAGCAGGCCCAAGACGGTGTTCCCCCTGACCGTGCAGCCCTCTGCGTCCAGGCTCGCGCCGTCATGGACCAGGATGCCGTGCCCGTACCCGTTCTCGTCGGGCTTGGTGTCCTCGATGCTCGTCCGTCGCAGGCTGACTGAGGTGCCGGAGTCGAACGCGACCACGCCCGCGCCGGTGTTCCCCTCGAACTCGCAGGCCTCCATCGCGAGCGTCGTCGTGAATATTCCTGCCTGGTAGGCCCCGATCCCGTCATGCTCGCTTCCAACCACCGCGGAGTCCCGGATCGTCATGGTCCCCGAGCCGACTCGCACTCCGGTGGAGTGCGCCCCGCTCACCGTCACTCCCGAGATCGACGCCTCCGAAGAGCCGATACCCACATCGATCCCCTGCGCGTCCTTCTCCCCCATGCTGGTGTCGATGACGACCAGCTCTTTGCAGCGACCGGCCAGATGCACTCCGTCATGCCCACGTCCCAGATCCAGTGTTTCCGGGTAGGTCCCGGCAGCCACCGCCACCATCCCACCTCCCGCATCGCCTGCGGCATCCAACCCCGCCTGGATGGACGTGAAGGGCGCCGCCTCGCTGCCGTCACCGCCTTCCGCCGCCAAGATGTCCACATGAACCGTGCTCTCGTCCAACTCCAGGTTCCCCCAGGTGCCGGTTCCGCAGGCGGCGGGCACGCACTCGCCGTCGTCTTCGAGATAGCCGGTGTCGCAGTCGGGATCGGGTTCGGTGGAGGGGCCGGTGTCGTGGGTGGTAGCCGTGTCTTTAGGCGAAGGCTTCTTGCGGCTGTCCTTGTCGCAGGCGAGGAGGAGGAGCGGAACGAGCAGGGTGAGGGAGGTGCGCGAATTCATGCTCTCGATGGCGGTTCGGCGAAACAGGCTCTCGAAGTATGGCAGAGCCGGGAGGGGCGGTCGAGGCTGACGGATGCCCTGGGTGCGTTCCGTAGGCTCGGCGGGCTTGTCGACCGCGCCATGACGCCAGGAGCTGCACCTCGCTGCTCCCGGGACGCGGGCTCTGGCTGCAGGTCGCGCGCTGCGGGGCAGGCTTGTAGGAGAGCGTCCAGCGGAGGCTCCTACCGGTCGTCCTGCATCGCGCCTCCAGAGCCACAGCCCTTCCAGGAGCGGCCGTGCCGCAGCTTCACCCCTGGGTGCCCTGGCGGGCTGCCACGCCGTCCTGGACCGGCACAGGCCTGCTGCGGGGCGTGCCGGGCCCAGGGGACGGACGAGGAGGGCGCGGACCCCAGCGGGCGCTGCTGGCAGCTCCGCCGAGCTGTCCCGCGCTCCGGACAAACCGCGCAGGGATTTGTGCGAGGTGGTGCGGGTGATGGAGGCCGAGCCGGAGACCGGCCTCGACCTGGAGACCGCATCCGCAGTCCGCAGGCAAGAAGGCGACGCCGGACCATCGAAAAGGATTCTGCTCCCCCCGACCACGTTCTTCCCGCTCCTCCTTCCCTGCCCGGTGTGGTAGTATTCCGGCCGGAAACGAGGAGTCGACATGGCGCTCTCACCTGTCCTGGTCCTGCTGCTCAACACGGCTCCCGCCCACGCCGCCTGCCCGGCCGACACCGCCGCACTCGGGGCCGACATGGCCGCCGCCGTGCAGGCCTACGACGACTGGGACTGGGAGGCTTTCGACCTCGCCGTGG
>CAYVQL010000748.1:0-1684 GCA_964454135.1 uncultured Enterobacterales bacterium | reverse complement strand
GGAGACTCCTGCCTCTCCGCTGAAATGAGGGCCTGAGGAGGGGAGACGAGGGGCGAAATGGGCGCTCCCTCCGGTTCTCCAGGGGTCCTGGGGTTGTGGATCGGCCTCAAGGGTGGTAGTTGGGATTTGTACCCTTCCTAACCACCAAACCCGAGAGACCGATGATACCCCTATCCGAGCAGAACGCCCGTCACCAGTCAAGCACGCATGCCCCCGATGCCGCCCGCTGCCCGCGATGCGGCACATGGTCGCCGCGCAACGAGATCAGGCGGCGCTCGTTCTGGCAGCCCAGCCTGGAGGAGCCCACCATCCTCGACTTCGACACCGGCTGCTACATCTGCCCGGTCTGTCCGAAGGGCTCTCGGTGGTTTCGGCTGATGCCGGCAGGCTTCGAAGGAGCAGGCCAGTACACGGAGGCCACCTGCGATCTGGTCGTGGACATGGTGCGCACCTACAAGATGGCGATCGAAGGTGCGACGGCGTTTGCGCGAAAGCGCCTCCACCTGCCCATGCTGCACCCCTCCACGGTGCTGGAATGGGTCCGCGGCACCGGGGACCGCGTCGACCACAAGTCCTGGCAGGCCAGGGCTTTGGAGTCGTTTTCCGGCCAGATCGCCTTGGACGAGGTCTACGACGGCGAATGGTGCCAGCTCAAGGCCACCGATCCGGTCAACGGCATGGAACTGGCCTGGTGGCTCCACGAGGGTTCGGCTGATGGGGAGGTGGTCAAGAACTTCCTCGAAGGCCTCAAGGCCGCCGGGTTCATGCCTCAACTCGTCGTCACCGACGGATCCACACTCTACCCGAAGGTCATCAAAGAGGTCTGGCCCGGGGCCGAGCACCAACGCTGCGTCTTCCATTTCATGATGCAGATGAACAAGCTGCTGGGCAAGGCGTTCTGGCTCCTCTACAACGCCATGCCCGAGCCGCCAAAGCGACCTCGAGGGCGACCCAAGAAGCGGGGACGAAAACGGAAAGATAAGGTAAAACGCCTCAATAGACGCATAGCCAAGAATGCGCGCTACCTGGTGCTCATGAGGCAGGGCACATCGAAGAGCGGCAGGCCGCTGATGACGGACGAGCAGGTGGCGGCTCTCAAGCAGGCCTTCGACGTCTGCTCGGGCCTGAAGCTGCTACGCCGCTTCGTCAACCGCCTCCATGACCTCTTTTCGAGCGAGACCGACAGTCGCGAAGACGCTGAACGGAAACGCTATGAGATCCTGCAGGATGCGGAGTTCCTGGCCTCGGATGCGCTCGAGAAGGCGATGGGCTTGTTGCGGGACGATGAGCTCTTCCGAAAGCTCACCCACTACCTGGACTTCGAGTACGCGGAGAAGACGTCCAACCACGTCGAGCGTGAGAACCGCGAGTTCAGAAAGCGCCAGAAGAGCCACTACCGTCTGCGCTCTCTCCAGTCGCTGTGCGCCATGCTCGACCTCCTGAGCACCCGGCACGAGATCACCGACAGGCCAAGGATGATACGCCGGAAAACACCACCAAACCTCGGGAACGAGAAGGAGGCGCGGCAAGCCTCATAATCTCATCGCCTCGCAGACAGTCTCCCTTGCCATGGGAGAAGTGCGTCCCGTATCTGTCGCCGTGCTGTGACCGTGTCACCGACATGCCCAAGCAGCACATCGCCCATATTATTGACGCGTCAAGAGATCTCTATGACAGGAGTCTC
>CAYVQL010000747.1:0-1698 GCA_964454135.1 uncultured Enterobacterales bacterium | reverse complement strand
AGCGCACGAGAATACCCGCGTGGGATCCGAAGCTGGCGGGCCATCCCCTGGACGGTCTGCTCGACCTGCTCTGGCAGCTGCGCGGTCGGGGCGGGCAGGCGCTGACACGGGTCTATGGCGACGACCCGCAGCGCTACGACGCCGACGGTCCCGGGCTCTGCAGGTTGCGAGCGTACTGCGAGGGGGCGGGGCTGGAATTCGAGGATGTGCGGGACGCCCTGGAGCTGGTCTTGGGCAGGCGTGCGCCGGCCGCGCTGCGGGCGGACCTGGGTGGAGGCGAGGGCGGGCGAGAGGGGCTGAACGAGGCGCTGCCCGGCGAGACGAAGCTGTGCCTGGCCCGGCGCCTGGGCCAGCTGCAGGCGCTGGCCCGCTGCGGCCAGGACGAGGCGCTGTGGCGCGTGCAGGCGCGCACGCTGGCGTCGTTGGCGGCGGGCGGCTGCGACGAGCTGCTGGACCGCGGTGCGCGGCATCGTGTCGTGTGTGCTTTCCTGGATGGCTACGACGAGCTGGAGGACTGGCGCCTGCGACGTGCGCGCGCCGAGGGCCGTGAGCCCTGTGCCGCTGACCGCGGACGGGCCGAGGACGCGCGCAGCGCCGCCCGGCAGCGCCTGGAACGGGAGCTACGGGGCGTGCGGGTGGAGCGCTGCGTGGGCCTGCGCGCGGCCGGAACGCTCTCGCCCATGCTGCAATGCGCGGTCTCATCGCGTGAGCCTGGCTTCCTGGCTCGGCTGGGCGGACGCCTGCTGGAGCGACGGCGTCCGGTCTCGGGGCTCGAAGAGCTGAAGCAGGTGATGGACAACCTGCGCGAGCGGGAAGTCGAGGCGCCCGAGCTTGAGCCCACGGGCGAGCCGCCCGCGCCAGCGGCACCTCCGGATCTGCCGGCGCCCATCGAGGGGGCGCTGGATGAGCTACGCCAGCAGTGCGAAGCGCTGGGCTGGCGGGCGGAGGTGCTGCTCTTCCCTCCGGGCCAGGAAGAGCCGCTGCGCATCGGGCCGGAGGAGCCGGGGGTGGCCGGCGACGGGCGGTGCGAAGTGCAGGAGCCCGAGCAGACGGATCCTCCCGCCTCGGTGAGCACGCCCCGGCAAGAAGAGCGCGGGCGTCACGGGCCATGCCCCGAATCGCCAGCTCGGCGCAGCTGGCCGGGCGGTCTGGCCCGCGGTCTGCGCGATCAGCCCAGGTCGCGGCCCGCCTTGCGGGAGAATCCCAAGTTACCCTGAACGCGGGGCCGGGTGTGGCCCGGTCCCGGGAGGTCCGAGACGATGGAGACGAGAGACAGGCAGCTGGCTGCCAGGGTGCGGCGCGGCATCCCTGCGCTCCGGCTCGCGCTGACGCTGGGGGCGCTGTCGGCCTGCCATCGGGACGAAGAAGAGGTTGAGGACACCGGCATCCACTGCCCCTACGACGTAGGCGGCAGGTCCCTGCGCCACGCCGAGGCCCGAATCTACGGGCGGCGCGGCGATTGGCACGTGGGCGAAGAGGTGGCTGCGGCCGGAGACGTGAACGGGGATGGCCTGGACGACTTCCTGGTGCATGGCGAACCCTACGTCTACCTGTGGTACGGCCCGGTCTCGGGAGAGCGCGAGATCGACGAGGCCGACGCGCAGTTCTGGTCCCTCACGTTCCCTGATGTTGCCGGCGAGGCGGACCTGGACGGCGACGGCTACGGCGACCTGGGGCTGTGCTACTACGACGTGCACG
>CAYVQL010000746.1:0-1708 GCA_964454135.1 uncultured Enterobacterales bacterium | reverse complement strand
AGTCCTCCAGCTCGATGACGTCGAAGCGGCTCTTGTGGTGGGCGATGGTCTCCTTGACCAGAGCCTGCACGGCACCCGTGGCGCGCTCGCCCACCAGCTCGGAGAGGTCGCGCTGGCGGGCGATGTAGGCCACGATGGGCACGTCGCGACGCTCGTCGCGGGCCTCCTTGAGCTTCACCAGCTTGGTCAGCTCGCGCTGCACAAAGGCCAGGTCGGCGGAGCGGCTGGCCAGCCAGAGGATCAGCTCGTCCAGGTGCAGGACGATGGCGTCGTAGCCCAGGCCGGCGGCGTGGCGCGCCATCTCGCCCAGGCCCTCGTCCACGGCCACGAAGCGGTCGGTCTGGGCGGCGAAGGCCGGCAGCAGGGTCTTGACCAGGTCGGAGAAGAGGTCGCGGCGCTGCTTGGCGTCGGTGGATTGGAGGGTGGCCTCGAAGCGCTCGGCAGTCCAGCGGGCGGCGCCGCCCAGACGTCCGAAGCCGGCCACGGCCTGCTTGCCCTTGTTGAGGGCCTGGAAGAATGCGTCGTCGCCCAGGGTGCGGCGCAGGGAGCGGGCGTTGTCGAAGACCTCCTGGTCGCGGAAGAGGCCGGGCAGGGTGTCGTCGGGGTGGGCCTGGCGCACAGCGTCCAGGTAGCCCTTGAAGACCTGGCCCTCGAAGGACTCGGCGCCCAGCATGTGGAAGTGCAGCTGCAGGAGGTTCTTGCCCTCCAGCGGGGCGTAGGCTGCGCGCACGGCGTGCAGCTCGGGCTTGCGCCAGGGGGCGGAGTGGCCCTGGAGCATCAGGTGCAGCATGGCCATGAAGTGGCTCTTGCCGGAGCCGAAGGAGCCGTGCAGGAAGACCGGCTGGCTGCGGTTGGAGGACAGGGCGGCGCCCACCACGCGCAGGGCCTGGCGGAAGTTCTCGGCCAGGGCGCCGGTGACGGCGTAGGTGGCCACCGTGCCCTCGGGATCGCGCAGGCTGTCGGCCAGGGATTGGATGAAGTCGCCGCGGCTGACGTGGTCGGGCAGATCGAGCAGGTCGCGGACCAGGACGGGCATCATGCGTCTCCGGGTGCGTAGGTGATGGGCCGCTGCTTGACGAGCTTCCAGGTGCCGTCGTCCAGGAGGGGCTGGGCGGCCTTGCCGGCCATGGGCTGGGAGCAGCCCAGGTGGGCGGCCAGATCCTTGCGGGTGACCCCCGCGGCGGAATCCTGGAGCAGGGCTTCGAGGGCGGCGACCAGGGCGGCGCGGGCGGGCGGCGGCTTGCGGGGCTTGCCGGGCTTGCGCCCGCGGGCCCGGGTCTTGCGGGGCGGCTGCCAGCCCTCGATCTCGTCCATGGACAGGCCCGCGGACATCCGCAGGCCTTCCAGGTGGCCGGCCCACAGTTCACCCAGCGGCGTGCCATAGCGCATGTCGTCACCGTGCCATTGCTGCACCCAGGGCAGCAGCTCGTACATGCCGGCCAGCATAGGCTTGAGGCGCTCGGGGTCGCCGCCGTGGCGCTCCACGAGTTGGGCCAGGGCGGCCATGCGGTCGGCGTGGTCCCATCCGGACCAGCCCAAGACGGGGGAGGCGTCGTCGGCGTCGGTCAGGCCTGGGTAGGAAATGAAGCGTTCCTTGGGCACGTCCAGCTTGCCGCGCAGGCGCCAGGTGGTGGGTTTGGAGAAGTCGGCGGACTTGTACTTGGGGGGCAGGGGGACCTGGGGGCGCGGCCCGCGGGTGGCGGGATCG
>CAYVQL010000745.1:0-1713 GCA_964454135.1 uncultured Enterobacterales bacterium | reverse complement strand
GTCGACCCCGAGCACCCGGACTGCACGATGCTGCTGGCCAACGTGCTCAAGAAGCAGGGACTGGATGCCGAGGCCGAAGAGGCCTACGAGCAAGCCATCCAGTTGGCACGGGAGCGCCTGCCCGACGCCGACGTCCAAGGTATCCGCAAGTAGTCAGGGCCGGGAGGCGCGGTCGGCGGCGGGGGCCAGAAGCTCGTCGGTGAGCTCGCTCTCCACGGCCGCGTCCCATGCCGGGACACCGATCTCACGGGCCTTTTCCAGCAGGGATGCCGCGGCCGCGCCCCGGCCACAACGCGCTTCGAGCCGAGCCTCCGACAGCAGGAGTGACGGGTGCTGGGGCCACCTCGGCCGCACTTCGTCCAGGATGCTGCCCGCCCGTTCCAGATCTCCGGCGTCGGTTGCAATCCGCGCCAGGAAGGCCCAACCCAGCGAGTGCAGCGGTTCGCGCTTCCGCCGCTCGGCCTCGCTCTCGGCGGCATGGAGATGGCCCAAGCGCCGCAGCGCCTCGGCCCGAAACACCACCAGATCCTGGCTGGCGTCGAACGGTGATAGCTGGCGGGGGAAGGGCTCGACGGCGGGTCCGATCAGAACATCGTCGGCCAGCGAAGCGAGGGTCTCGACGTGGAAGGCTCGCCGGGGGCCGCTACCGCTTCTGGGGAAACCGTCGATCCGCAGATGAGCCCACTCCCGTCGTCCCTGGCCCAGGTCGCACTCGGCCAGCATCGCGCTCGTGGCCAGTCCCTCCCAACCCGCTGCGACCATCTCGTCCAGCGCCACCGCCGCCTCCGCGAAGCGACCCTGGTGGATCAGGAACCAGGCCATCTCCCGCCGGTGGTAGGGAAACCGCGCGCTGTCGGCCGCGCTCTGGTGGAGTTCGAGGGCGGCCTCCGGATCACCGGACATCAGCGCCAGACAGGCCTGGGCGGTGAGCAACATCGGGTCGTCAGGATCGAGCTGGGCCGCGGCGGCGGCGTGAACGCCGGCCTCGTCTAGCCGGCCGACCCGGCACTTGGACAGGGCCAGCCCCGCCAGTGGCCCGGGCTCATCCGGGTACCGATCGGCTTCGCTGCGGTACCACCCCATCGCCGCCGGATAGGAACCGCGGCTGAGGTAGATCAGACCGCGCATACCATCCCAGTCCCCGGCGAGCGCAGGCAAAACGGGGAGGAGCGCAAGGGCGACTGGCAGGGCCAGTAGAGGCTGGTATTGGAGCGTTCGCACCGGTTGGGTCTACCAACCAGACCTATCCGAGTCGTGGGCGGGTTGGAAGAACTCGACGGGGCGCTGCGCCGCTACTGAGGTGTGATGTCCCAGTAGCCGTACTGCGAGTAGCCGCTGCCGTCCCAGTAGAATTCCACGTGGTTGCCCGTCATGCTGCCGTAGTACCACAGGTACCAGCCGGCGTAGGGCGGGTAGTAGATGTACAGCACCACGATGCTGTAGGAGCTCATCCAGCCCAGCGGGTAGATGCCGTCAGCAAAAGCGACACACGAATCGCAAGTCCCGTTGGTGTGCAACGACGTGTACGTGATGTCGAACGCGTAGTCGCAGTCCGGGCAGTTGTAGGTTGGCAGGCCGCCTGCGAGCGACTGGACCTGAATGTAGCCCGAGGGCTCCGTGTTGGTCGCCTCACCGACCATGGTCGCCGGTGGCGGCCCAGTGTCGTCGTCGCCGGTGTCGTCGTCGCCGGTGTCGTCGTCGCCGGTGTCGTCG
>CAYVQL010000744.1:0-1724 GCA_964454135.1 uncultured Enterobacterales bacterium | reverse complement strand
GTATCGAGACGCCTGCCCTGGCCTCCACTCTCATTGCACCATCTGTCCTACTCCATCCCCATTCTTACGGAAGCGATCAGACTTCTCTCTCTTTCACCTTTCCGAAGCCCTTCTGGAATTCTGGGCGCACGTTTTCGAGGAACCAGCGCGCCGCGGCGGGCAGGTCTGCGTGCACGGTGACCCAGCGCGGCGGCGGCGAAGGAGCCAGCACGGCCCGCAGGGCTACGGCCAGCTTGGGGGTGCGGGGTGGCTTTCCGGACTTTGTCGTACGGGCCTGGGGATTGTTTCCGGATTCTGTCGCAGGGATCTGGGGCGGGGTTCCGGACTCTGTCGCATGCCCGTCTGCGGCTGGGGCGGCCTCTTCCTCTGCCGGCGCCAGCCCGATAGGCTCGGCCCCGGGCACCAGCTCGCGCGCCGCTGCGATGGCCTGCCGGTACATGGCCAGCAGCTCACGGGCTACGTGCTTGCTGCTGCCCACCAGCCTGTTGGCGCGGCGCAGCTCTCCCACGCCGGTCCACTTGGCCACGTGCAGCCAGTCCTGGACGTGAAATCGGACGCTTTGCCGACAAGCGCTCCGCTACCGGGCTCGATACCGGAAAGCATGGAGGAACCATCGGAGGCGTCGTCGCCTCCCCGGGCGCCCGGCCCTGCGCCGCCCGCTGCTGCCGACCCGGAGGCCGGTGAGATGTCCAGCAGACCGGTGACCTCTAGGCGCCCATCTTCGTGGACCTTGACGCCATAGGGCAGGCTGGGAGGGATCACCGCCTTCACGAAGGTGCGTCGCTCCCTGAAGCTGGTGGCTTCCAGGTTCTCGCGGATCTGCTCGACACGTTCGGCCAGGGACTGCATGGAGGAGCGCAACAGGGCCTGCTGGGCGATGGCCTGGCGTGCCACCTGCAGATCGGTTTCTTGCGTGCGGCGGTCGGCGGCGATCTCCTCCATGCGGACTCGAATGGCCTCGGGAGAGGCGACGTCAGCGTGACGCAGCGTCTCGACCTCTTGGCGCTGGAGCCGCTCCAGGGCCTTCTCGCAATCCGCCGCCTTGGTCTCCCAGCTCTCGGAGTCGATGTCCCCCTCGCCGACCTGGGCCGCCTCCAGCAGCATGGCCGGATCCCGCAGGCGTTCGGCGAGGAGCCCCCACACTTCGTCGTCCACCTCCAGCAGTCGGTGGTAGCCGCTGCCGCAGCGCTCGTAGTTGTTGTTGCTGTGGTAGCTGGCGCAGCGGTAGTACAAAATCGGGCCCTTCTCCTTTCGCTCCGGGACGGCTACGTGCATCCGCCGGCTGCAGGTGCCGCAGTAGATGCGGCCTCTGCACAGAGCCTCATGGCGGTAGTTCTTGCGGCGGGGGCGCTGCCAGTTGGCGTCGAGCGTGGCCTGCGCGCGTTGCCACAGCTCGTCGGGCACGATCTGGGGCACCGGGATCTCGAAGGTCTCGCCGCCCACCGTCTTCGTCAGCGTGCCCAGGAAGCCGCGGTGCCTCAGGTAGTAGCCCACCGTCGAGCGCGTCCAGCGCTTCGAGCGAGGAGCCGGCACGCCGTCCGCGTTCAGGGCTTCCGTGATCCTGATGGTGCTGGCGCCCTCAGCGCACATCTCGAAGATGCGCCTGACGACGGCCGCCTTCGCTGGGTCTCTCTCCCAGCGGTTCTTCGTCTTGTCGTAGCTCAAGCCGTAGAGCAGGCGACGGAACGCCATGGGGTAGCATGAAGGTGGACAACCAGCGCCGA
>CAYVQL010000743.1:0-1733 GCA_964454135.1 uncultured Enterobacterales bacterium | reverse complement strand
GCGCGCGCTCCACCGGTCCCTCGCCCGGCGCCGCTTCGGGAGGCAGCTGGGGCGGGAAGCTGCGCGACAGGCCCCGCAGCCCCAGGGCCCGGTTGTGGCCCAGGTCGAGCATCTGGCTGCCGTCCCGCAGCAGGTAGTCGGCGGGCAGGCGGAACTCGGGCGCTTCTACGAAGCCCTGGTGGTTGTACTCTTCCATGTCCCAGACGAAGAGATGATCGCGGAAGCTGTAGACGGGCTCGCCGAAGAGGGCGCCCATGATCAGCTGGTAGCGCTCGGTCAGGCCAAACAGCGCCCGCGGCAGGTACTCCACGTTGACCACCAGGTAGCGCAGCCCCTGCTGCCGCAGGGCCAGCACGTCCTCGGGCCGGAAGGCGAAGGGACCGAAGAGCCGCCCGCGCTCGTACTCCGCCAGCAGCCGCAAGAAGGAGTTGGCCTCCACCCAGGCGTCCCAGGCCGGCGGTCGCACGCGGTCCACCCACATGGCGTGGCCGTTCACCAGCCCCTTGCCGTGCACGCGCTGGTATATGAGGCTCTGCTGCACCGAGACCACCTGGGGCGCCAGGGGCAGCTCCAGGATGACCTCCCCTTCCAGCTCGGCCAGCGCCTCGTAGGCCGGAGGAGGCTCCCACCAGGTCATGGCCGGGGCTGCCCTGCCGCCGCGCAGCTCCAGGTCCAGGGGCAGCAGCAGGGCCAGACCCAGAGCCGCCAGGGGCGCCAGCCAGCGCGGCAGGCGCGCCAGGGCCAGGTCGACACCGCGCGCCGCCAGCACGGCCAGGGGCACGGCCACGCCCAGCACGTGGCGGTAGGGCCACCAGTAGCGCCGCAGGCCCCCGCCCAGCCCGTAGGCCAGGTTGAAGGGCCCGGGGACGCCGGTATCCGTGCCATCGACCCACAGCAGCCGCGGTCCCAGCGCCAGCAGGTAGAAGAGCGCCGCCACGGCCAGCCAGCCCAGCAGCTGCCAGTCCAGCGCCCGCCAGCGCACACCGCGCAGCGCGTGCGCGGCGAACCCCAGGGCCAGCAGGGACAGCAGCACCTCGCCGCGCTCCACCTGCCCCCCGAAGAGCGGGAAGCTGAAGGGCAGCGAAGAAGCGAGGGCCAGTGGGTGGGGCCAGGGCGCGCCCGCGGTGCCCGGGATCTCCCCCCAGTGCCGCAGGAAGAGGGTCAAGGGCGGCAGCGTGCCCGCCAGCGCCACGGCTGAAAAGCTGCAGGCCGGCAAGAGCTGGTCCCGCCAGCGCCCGCCCCGCAACACCCAGGCCCCGGCCAGCAGAGCGCCCATCCAGGCCGCCCAGAGCCCGTAGTACCAGTAGGTGGCGCTGGTCCAGGCGAAGAGCGCCCCGGCCAGCGCCGCCCGGGCGTGGCTGGGCTTTCGCAGCAGGCCCAGGCAGGCCCACAAGAAACCCAGCAGGCCGTAGAGCGGCACCTGGCTGAAGCGCCCCCCGGAGAGCTCGTGGGCCAGGTAGGCGCTGACGCCGATGGTGGCCGCCCCGAAGAGGCTGCCCGCCAGCTGGGCTCCGGCGCGCCGGCAGAGGGCGTAGGCCGCCACCACGTTCAGCACCAGCGTCAGGAACAGCCAGGCCGTCAGCGATGCAGGCCAGGGCAGCAAGGCGTGCATCAGCACGTAGGGGACGGCATCCCCGCCGTTGCCAGCCAGGTAGGGCGCGTCCCCCACCGGGTGGTAGTAGCGGTCGTTGTGCAGGATGGAGGCCCCGGCGGACAGCTGCTCGGCCACCCAG
>CAYVQL010000742.1:0-1737 GCA_964454135.1 uncultured Enterobacterales bacterium | reverse complement strand
CGTGCACGTCGTAGTAGCACAGCCCCAGGTCGCCGTAGCCGTCGCCGTCCAGGTCGGCCTCGCCGGCGGCATCGGGGAACTGCAGGGACCAGAACTGCGCGTCGGCCTCGTCTATCTCGCGCTCTCCCGTGACCGGGCCGTACCAGAGCGTGGCGTGCGGCTCGTCGTGGACCAGGAAGTCGTCCAGGCCATCGCCGTTCACGTCTCCGGCCGGAGCCACCTCGTACCCAACATGCCACTCGTCGGACCCCCCGTAGATCTGGGCCTCGGCATGGCGCAGGGACCTGCCCCCCACATCGTAGGGGCAGTAGATGCCAGTGTCCTCAACTTCTTCTTCTTCGTCCCGATCGCAGGCCGACAGCGCCCCCAAGGTCAACACGGCCCAGAGCGCAGCGGCGCCGCACCGCACTCTGGCAGCCAGCTGCCTGTTTCTCGTCTCCATCGTCTCGGACCTCCCGGGACCGGGCCGCGCCCGGCCCCGCGTTCAGGGTAACTTGGGATTCTCCCGCAAGGCGGGCCGCGAGCCGGGGTGATCGCGCAGACCGCGGGCCAGAGCGCCCGGCCAGCTGCGCCGGGCCGGCGATTCGGGGCATGCCCGGCAGCGCTCGGGCTCCTCTTGCCGGGGCGCACTCGCCGAAGAGGGAGGATCCGTCAGCTCGGGCTCTTGCGCTTCGCACCGCGCGTCGCCGGCCGCACCCGGCTCCTCTGGCCCGGCGCGCACGCCCAGCGGCTCCTCTGGCCCGGCACGCACGCCCAGCGGCTCCTCCTGGCCCGGAGGGAAGAGCAGCACCTCCGCCCGCCAGCCCAGCGCTTGGCACTGCTGGCACAGCTCATTCAGCGCTCCCTCGATGGGCTTCGGCAGATCCGGAGGTGCCGCTGGCACGGGCGGTTCATCCGTGGGCTCGAGCGCGGGCGCCTCGGCTTCCCGCTCGCCCAGGTTGTCCATCACCTGCTTCAGCTCTTCGAGCCCCGAGACCGGACGACGCCGCTCCAGCAGGCGCCCTCCCAGCCGTGCCAGGAAGCCAGGCTCGTGCGATGAGACCGCGCATTGCAGCATGGGCGAGAGCGTCGACGCGGCTCGCAGGCCCATTTGGCGCTCCACGCGCACGCCCTGCAGCTCCCGCTCCAGGCGCTGGCGGGCGGCGCTGCGCGCATTCTCCGCACGTCCGCGGTCAGCGGCACAGGGCTCACGGCCCTTGGCGCGCGCCCGCTGCGCGCGCCAGTCCTCCAGCTGGTCGTAGCCGTCCAGAAAGGCGCTCATGATCGCATAGCGGGCACCCCGGTCCAACAGCTCGTCGCAGCCGCCAGCCGCCAACGCCGCCAGCGTGCGCGCCGCCACGCGCCACAGGGCCTCGCTCTGGCCGCAGCAGGCCAGTGCCTGCAGCCGGCCCAGGCGCTGGGCCAGGCCCCGCTTCGTCGCGCCGGGCAGCGTGCCGTTCGATCCCTCTCGCACGTCTTCGCCTCCGCCCAGGCCCGCCAGCAGCGCGGCTGGCACGCGCCTGCCCAGGACCAGCTCCAGCGCCTCCCGCACATCCTCGAACGCCAGCCCCGTTCCCCTACAGTACGCCCGCAACCCGGAGAGCTCGGGACCGTCGGCGTCGTAGCGCAGCGGGTCGTCGCCATAGACCCGCGCCAGCGCCTGCCCGCCCCGACCGCGCAGCTGCCAGAGCAGGCCGAACTGGCCGTCCAGGGGATGGCCCGCCAGCTTCGGATCCCACGCGGGTATTCTCGTGCGCT
>CAYVQL010000741.1:0-1743 GCA_964454135.1 uncultured Enterobacterales bacterium | reverse complement strand
CGGACCTGGCCGGCTGGCGCCGCGAGCGCCTGCCCACCATCCCCGACCAGGCCGCCTTCACCCTGGCCCCGGACTGGGTCTGCGAGGTGCTCTCCCCCTCCACGGGCATGCGCGACCGTGCCTACAAGATGCCCATCTACGCCCGCGAGGGCGTGGAGCACGTATGGCTGGTAGATCCGCACCTGCGCACCCTGGAGGTCTTCCGCCGCCAGGAGCTGGGCTGGCTCCTGCTGGCGGTGTACGCCGAAGACGCCGTGGTGCGAGCCGAGCCCTTCGAGGCCGTGGACCTGGATCTGCTCACCCTGTGGGGCGAGGAGCGCGCATAGCGCCCCCTACCTGATGCTGTCCAGCCGCCGCTTGATCAGCTTGCGCTGCTCCTTCAGCTTGGCCTGCTCGGCGTCGCGCAGGGCGGCCTTGAGCTGGGTGCGGGCCTCGCCCTTGTCCCCCTGCTGCAGCGCCAGCTCCGCCAGCTCGCCGCGGGAGGCCACCAACTTGGGGAAGTCGCGCGTCTGAGCCGCGGGGCCGATGCAGGCCTCGAAGGCCTTGCGGGCCTCGCCCATCTCGCCCACCGCCTTGAGCGCGCCACCCAGGTGGAAGTGCAGCTCCTTGGTGAGCATGGGGTCGTTGGGGTTGAGGGCTTCCTTGGCCTTGCGGAACAGGGCCACCGCCTCGGTGAGCTTGCCCTGCTGCATGGTGAACAGGCCGACGTTGTAGGTGTCCAGGGCGATGAACTGCTTGAACTGCAGCTTCTCTGAGAGCTCCAGCGTGCGCTGGGCGCTGCGCAGGGCGGCCTCGGGCAGCTTCTGAGCGGCCTGGGCCTGGCCCAGCAGTGAGGTGGCGGAGCGCTCGCGTACCGGGTTGCGCAGCACCTGGGCGATCTGCACGCAGCGCGCCAGCACGTCGGCGGCGCGGGCGGTCTGGCGCGAGATGAGCAGCGCCTCGCCCAGGTTGACGCCCGCTTCCAGGGCCAGCGCGCCTTGGCCCGCGTTGCCGGCCACCTCGTTGGCCTTGCGGAAGTGCTCCACCGCGTCTTCGAACTTGCGCTCGCGACGCGCCACCAGGCCGCGCACGAAGCTGGCGTGGGCCTGGATGGGCGGGATGTCGGCCGACTCCACGGCCTGATCGGCAAAGGAGAGGGCCGCCGTGGGGTTGCCGTCGGATAGCTCCACCAGGGCCAGGTGGTTGCAGAGCTCACCCAGCTTGAGCTTGTCTTCCAGCCCCTTGTAGAGGGTCAGGGCGTCCTTGGCGCGATCCCGCGCCCGGTAGAGATCCTGGCGCCGGAAATCCAGCCGGCTGCCCGCGAAGAGCACCCAGGCCTGCATGGCGCGGTCTTCGCGCTCGCTGGCCCACTGGATGGCCTCGTTGAAGAGGGTCTCGGCCGCCTCGACCTGGCCGCCCTGGACCAGCCGGTCCAGCAGGTTCATATAGACGGTGCGCCGCATGGGATCAGGCCACTGCACAGCGTCGAAGTATTTGAGCAGGTCGTGGCTCATGCCCCAGACCTCGGGCCGATCCGAGGTCAGCAGCAGGCTCTTGAGCATGCCGGCGCGCTGCGTCTCGCCCGCCTCGGCGTAGATGCGCAGTGCGCGCACCAGGAACTCGTGACCCCGGGGCGCCAGGAAGCGCTCCACGAAGTTGCCCACGCGCGCGGCACGCTGTCGGCCCTCGTCGTTGCGGTTGGCCTCCAGCACGCCGTAGCGGAAGAAGGGGCGCTGGAAGCTGTAGAGCCAGGTCTGCAGCTGC
>CAYVQL010000740.1:0-1749 GCA_964454135.1 uncultured Enterobacterales bacterium | reverse complement strand
GGATAGCTAGCTTGCTATCGTTGGACCTGCGGCTGGGGATGAGCGGGTGCTTACGTCGCGGTCAGCCCCTCCAGTGTCTACCGGGTGCTCCGGGACGCCGGCCTGCTGCAGCGCTGGAACCAGTCCACCAAGAGCAAGGGCAACGGCTTCCAGCAGCCCGAGAAGCCCCACGACCACTGGCACACCGACATCGCCTACCTCAACATTTGTGGCACCTTCTACTACCTGATCTCCGTCCTGGACGGCTGCAGCCGCTACCTGGTCCACTGGGACATCCGAGAGTCCATGCGCGAACAGGACGTCGAGCTCGTGCTCCAGGCCGCAAGGGAGAAGTATCCGGACGCCAGGCCCAGGATGATCACCGACAACGGCCCCCAGTTCATCGCGAGGGACTTCAAGGAGTTCATCCGCCTCGCAGGCATGACCCATGTCCGCACGGCGCCCTACTACCCCCAGTCCAACGGCAAGCTCGAACGATGGCACCAGACCGTGAAGGCCGAGGCCATCAGGGTCAAGACTCCGCTGTCTCTGGCGGACGCCAAGCGCGTGGTCGCCAACTTCGTCGCCCACTACAACAACGTGCGCCTACACAGCGCCATCGGATACGTCACGCCGCGAGACAGGCTGGAGGGCAACCACAAGGCCATCTTCGAGCAGCGAGACAAGAAGCTCGCGCTCGCTCGTGAGCAGCGCCGCCGGGTTCGCGGACGGCGACATCACCACCCCAACCACCAATCTCAACCGCAGCAAGCAACTCCGTAGTAGCAAGCCCCCGGAGACTTCGGTTCAGGCTGAACCAGCACAATGGAGGTTGGTGCAAGATCTGGCAGAAGGTCTTGTCGCCGCGGATGTCCTGCTCACGGGAGTCGCAGATTGGGTCAACGATGGCTCTGGGCTGACCGAACCGCAGCTCCGAACAGAGGCGGAGGGATACGCTGCGGGTACAGACTGGACGAACATGTACAACTTCATATGGTTCCTATGTGCCACGCTTGGCCACGTTAAGGGAGGAAAGATCAGCTTCTGCCGTTCGGACAGCCGTGCTTCCGAGTTGAAATGGTATGGGCGGTACCTCAATATCAGAAGAAACAAAAAGACTCAGTGCTTTTGGGCGGGGTTCGTGTGGGATGGCGAAGGAGAGGACCATTACGCGATGATCGTACAGGACTGCAACGATGGCCGAACGATCGAAGACCTGCTCCCCGATTGGGTGAAGGACCACGGTGAGGCACCAGGTCGGGCCATCTGGCAGGCCGGTGACGGTCCGATTGAGGCAGCGGAATCGGCTGAAAAGATTCTCGGGGCCATCAAGGAAATGGGGGGGCCGAGGCAGTTGACGCTGGCCAAATAGCAGCGCGCTCCTGCCCACGCTGCAGCGAGCCCATGAAGGCCCGCACCGTCGTGATGGCCCCCGCCACGATGCGCGTGGTCAAGGGACTGGAGAAGGCGGCCGCCAGGGCTTCGCCCGAGCTGCTGGACGAACGCGCGTGCGAACAGCTCGCCGTGGGAGCATGAGCACGAAGCCCACGGCACACCTTGCAGGCCCAGAGAGCCCGCCGTCGTAGCGGTAGGGCGCCCTGCACCCCGAGCCTGCAGACCTCCGATCTGGTCCTCTCGGAGACGAGCACGCCGATCTCGACGGGCCCCTCGAGGTCAAACGGCCCAGCGGGCAGACTGGGTGTACGCGAGGGTCCCCGCTTGAACGGATTATCCACATGGAGATTGCAACCGAAGCGAGGACGACTGTGG
>CAYVQL010000739.1:0-1764 GCA_964454135.1 uncultured Enterobacterales bacterium | reverse complement strand
CCCCCCCCCCCCCCCCCCCCGCCCCCCCCCCCCCCCCCCCCCCCCCCCCCCCCACCAGCTCCGCCCCGAATCTCCGCCGAGTACGAAGCCACTGCAGCGAAAGAAAGCGCGATGGCTTCCCGAGGGGCTCGAATGCCAGGGGATCCTCGAGCTTGGTCTTGTAGTTCTTTGCCAGCCGCACGCGGCCGTCGGGCGCGCTCCGCGTCACCGCCTGCAGGGCTGCAAGCAGCCAGTCCTCCTCGACAAGCCCGGGATCCGCCTCGGACAGACTCTCCAGCACGTCGAGCAGGTGCATTCGCCAGGCGCCGAACAGGAAGTACTGTTGCAGGTGGCGGAACAGAGGTCGATCCTCGGTGCTGCGCAGGTAGCCGCGGTGGATGCGCAAGTAGGCAATGGCCTCTGCCAGCCGCTGCCGCACCAGCGGGCCGCGCGCGGCCTCCGGGATGGCCGCCAGGGCGCTCAATGTAGCCACCACGCCGTGGTAGCAGCTGACCGACCACCAGCAACCGCCGTGATTGTCCACGGCTTTGTAGGGCCACCTCGCCTCGCCACCTGCGCGACTTTCCTTGTGGTCGAAGCGCTGGTGGTCCAGGATCCAGTCGATGGAAGATGACACCGCCGGATGCTCGTGGCCAGTCAGGCGCAGCAGGGCGCGGGTGAACACGCCCACGTAGCAGGGCAGCACGCCAGAGCCGCCCCTGGTGTACGAAAAGGCGCCGCGCACCAGGTGTCGCTGGCAGACGAATTCGACGGCGCGCCGCACAGGCTCGTCGCGCACGTCCATGCCGCAGCGCTCCATCAGCATCAGGGCGTAGAAGCTGGACTCGGCCGTGGGCGTCTTCTGCCGGCAGGGGAAGGAACCGTCGTCCTGCTGCAAGGCGAGGATGCGTCGCAGCGGCCGCCAGGCCAGCATCTGCAGGCGCCGCGTCTCCAGCTGTTGCGCACCGACGCCCAGCTCGGGCAGCTCGCGGGCGGCCAGGTAGCGCACGGCTGGATTCTCCGCAGAATCGAGCCACGCCAGGAATTCGTCGAGGTGCTGCATGGGGCCTCCTCGTAGTCGAGAAGCGCCCGTCCAGCATGCCGCAGCGGGGTATGTCGCGCTCAGGCTGCGGCGCAGGCGCAGCCTGCAGAGCAGGGCCGCCTCTGGTTCACCACCTCCACGGAGCAGGAATCCCGCAGCTGTGCAGCATCTGCGTATACGCAGAAGTCCACACGACGATTGATGGCCTTCAGCGTCGCCGCGGCTCCCGAGCTGGCCGGCCGGGAGCTGCCGAGACCGCGCGCCTGCAGCAGGCCCCTGCGCACGCCCAGCGACTCCAGCTCACTGACCACGGCCAGGGCACGTCGCAGGGAAAGCCGCTGGTTCTCGATCCAGCTCCCCTCCCCATCGGCGTGGCCCCGCACCTCCACGACGCGCATGGGCTCGACCCAGACCAGGATGGCGGCGTAGTCCTCCAGATGCTCGCGTGCCACCGCGCCCAGGATCGCGCTGCCCTCCTCGAAGAAGAGGGGCTGCAGGATCTCCCTGCTCTCCACCTGTGGGCTGAAGGGCGCGGCGTTGAAGGCGTCGGGCTCGGGCTTGACGATGTCGTACATATGCGGTGGCAGGGTGCGCTCCTTGTGACAAGCACAAGGATGGCACCCGGATCCGACGTCGGCAGTTGCAGGCGTCTTTCACAGGCGGGAGCATTACCAGAGGGAATGAAAAACGGCACTGAACAGAAGCCGCCAGTCTTGCCGACAGTTCGAGGAGCTTCCGCAGTG
>CAYVQL010000738.1:0-1777 GCA_964454135.1 uncultured Enterobacterales bacterium | reverse complement strand
CCATGATGTCCACGTAGACCGTGCTCTCGTCCGTCTGCAGCTCGCCCCAGGTGCCGGTGCCGCAGGCGGCGGGCACGCAGTCGCCATCGTCTTCCAGGTAGCCGCTGTCGCAGGCGGGGCTGGTGGCGGAGGCGGTATCGCCGGCGGGCCCCGTGTGGCCGGGCTGGCGCTGCTGGCGCGGATCCCGCGCGCAGCTCGCCTGCAAGACGGAGCCTGCGAGACCGAGGGCCAAGGCGAGCCCCGCGCGCGCCCGTTCCTTCATGCCGGCCCCTTCGCGGCCCTCAGTGCTCCCCGGGATCTATGGGCTCGAGGGGCTGCAGGTTCAGCTCCAGGGCCTCCGTATCCCCCAGCGCCGTACAGTCGTCGGTGCCCGAGACGTCGGCCGGGCCCTGCGACACGATCTCGTAGCCGCTGTCGGACACGGTGTTGGCGGAGACATCCACGGTCACGCCGTCCAACAAGATGCCCGCCCGGTCCGAGCCCGTGATGGTGTTGCCGTCCAGCGCGCCGACGTAGTCGGCCGGATCCAGGTTCTCTTCGCCCCGCGTGAGCACCACGCCGTCGCCGCTGGCGGACGACGATTCCGGGATGCCGCTGGCGCCCGTGGTCTCCACCGCGCTGCCCGTCATGGAGACGTACAGCGAGGTCATGGCGAACACGCCAGCGCCGAAGTTCGAGCTGAAGGTCGAGTCCGTGATGTAGACCGGCCCCGACCACTCCTGGATCTGCAGACCCCGGCCATACAGGCCGTCGTCGTCTTGGTTCGTGCCGTCCACCGTGATCCCCGACAGCGTGACCTCGCTGACGTCTTCGATCAGCAGGCCCACCGACGTGCTGTCCCAGGCGCCGCCGCCGCTCATGGTCACGGTGGCGCCCTCCTGGAAAGCGATGCCGTAGCCGAAGCCATCGTCCGTGGTCACGGTGCTGTGCACCTCGACGTTCTCGATATTGGCCACCACCGAGTTGCCGTGGATCACCAGGCCCGCCTCGATGCTCTCCTCGATGCGCAGGTTGAGCAGATCGGCCTGCGCGGCGCTCCACACCTGGATCGAGCGCGTGCCCCCTCGCGAGCAGACGCTCTCTATCACCACCCCGGTGGCCTCCGTGACCTTCAACACCGACTCTTCAGCGTCCGCAGCCTCGATGAACACCTCGTCCGCTGAACAACCCTGGATCACGGTGTCGTCGTCGCCCTCCTCGTGGGAGAGCGACAGGTTGCTCGGATACGTGCCGGGCCAGATGGCGATGCGCTTGTCTTTCTTGCGCTCGCGCGTCAACGTCAGCGCGGCAGCGAGGTCCGAGATCGGATCCTCCATGCTCCCGTCGCCCTTGGCGGAGCCGCTCGCCGAGACGTGGATGGCGCTCTCCGGCTCATCGATGTCGCCCCAGCCACCGTCGGCGCAGGGGGGAACGAAGACATCTCCAGTTTCCCCGGTGTCGATGCCGGGATCCCCGGTGTCCGGGCCCGTGTCTTGGGTGCCAGGACCGGTGTCCGCGGGCTCTTGGCCCGAGTCCTCCTTGTCCTTGCAGGCGGGCATCAGCAATCCCAGAAAGAGAGTCCACGTGGCAAGGTGCGCTTTTTCGTTCATCGCCGGTCTCCTCGGTTCACTCGGCTTCAGATGGCGGTCTTCGCTTGGAGCTCCACCTTCGCGAGCAATAACTTCATCGGGGTGAGGTCTATACGGTAGCATGAGAAGAAGGGAAGATTGAAGCGCAACCTCCATAGGAGCAGGCGACAGAACCGGGAGCCAGCCTCCACGGGTGGCCTGCGCCGCCA
>CAYVQL010000737.1:0-1788 GCA_964454135.1 uncultured Enterobacterales bacterium | reverse complement strand
ACGGTGACGGTTACCACGCCGTGATCGCCGGGGGAGAGGACTGCGACGACCAGGATCCCGCGGTCCACCCCGGCGCCGAGGAGGTCTGCAACGGCATCGACGACGACTGCGACGGCATCATCGACGCCCAGGACGAGGACGTGGCCGACGCTAGCACATGGTATGCGGACAGCGATGGCGATGGCTACGGCGACGACGCCAGCACGATGGCGGCCTGCGATCAACCCTCGGGCTACGTCGCCGACAGCTCCGACTGCGACGATGCCGACGCCCAGGTCAACCCCGCCGCCACCGAGATCTGCAACGGAGCCGACGACGACTGCGATGGCCTGACAGACGGCCAGGACGCAGACGTGGCCGACGCCAGCACCTGGTATCAAGACGCCGATGGCGATGGATACGGCGACGCCAGCACCGCGATGCCGGCCTGCAACCAGCCCGCAGGCTACGTCGCCGATGACAGTGACTGCGACGATGGGGATGCCGCAGTCGTGCTCTGTGGCGACACCGGGGCCACCGGCTGCGAACTGGGGACCGAGTCCTGCCCAGCCGAGAGCTGCGCCGAGATCCTGGCCGAAGATGCCAGCGCTGCGAGCGCCACCTATTGGATCGACCCCGATGGCGATGGCAGCCCGACGGAGGTCAGCTGCGACATGGACCAGGAGAACGGGGGCTGGACGGTCCTCGCCGACTACGATTTCAGCACCGACACCTGCCCAGACGAATGGGTGCAGCACAGCACGGAGGGCCTCTGCTACGGCAACCAGTCCAGCGGAGGCGGCCAGCTGTCGGCGAGCTTCGATGCACTGGGCCTGACCTGGGACGAGGTGCTCGTCGAGGTCTGCATGCGCCAGTATCGCACCGATGACGCCTTCCACTCCGTCAAGACCGTTGAGGAGAAGTACCTGGACGGGCTGAGCCTCACCTACGGCGCAGCTGGCTCGCGGCAACACATCTTTTCCTGGGCCATCGGCCACCAACTGACCAAGAGCGCCTACTCCTGTCCCGATCTCGGAGGCACGCCCCCACCCAGCTTCGTAGGATCGGACTGGGAATGCGACAGTGCCAGCAAGACCGCACCGTATGGCAGCGTCTGGTTGTCCGCACGGCTCTTCGAAGGCGACATCCAGCATCTCACCCTCGTTTCAAGCACAAGCGAGGATCTCGAGGGCCGCATCATCTGCAATCAATCCTCCTCCGACGAAGACGTCGGCATCTGCGCCTTCTGGCTGGCCATTCGATAGGAGCGCGCGTGACCTGTCTACGCAGCCCAGCCCTCCCCGCGCTCCTCCTCCTCACCCTCGTCAGCTGTGCCCCGGCAACCGTGGGCAGCCCGGAGACCGACTCCTCGGAGGCCTGCATACCCAGCGACGAGATCCCCTACGACGGCCTGGACCAGGATTGCGACGGTGCGGACCTGAGCGATGTGGACGGTGACGGTTACCACGCCGTGATCGCCGGGGGAGAGGACTGCGACGACCAGGACTCCGAGGTGCGCCCCGTGCCGCCCGAGGCCAGCCAGGCGTTGCGAAACCCCGGCCTGTGAGCAGCCCCATTTTGCCCTGACAAGGTGGCTGCCCTGCCGTGCGTAGGCGGTCTCCATCATCGGCATGAGTGGCGGGAAGCGGCCTGACCACTGGCTCACCGACTGCCGGCCGGCCCGCCCTACCGGATCATCGACATCTCGGGGCACCGAGCTGCGCGCCGGCAATGACGGCCGAGTGCCCGCAACATTGAGCCCCTCGTAGGAACCCCCTCGCTCAAGGTCTGAAATCGTCGCAGGTCCGC
>CAYVQL010000736.1:0-1799 GCA_964454135.1 uncultured Enterobacterales bacterium | reverse complement strand
GGATTGCCCCGGGTTCCGGCACATCACCGGGCACCCAGTCCCGCTCGAACCATTGCGCTAGGGTCGGCCCGTCGAGGTATTCGAGCTCGATAGCCAGCGAGCCGTATGCATCGTCGACCTTGAGCGGGTGGGGGCCGCTGAGGATGCGCACCGGGCGGAACACCGTACCCCCGCTGGCCTCGATGACTTGCTTCTCTTTCGATAGCAGCCTGTAGAGGAGCTTCGCCTCCTCTTTGAGACGGGGCTTCCACGCCGGATCATGTGTGATCTTGATGGCTACCCGACGGGTGTCGTCCGCGGCTCGATCCTGGCCCACGGGGAGCCGCTTGGCGGAATAGACCACACCACCCGAGCCTGAGCCCAGGGGCTCGCCCTCGGTCTGGTACCTGTGCCGACCTCGGCGTGAATCGATCGCGTCGATGGGCCTGCTCGCGTTGTCCGTCATCAGATCACCTCAACCAATCTGGGGTGCCCACCACCAGCCTTTGACGCCTGCGCGCGCAGGGGCGAGGCGGGTGCCCAGGAGGGGCGCGAGTGGCCATCGACGCTCAGCGAAGAGCAGGGCGAGGCCCGAACCATCGCGTAGATCGTCCACACGGCCGTTCAACAGCAGGACGACGGGGATACGCTTCCAGGAGAAGTAGTGCCTGGCCTCGGCGAAGCCTGCCCGGATTGTTCGCTGGAGGGGCGTGCTCTCGCTGCCTGCGGCGCACAGCAGCGCGTCCAGCCCCACCAACCCCAGCGGCTGATCCGCGGGCGGCTCTGGCAGGAGCTCTTCCATCATGCGCAGCGCGTCCAGTACGCCCATCCAGGGCTCGGGCACTTCGACGCCCGATGCGGCCAGGGTGGAGAGTCGAGCGCGCTCTACCACGTGGATGCCGAGCTGCATCTCGGGGATGACCGGAGCCATGCTATTCCTCCCCACCGAAGAGTCCGAGTTGCTGCCCACTGTGCGCTAGGCCGGGATCGGGTCCGAGGGCCTCCACCTGGCGCAAGCAGAGTCGTGCCAGCTCCCGGGTGCTCGGGTCGGCCTTGGTCAGCCAGTCCAGCGCATCGGTGATGAGCGGCCATTGCCCGCGCCACTTGTGCATCAACCGGTCCAAGGGACGTCCTGCATGCGCGCCGGCCAAGAGCAGGTGCAGCTTGTCCACCAGGGGGCACGCCGGTCGATCTGAGAGGGTGCTTGACGCGCCACGCTCCATGGCGGGGACCGCTTCCAGTCGCATCCTGTCGGTGGGTAGCTGGCGGACCAGGCCGCTGGAGAGTAGAGCCGCGGGGCCCTGACTGTAGCCCCGCAGCTCCTTGTGCAGGTCGTCGCGGCTCCACGGGCCCTTGCCGACTACGTGCAACAGAGCGAGCTGTGTGAGGCTGTCGGCGTCTTGGAGGACGCCGGGTAGGGGCAGCTCTTCGCCGCGCACCTCGCGCACCAGTACCAGGATGCGCTCCATGGCCTCGTCCAGCTTCAAGGCCGTGCCATCGGCAGCCAGGACCTGGCCGTAGTGCTTGGAGAACAGCATCAGGGCCTTGCCGATCAGGATCATCTGTACGTCGGGCCCAGGCAGCACCTCGCTGGCGCCTTCGATCTCCCGGAGCTGGGCACGGGCCTCGCGGGTGACCTCGCGGCGCAGCTGTGACCAGGGGATGGGCTGGGATTCGCCCAAGCGCTTGCGGCAGACGTGCACGATGTCGTAGGTGATGCCCTTGGTGGCTTGGATGACGATGGAGCTGAGGGGCTCGGAATGGGTGGGGTATAGGCACCATTACCGTATCGCACCAAGTACGGCAACTATCACGGAACC
>CAYVQL010000735.1:0-1818 GCA_964454135.1 uncultured Enterobacterales bacterium | reverse complement strand
GCTGGTTGCACCCGCAGCCTCGGCGTGACCGTGAACGCGCCGACGCGGTGCTCGGCACCGTCTCCTGGTCTCGATGCCGGTCGCCGCGGGCCACCGGGCCCCGCACGGTGAGGTCCGGGCGTGCAGGGGTGCGGTCCCAGGGCCATCCATGGGAACCGGAGGCCGAGCGGGGCATCCCAACGCCGACGAGGGCGGCGATGATTCGGTGGACAACGACTGCGACGACGCGACCGATGGCGACGATCTGCACTGCGAGTAGCCCGATCGCTCCCTGTGGGCCGGGCTGTCCAGGGACGCAGGCCAGGCCCCAGGCCTGCTGGCGGGCGAGACGGGCGACGTGAGCGACTACAGCGGCTAGATGGCTGACCGCAGCGGCTGGGGCGTAGACCGCGACAGCGACGGATGGAGCCTGGATGTCGATTACTACGATCTGGGTTCCGCCGTGAAGGGCAGCCCCCGAAGACGCTCTGGCGCTCTGCCCCGAGAGCGTGAATCCGATAGCTTGATCCCATGACGGGACACGCCATCGTCAACATCGCCTGGAACTCCCGAGGATGGGCCGACGAGCCCACCCGAGAGGACGTGGAGACCTCGTCGTTCAGCTACGTGGCCGAGCACGGGGAGATGCACGAGGACCACAACTTCGACCTCGAGGCCTACGTGCAGGCGGGCTGGAAGCACGGCTACGCCTTCTACCGAGGGAGCGGGGCCGGCTTCTCCCCGGGGGGGCTGGTGTTCTTCCTGTCTCGCGAGCCACAGTCGCGGGGTGGCCAGAGCTGGATCGTGGGCTGCTACGGCCGCGTCGAGCTGGGGGAGTTCTCACTCCCGGGCGCGTCGGACGGGCGCGTGTTCACGCTCCGCTGCCCCGTGGAGCGTGTCCCTCCGGCACACCTGCGTAGACCAAAAAAAGCCTCCTGTCCCAGATCCGGGCCTGGACTCACGCGGCGGCTCGCCGGGCCCAGAACGCCTCCCACTCTCGGTTGAGCTCCATGCACTTCAGGTGGGCCAGTGACCGGGTACCCGCGGTGACCCAGCTCATGCCCTTGCGTTTCTGGCGGTGGCCGATGGTGAGGTCCACGCCCTTCTCCATCCGGCCGCTACCGATGGTCTTGCCTGCCGCCTGTCTTCGCTCGTAGTCGATGATCTCCGAGGCGTGCTTCTCCAGGTAGCCGCGCAACTCCCTGGCCTTGTCGGGCTTGCGCGGCTCGACCTCCTCGAGGATCGCCAGCGCTCCCTTGACATCGCCCCTCCACAGGCGAGCCTCCATGGCCTTCTGGATCTGCTTCCTGTGGACGTTGCCGTGGCAGACCTGGCTCAGGAGCACCTGCAGCTTCTTGGTGAGGTGGTACCAGTCCAGGATGACCACCACGGCCAGCCCGAAGACCGCGGCCAGGTGGAGACGGATGGACCTCGCTCCGTCCGTGATGGCCACGACAGCCAGCGGATCCGGGGACCATCCCCAGCACCTGACGAAGGCCGCCCGGAGAGCCCGAGCCACATCGAAGGCTCTCTCCCCGTCGGAAGCGATGCTCTCGGTCAGATGGAGGAAGCTCCCATCCGGCCTCTCCAGCAGGACCACGTCGGTGTTGATCCTCTTGTGGGGCCGTTTCCGCTCCGGGCCGCGGTGGGGCTTCTGGGCCTTGACGAGGATGCCGTCCTCCATCACCAGGACCTCCTCGGACTCCGGGTCGTAGATGTCGACCTCGTCGCACAACGTGGGCATGGGCTGGTCCGCGGTGGCGCCGATCTCCAAGGCGGCCTCGTCGGGGGATAGGCGTAATAAAAACCCATGGAAGAAGGATAGCAATGGCCGAGCAG
>CAYVQL010000734.1:0-1820 GCA_964454135.1 uncultured Enterobacterales bacterium | reverse complement strand
CTACGAGAGGAGTGCGTCCGCTGCATTGGGCCTGGCTTTTTACGAGAGGCTCAACATTCACCCGGACCGCCCCATGCAATGCCCGCTGGTGGTATGCTGCCTGCTGGCAGAGTGGCCGGATACGTCCTTCCAGGGCCGGCTTCTCAATGAAATCACGAACGCGGGAGAGAACGAGATGGCAACCCAGCGCTCCGTGCTCGCGGACTTTCGCCGGGCCGACGCCGAGGGCATCGGTGCGAGGTTCTTCCGAGCGGATCTTCACTTCCACACGCCGGCATCTTCCGACGCCCGCGGCGCCAACCGCTACGGCTTCAACCCCTACAAGCTGACATATCCGACCAAGCAGCAGCAGCAAGCCGACCCGCTGGCGGTCCACAACTTCCAGCAGGGCATCCTCGATGACGCGCGTGCGCTGGCCACGTCCATGGTCCAGCGCTTCCTGGAGGAGAGCCTCTCCATCGTGGCCATCACGGACCACAACGGCATCGGCACCATCTGGTCCGACGTGCAGTCCCGCAGCTTCATGGACCTGCGAGCGCCCACCTGGTACGAGCTCGTAGACGAGGCGGCCCGCGCGCACAACGAGCTCGTCGGACGAGACGAGCTGACCATCCTCCCCGGCGTGGAGATCAGCACCACCGGCGTGCACATCCTGGCAATCTTCCGGCCCCAGCATCCCCTGCGGAAGGTGCACTTCGTCATCTGCGACCTCTTGGACGAGCTGGGCCTGGGGATCGACGACTGGGGCAAGAGTCCCAAGGTAGGCAAGGCCAGCGTAGTCGAGACCATCGAGCTCATCACGAAGAAAGGTGGGATCCCCATCCCGGCGCACATCGACGGCAAGACCCAGGCCGTGCTGAAGCTGTACTCCCTGACGGGGGGCGCCATGAAGAACGTCCTGACGAACCCGCTGCTCGGGGCTGTGGAGATCGTGGAACCCCACAAGTTCACCACCTACGACAAGAAGCTCAAGCAGACACCCAAGGACTGGCTCAGCCGCTTGCGGGACAAGACCGACCTGCCGTCCCTCGCCTACTTCCAGGGCTCGGACGCCCACGACCTGCCCGCCATCGGCAAGCGCTTCACCGCGCTGAAGATGACTGCACCCAGCTTCTCGGGCCTGCGCACCGCCATCGGCATGCCATCGTCCCGGGTCAGGATCTCCGACCAGCACGAGTCGCTCGCGGACGGCCACTACCTGCACAGCCTGCGGGTAGACAACGAGTTCTTCGGAAAGAGGACCTTCCGCTTCAACAGGAACCTCAACTGCGTCATCGGACGCAAGGGCTCCGGCAAGTCCTACGCCTTCCACCTGATGCGGGCCGCGGCCTACCCCTCGACCGAGCTGAAAGATGGCAAGGTCACCCTGTTCGTCGAGCAGAGGCTCGGCGGCGTCTCCACCTACTTCGCTTTCTCGCGCGCCGCCTCGCAGGGCACCCACCAGATCCGGAAGCTCGATCCCCGCAACAGCACCGCGACGCTGCTGGATCCGCAGGCCCCCGAGACTCGAGCGCTGTGGAGGCCCAGGTCCTACGAAGAGGACCGCGTCGAGCTGCTGATCACAGACCGGGCGCAGCTCCGGACCTTCCTCGTCGACCACTTCGGGCCTCCCTCGCAGGCGAACGTGGAGGAGTTCAACCGACGCTTCCTCATCCCGCGCTTCCTGGGGGAAGACGATCCTCTCCTCCAGCTCGAGCTGGTCGCTGGAGCCTACGAGCTCTCCGTCAACACCTCGTGGCGACGCCGCAAGGACCCCAGCTTCGAGGGCTTCTTCTCCCAGGCCCACAGCCTCAGGCGGGTCGTCCTGTTCTGCATGGTCA
>CAYVQL010000733.1:0-1827 GCA_964454135.1 uncultured Enterobacterales bacterium | reverse complement strand
GCGACGGCAGCGACAACGACTGCGAGGGCGAGACGGATGAGGGGTGGGCCACCATGGTCTTCCCCGACGCCGACGGAGACGGCTGGGGCGACGCCGAGCTGGGCGTCCAGGCTTGCGAGATCGCATCGGGATGGATCGAGCAGGGCGGCGACTGCGACGACGGCAACGCCCTGACCTACCCCGGCGCCGAGGAGCTCTGCGACGGTCTGGACAACGACTGCGACGGCGAGGCCGAGACCTGCGGCTTCCACGACGACTACTTCGCGAGCAATGCCCAGGTCGTGCTGCACGGCCCGGACGCCGGCGCCTACACCGGCTTCCAGGTGGCCGCCGGCCAGATGGACGGCCTGGGCGGCCTGGACGTGCTGATCTCGGCCCACCTGCAGAGCGGCTACCTCGGAGGCGGCTACGCGCTCTACGCCCCCGTCCAGGGCGAGTACGACTCGACCACCGCCGATGTGGCCTTCAGCGCCACCGACGCCGGCTGCTTCGGCGCCGGCCGCTCCATGGACCTGGGCGACGTGAACGGCGACGGCCTGGCGGACGCGCTCTTCGGCACGCCCCACGCGAGCGGCAGCTGCACCGGCGGCGTGGCCTTTCTGCACCTGGGCCCCTACGATCCCTTGGAGCCCATGTCCGGGGCCTACGCCAGCATCCACGGCGGCGCGTCCACCGGCAGCTACCCGGACCTCACCGGCCACGGCTCGGCCCTGGGAGACGTGGACGGCGATGGCCTGGAGGACGTGGTGGTGGGCGCCTACGGCGAAGACGGGGGCGCCACGGACGGGGGCGGCATCTTCGTCTGGTCCGCCCCCGGGCCCACCTCCTACTCGCTGCCCGACTCGGCGGACGCCGCCTACTACGGCCACGTCGACGGGAGCCTGGTGGGCTACCGTGTACGAGCCGGCCCGGACTTCAACGGCGACGGCATCGGCGACATCTCCTCGGGTGCGCTCTACGACAGCACGGCCGGCCCCAACGCCGGCGCCGTGCACGTGGTCTACGGCCCCCCCTCGGGCTCCCAGACCATGGCCGACGCCGACGCCAGCTTCTTCGGTGAGAACCCCGGAGACTACGCGGGCTGGGGGCTGGGGGACGGTGACGTCAACGGCGACGGCATCACGGACCTGATGGTGGGCTCGCCCTACGCGTACACCAGGGCCGGCCGAGCCTACGTCATCTTCTCCCCCCTGCCCGAGGAGGCCGACCTGGGCGACTCGCCCACCCAGTTCATCGGCGACGGCGCCTACTTCGGCTACTCCATCCACGGCGGCGACGTGGACGGCGACGTGTACGAAGACATCGCGGTCGGCGCGGTGGAGGCGCCCCCGGGCGGCTGCGTCTACCTGGCCTACGGCCCCATCAGCGGCGGCTGGGACCTGGCACAGGACGCCGACGCCATCTTCCACGGCGAGGACGCCGGCGGCTACGTGGGCAGCGCGGTGCAGCTGGACGACTTCGACGGCGACGGGCTGGACGACCTGGTGACCGGCGCCCAGCTGGCGGAGGGCGGCTTCGGGGCGGCCTACCTGTGGATGGGGGGTGGGGAGTAGCTCGCGCGCCGCGGAGCTTGACCAGGCCCCCCATTCCCGGCGACAATCCATTGTCGCCCCGCCCAGTGATCCAGCATGCAACGCGCCCTGCTCACCCTCTGCCTCCTGCAAGCCTGCGGCCCGCCTCTGATGACCGACTGGGTCGACAAGGACGGCGACGGCGTGGCGAAAGAGGACGACTGCGACGACCGCGACGACGACGCCGCGCCCCACCTGGAGGAGATCTGCGACGGCATCGACAACGACTGCGACGGCGAGATCGACGAGGGGCTAC
>CAYVQL010000732.1:0-1853 GCA_964454135.1 uncultured Enterobacterales bacterium | reverse complement strand
CTCCCCAGATGGTGACGGCCGCGTCGCTCTCTTCGTACTCGCCGCGCGACAGGTCTGGGAACCAGTAGACCGCCCCCGGAGTGGAATCTCCGTAGACCGCGTCAAAGGCCCCGATCAGCCAGTCCGTGGCAGCCCCGTCTCCGTCCAGGTCTCCGCTGGCCACCACATAGGTGTCGTGATCCCATTCGCCGTGCACGAAGGCGCGGGCTTCCTCTTCGAAGACGACCTGCCCAGAGGTGTTGCCGGGCATGATGCCGATGCCGAACTTGCTGTGATAGTCACCCGCGGCGTCCTCGTACGTGGGTTCCTCTACCACGGCCAAGCCCAACTCCACGCAGCCGTCGCCATCGGTGTCCGCCGCGGTGGCAGATTTGAAGCCCCCTATTTCGTAGGTGATGATCAGCTCCGCCTCCTCCACGGCCATCAAGCCCCGGGGCGCGGCCCCCACCTCGCGGCTGCCGCATTCGAACCGGTTTTCGCTCGGCTGCGGCGCGCTGTCCCCGGTCTCCACGCCCCCGGTCTCGCCGCTCTCCCACGCGGTGTCCAGGGGGCTGTCCCGGCCGCCGGAGTCGCGCGGCGCGCTGTCCGCCGGGGGAGGGGATCCCGCAGGCGGCGCCGAGTCCTTCCCGCGCTCCCCGTCGCAGCTGGCGACGAGCGAAAGCAGCGCCAGCCATGGGAGGCGCGCGGGCCGGGGCGGGTCAGGGGGCAAGGTCTTTTCTCTTGACGATGAGGTCTCTGGGATCGTTGGGCAGGGGTGCGAGCATATCATCCATCCATTCCGGCGGCTGGTGCAGCTTGCTCTGCTGCGGCGTCACCGGCCTCACCCCCAGCTCCCATTGTCCCGCCTCTTCGTAGGACAGGACCGTCCAGTCGGCTCGCTCGTAGGCGAAGAACAGGCGGGGCTGGTAGCCGGGCTTGAACGCCACGGGGCTGGGGAGCTTTTGTTCGGTGGAGGGCCACAGGCTCCACGGGCGGGGCAGCCTTGTCGAGCCGCAGAAATCGGAGCCCGACCTGAAGGGCATGATCTTGCTCTCGTAGACCGTACAGGACGTGCAGACCCAGTAGATGCTGCTGCCGCTGGGGGCGCTGGGATCGCGGAGGACCAGGTAGGCGTAGCGGTAGTCGGCTCCCACTTGCAGCGTCAGCTCCAGGACCGTGATCCAGGGATCGGTGTCGCGGTAGCCCTGGCCGAGCAGGGCCTCGAGCTGATCCCTGCTGTCTGCGCTGGGCAGCGCCATCCGCCCGTCCACGACCTTGTCGCCCAGCAGCTGGCCCAGGCGCTGGAAGGCGAACCAGGAGGGCCTGGGCTCGGCTGCCGAGGCCGGCGCCGTGCTGCGCGTGTCGTCGAAGCGCAGGCCCATGCCGCCGAATTCGCCGCCCTGGGTGGCGATCAGGCCGTGCCAGCCGGCCAGGCTGGCCTTGGAGGCCAGGGCGCCGCAGAGCCGGCGCCAGACCTCCCAGGCCTGGAAATCCTCGTCGCTGGCACCGGTGGGATTGCAGTCGCCCGTCGTGGCGGAGGTGTCCACGGCGAAGCCGGACTCGGAGACGGTCACGGGGAAGTTTTTGAAAGCATCTTCGGGGATTGATCCTTTCGGGAGTTGGAGGAACATCTCGTCCTCCACCAACTCCCGCAGCTCGTCCACCTCGAAGACGAGGTAGCCGATGTGCTTGAGAGATGAAGCTCTCTTCCTGTGATACCAGTGGATGTCCGCGCACTGCAGCAGGTCGGGGAGCTGGGCGTAGAGCTCCTCCGGAGAGCCCATTCCGAAGACCTTGTCGTAGTACTCGTCGGCCTCCTGCACCATGCCATAGATGAAGCCCCGCACGTATTCCTTCTTGGCGTCCCAGTCCCC
>CAYVQL010000731.1:0-1864 GCA_964454135.1 uncultured Enterobacterales bacterium | reverse complement strand
CCTCGGCGCCACCCGCTCTGCGCCTCGGCGCGACAAGCGCGGAGCGGCAGCCTCCCTCTCTCCTTCGATTCGGCGACCTCGGCGCCACCCGCTCTGCGCCTCGGCGCGACAAGCGCGGAGCGGCAGCCTCCCTCTCTCCTTCGATTCGGCGACCTCGGCGCCACCCGCTCTGCGCCTCGGCGCGACAAGCGCGGAGCGGCAGCCTCCTCCCCGCTATCTGGCTCAGCGGAGAGCTGCCCTCTCAGCCCGTCGCCTCCATGGCGACTGGCGCGAACCGGATATTTGGGGCAGGACTTGCCGCCGAAGGCACTAGTCGGGGCCACGTGTTCGAGCTGGGTTCCGTGGTTCGGACTTCGTCAGAGCGAGTTGAGCAGCAGGTAGACCGCACCTGCGCTTGAGCCCCCGGTGTCCTCGTTGCGAGCCGAGATCAGCAGATCGATGGCGCCGTCACCGTCTGCGTCGCCGTTGGCGGCGGCGGTCCAGCCCACGCCGTCCCCGCTGTTGTGGCCCACGAACATGCAGTCCGCCGTGGCAAGGTCCACGGTTCCGGTGGCTGGGCCGTGGACCAGGTAGAAGGTTCCAGAGCTGGATCCGTTGCGGTCGTTGCCGCTGGCTCCCACGAGGAGGTCGGCGTAGCCGTCACCACTAAGGTCGCCTGCGGCTAGCCCGACGCCGGCGTAGTCGCTGGAGTTCTCGCCCACCAGCTCGGCGTCTGCGGAGGCCGTGTCGCTGTCGGCTGTGACGGGGCCGAGGAAGAGGTAGGCCGAGCCCGAGCCGCTGGAGTTGCCACTGCGGCTGCCCAGCAGCGCGTCGTCGTAGCCGTCGGCGTTGACATCTCCCGCCCAGTACAGGCTGTGGAATGCTGCGAAGTAGGTGCCGCCGTCGCCCAGGATCTTGGCCTCAGCGCCCGAGAGGCTCAGCGTGCCAGAGATTGGACCAAGGGTGACGTAGACAGCGCCAGCGTCAGTGCCGGCGTCATCGTCCCCGTAGGAGGCGATCAGCAGGTCGCCAAGGCCATCACCATCGGTATCGCCGCCGGCGGCGAGCGCGTCGGCAGCGTGGTCGCTAGTAGACTCTCCCTGCAGCTTGGCGTCGGCGGCCGAGAGGTCCATGTCTGCGCTGGCTGGGCCGTAGACTATATAGGCCGCACCGGCACTCGAACCGCCGCTGTCGTTGCCATTGGCGCCAATGACGAGGTCGGCTTGTCCATCGCCGTTGATGTCACCCGCGCTGCTGCAAGCGTAGCCCGCGTTGTCACCACTCGCCTCCCCCTCCAACCGCACATCTGCCGAGGAGAGATCGGAGTCGTTCGACAACGGACCATACGTGATGTAGGCAGCGCCGCCAGAGCCGTACTCGGAGGCGCCGATGAGGAGGTCGGGAAGACCGTCTCCGCTGAGGTCGGTGGTGGCACCCAGGCACGAGCCGGCTCGGTCGCCGCCACTCTCGCCCTCTATCCGCGTGGTGGCGCCACCCAGGTCGAAGCTCCCCGTGACCGTACCCGACACGAGGTAGGCCGCCCCGGCATCCGAGGCGCTACCGTGGTCGTAGGAGTAGGCTCCAATCAGGACGTCGTCGAGGCCATCTCCGTCCATGTCGCCGGCGAAGGTGACGGTGACGCCAGCATCGTCGCCACTGTTCTCGCCGTAGTACATCGCCGTGCTGTCAGCCAGGTCGACCTCTCCGGTCCAACAGCCTTCGTCCGTGCTGCCGTCGCAGTCGTCGTCGCTGCCGTTGCATGCCTCGGTGGCGCCCGGATTGATGGTCGCGTCAGTATCGTCGCAGTCGCTGTCGTCTGGTGAGTAGCCGGTTGGCCTTATGCAAGCCTCATAGGTGCTGCCGGCGTCACCATAGCCATCGGCGT
>CAYVQL010000730.1:0-1872 GCA_964454135.1 uncultured Enterobacterales bacterium | reverse complement strand
CGGCGACGAGGTTAACACCTACGCCACCAATCCGCGGAACGACGACAGCGACGACGACGGCTTGACCGACGGTGACGAGGTCCACGTCTATGCCACCCTACATCCTCACGATTACAGTGCCGTCGCCGGTTGCTTGGTCGGCGACGAGGTTAACACCTACGACACCAGCCCCCGCTACGCCGACAGCGACGATGACGGCTTGACCGACGGAGACGAGATCGAAATCCATGGTACGGACCCGAACGACTCCGACTCCGACTCCGACGGCGTCAGTGACGGCGACGAGGTCCACACCCATAGCACGGATCCGAACGAGTCCGACTCCGACGGCGACGGCGTCAGCGACGGCCTCGAAGTCGACTTCCACGGCACCGCCCCGCCCGACGCCGACGCCGACGACGACGGCCTGACCGACGGAGACGAGGTCAACACCCACGGCACCGATCCCAACAGCAGAGACTCCGACGGCGACGGCTTCAGCGACAGCTACGAGCTGGAGGCCGGCTCAAACCCCAACGACCCGGGCTCCCAGCCGGGGGGCGAGCGCGCCATCGGCGACGAGATCCCCGGCAAGCGCGGCTGCCAAGCCTGCTCCACGAGCCGCCCCCCAGCCGGCATTGCCTGGCTGCTGGCCCTGGCCCTGGCCCTGGCAGGCCTGTCGACCCGCAGGCGCAGATCCGTCAAGCAGTAGACCTCATCGTCGCAGCTGTCGAGCGCCGCTCACATCCCGCCAATCAGGGCCTCCACCCTGGCGTTCCCCGCCTCGAACGCCCCACGAAACACCGCGGGGACCAGGGCCTCGCTCATGGCTCGCCGCACGAGGTCGGCTTCCAGCGACTCGTGCTGGATGAGGTGCGCGATGTCCGCCAGGTCCCCATCGTCGGCCCTGCAGAGCTTGCTCAGCAGCAGGTCCAGCGGCCCGAGCGCGGTGAGCCGGAGCTTCTCCAGGGCAGGCGACAGGGAGACCGGTCGGCAACTGGACGCCCAGTGAGGGGTGAGTATCTGCTGCTCCGGACCCCAGATATGGGCGATGTACAGCCCAAGCGGTTCGAGCTCGCGGTTGGTGGCCGCCAGAGCGGCTCCCAGATCCGCCCGCTCGACGAGGAGCTCCAGCTCCCGATCCTCCATCAACAGGTCGATGTCCTCGGTGCCTCGCTGCATTCCGTACGCGAGCACCATCGCCGCCCCGCCCATCAGCCGCAGCTGTCCTGGCCCCTTCATGTGGCGATCCAGCGTGCGAAGCATCAACGCGGCCGGGTTGGCCATCCTGCCTCCATGCGCAAGGGTCGGTACTTCAAGCGCGCCGGATCGTAGCGGTAGTCGAGGGGCCGGTATCCCCTCGGCGGGTCGCGGAATCTCCTGGCCACGCGCAGAAAGGCCTCGTTCCGCTCCCCTTCGGGAACCAAGGCCATGAACCAGTGCAGCACGAAATCCGCCCGCTCCCTGCGGGCCAGCCAAGCCAGACGCCGCTCATCGAGCTGGCCCGACTGCAGGATGCGCAGGACGAGCTTGAAGATCCGGGCCTCCGCGGTCGCATGCGGCGCACAGAGCCCGACGATGATCTCCTCCGGAACGAGAGCCGGATCAACCCTGCTGCAGGCCGCAGCTGCGCCCCAGGCGCCCATGAAACCCCGCAGGTTGGCCTGCTCGACCAGGTAGTCCTGCACAGTGAGCGGTCGAGCGCGTACCTCGAGTTCCCTGCGCCAGAAAGAGCGATGCGGGAGCTGGAAGCTCACCGAACCCAGGGTGCGAGGTGCCACCATGAACACCATTGTAACGCCGGATGGGCCCACCGCGGCGCCCTTGACCACCTGCGCGTACCCCAAGCCTTCCTACCCCCCTCCCCGCCCCCCTCCACCCGCACCCGCACCC
>CAYVQL010000729.1:0-1884 GCA_964454135.1 uncultured Enterobacterales bacterium | reverse complement strand
AACGTTGCAGGAGCGGGCGACTTCGACGGCGATGGCCGTGCGGACATCGCTATCAGTGCGTTTGAAGAGGACTCCGGAGGCACCGACTCAGGCGCCGTCTACCTGGTGCTCGGACCGCATAGCGGATCATCGAGTCTGGTCGATGCATATGCGACGCTGATCGGCGAAGAACAGGACGACTGGGCGGGGCATGGCCTATCCGGTGGCGGAGACGTCGACGGAGACGGGTACAGCGACGTGCTGATCGCGGCAATGTGCAACGACGCGGGGGGTACGGATGCGGGAGCTGTCTACCTGGTCCTCGGAGGCCCGAGGTAGCGGGTCAGGGGGCCGTCCAGATCCGAATCCTCCTGTCCCGCATCGCTGACGAAGCGCGCCTCATCGAGGCGAGCATCGGGACGAACCGCCGCCCCGCGGTCTCGGAGGCCGGGGCCATGCGCCGCACCGGAACGAGCATCGAGAAGCCCGAACCGCCTGTCTTCTCCTTTCACGGCGTCAGCCCGCCACCGCTCCCATTCTTACGGAAGCGATCAACCATCTTCTCCTTGACCTTCCCGGCGCCTTTCTGGGGCTCGGGCCTGACGTTTTCGAGGAACCAGCGCGCCGCGGCGGGCAGATCGGCGTGCACGGTCACCCAACGGGGCGGCGGCGGGGGCGCCAGCACGGCCTGCAGGGCCGAGGGCAGCTTGGAAGAACGGGATCGGGGCCAGTCTTCGTTTCTCCGCGCGAACCTGGAGGAGCCCACGTCGTAGAGCCTGGCCGACCATGCCCTCCGGTGGGAATCGTCGATCACGATCCTCCCGCGGAGTCCTTCGCGCGGTCCAGCACCACCACGTTGTCCGGCTCCACCGGCCCGGTCCAGTTCACCGGAGGCAGCCCATCGACAGCGTCACGCGCGTCCTCGGAGTGGTCCCGGTCGTAATGCCGCCCCCGCAGGCCTCCACCGTGGCCGACCGGGAAATCGATGGTGTCCTTGGGCACGCGCTCATCCCCCATGTAGCCCTGCGGCGCGGCACGCAAGGCCATGGTGCGCGTCCCAGCCATCGTTGAGCCCGCGGCTGCCCAAGCGGCAATGAGCGCGCTGGGCTCCCCCTGACGGCCCCTGACCGCCTGCAGGCAGTCGGCCTCGGAGAGCGGCTCTTGGGCGGGCAGAGCGGCGCTGCAGGCCCTGGAAAGTGAGGAGCCGCGAGGCAGTCCACCAGCCACCCTGCACCCAGCCCCCACATCACCACGGTGACCACCAGCAATAGGCATTACGTTGGAAAAAAGCTGAATGTCTCCCTCTGGAAATCGTAGTACCATGTGCTGCCAGGAGGTGAAGATGGCCGACAAGGACTCCCCCCGCTACGTCGAGTTCGTTCGTGTGTCCAGCAAGGGCCAGGCCGAGCGCGACACTCCGGAAATCCAGCGCACCGCGCTCGACCGGCTCCGGGAGACCCGCCCGGGCATCCTGGTCGAACGCATCGAGGAGGCCGGCGGCATCTCGGGCACCAAGGGCTTGGCGGAGAGGCCGGACCTGCAGCGGCTGCAGCAGCTCACGGAGCGCAGGGACTACGACGAGATCCGCGTCTACGCCATCGACAGGCTCACCAGGGCAGCGGATCCGCGCGAGCGCTTCGCCGTCTTCGGCATGGCCCTCGACGCCGACGCCGTCCTCGTGGACACCCGGGGGCACGTCGTCGATCCGGCTGACGACTCGGGCTCGGGGGAGCTGGAGTTCTACCTGCACTCCTTCTTCGCGGCGAGGGAGGCCAAGAAGATCGTGCGGCGCACGCGAGACGGCCTCAAGCGCGCGGCCGCCAAGGGCCGCCCGGTCGGCAGGACGATCTACGAGCAGGCGACAGAACCGGGAGCCAGCCTCCACGGGTGGCCTGCGCCGCCAGC
>CAYVQL010000728.1:0-1908 GCA_964454135.1 uncultured Enterobacterales bacterium | reverse complement strand
CCACGCCCTACCTGGTGGGCATCTTCGCCATCGCCATCCTGCCCGGGCTGGACGATCCCGAGTTGGCCATCTTCGCGGTGGCTGAGAAGCTGCTGCCCCCGGCCGTGACGGGGCTGGTGATAGCGGCCATCATGGCGGCCATCATGTCCACCGCCGACAGCATTCTGCTGCAGACGGGCACCATCGCCTCACGGGATCTCTTCCAGCGCTTCTTGAGGCCCCAGGCCACGGATCGGGAGATGGTGGCCGTGTCGCGGGGCCTGGTGCTGCTGATCGCGCTGGTGGGCGTGGTGGCGTCGCTGTGGAAGCCGCCCGGGGTCTTCAGCATCGTGGTCTTCACCACCTCGGTGCTGGGGAGCGCCTTCCTGCCCGCCTACGTCTGCGCGGTGTGGTGGCGCAAGGCCAATACGCCAGGGGCGCTGTCGTCCATGATCGGGGGCGCGGGCGTGGCCGTCGACTGGCAGGGGGTGGGGGTGGGGGCGGCCAGCGGGGTGCCCCCGCTGCTGGCGGGGGTGGGGGTGTCCTGCACGCTGATGGTGGTGGTGAGCCTGGCGACGCAGAAGAGCCACCCTGTGCCGGCAGAGGTGCTGGCTGCGGTGGATCGGGCGGCGGGTCGCCGAATAACGTGTTGAGGAGAAGGACCATGGAGCTGGATCGTCGCGGTTTTCTGGCGGGCATGGGGGCCTGCGCCGGCTTGACCTGGCTCGAGGGCTGCCGCAAGCCTGCGGCCGTGGCTCCCGTCGTCGAGAGCGTCGCCGAGCCCTTCCGGGTGATCGAGGTGGGGGGCTCCCATCGCGAGCTGGGAAGGCAGCTGGGCGAGGCGCTGCGAGGGGAGATCCATGCCGTGCTGGAGGCTGCGGACGAGGACCTGGCCCGCTTTCTGAGCGCGGCCCAGGGTGAGCACGCGGGTCGAATGGCCGGCTTCCGGAGCGCCATCGAGGCCCGTATGCCTGGCCTGCTGGAGGAGCTGCAGGGCATGGCTGAGGGCTGCAACCAGTCCTGGAACGACCTCTTCGCCTGGAACTGCCGCTCCGAGCTGGACGTGCTCAGCCCGCAGGAGGAGGAGTGCTCCACGGTGGGCCTGGGAAGCGGAGGCGGCTTTCTGCTGGCCCATAACGAGGACGGCTCGGCTTCGTACCAGGGTCGCATGTGCGTCGTGCGGGTCAGCCCGCCCTCCGGCGTGCGCTTCGCCGGCCTGGTCTACCCGGGCACCCTGCCCGGCAACGGCCCCGTCCTGAACGCCCGCGGCGTGCTTCAGTGCACCAACTTCATCGCACCGCAGGCCGTGGCGGACGGCATCCCGCGCTACTTCATAGGACGCAGCATCTGCGAGGCCGGCAGCCTGGACGAGGCCGTCGCCATAGCCACGGAACAGGGGCGCGCCTTCCCCTGGCACCACAACCTGGGTTCGCTGAGCGAGGGCCGGCTGGTATCGCTGGAGACCTGGCCGGGCCGGCACAGCCTGCAGGAGATTCGGGGCCTGCACCTGCACACCAACCACCTGGTGCATCAGGACATGCTGGATCTGCCCGAAGATAGCAGCTACCACGCCCGCTCCTCGGGGCCCCGCTGGGAGGCCTTGCAGCGCGGTGTGGCCCAGGGAGCGCCCCAGAGCCGCGAGGACATGCTGGCGCTGCTGGCCGACCGCTCGGGTCAGCCCTGCCGGCTCTGTCGTCATCCGGGCGACGAGGTGCCCGGCGTCACGGTGGCGACCGCCTTCTTCCGCTCGCCCGAGCAGCGGATGGAGCTGCTGGAGGCGGCCCCTTGCTTCGGCCGCAGCCAGATCGTGCGGGTCTGAGGGCGTCTGGCGGCGGCTTGGCGCCTGCGCTACAGAATCCGCGAATACAGCGTTTTTCAGGCACCGACCATTTCCGCCGACAATGTCGGCGGAAACAGTCGGCGCCGTTT
>CAYVQL010000727.1:0-1913 GCA_964454135.1 uncultured Enterobacterales bacterium | reverse complement strand
GCTGGGGCGGATGAGTTGTGTGCTCGTCGATCTCGTCGTCGCAGTCGTTGTCGATGGCGTCGGAGATCTCGGTGCAGGCGGGGCTCACCACAGGATTCGCGTCGTCGCAGTCCCCCTGCCAGGGCGTGAAGCCGTCCCCGTCCTGGTCCGGGCCGGTGCCGGTGTCCACGACATCGTCGGGCGGACTGCCGCTGTCCTCTCCGCCGCAGCCGGCGTGGATGGCGCAGATGAGCGCTGCGGTCAGCGTGAGAGGCAGGTGAGGCCGCGAGCTGGACGAAGGTGATGGCGCCATTTGGTTTCCCGTGAAGAAGATGAGGTGGGCTTCATGATGTTCGAGAGTACTTCAGATCCCCACGGCGCCGAAGACCACGTAGAGGGCTCCGGCGTTGGAGCCGCCGTCGTCGTCGTAGGGGGCTCCGATGAGCAGGTCGTCGAGGCCGTCGAGGTTCTGGTCGCCGGCCCGCGCCACGGCGCCCACTTCGTCATCGGCGGACTCGCCCGTGAGCTTGACGTGCGCGTCGGCGAGAGAGAGGGTGCCAGAGGAGGGGCCGTACACCAGGTAGGCGCAGCCCGCGTTGGAGCCGCCCTCATCCTCCATATGTGAGCCGACCAGGATGTCGTCGCCGCCATCGCCATCCACATCTCCGGCGGAAGAGAGTTGGTAGCCGGCGTAGTCGTGCCTGCTCTCACCCACGAAGGAGGCCTCTGCGATGGACAGGGAGGAGCTCCCGTTGGAGATCGGTCCGTGCAGCAGGTAGATGATGCCACAATAGCTGCCCCCCCCTGCGCTGGCATTCGGAGCTCCGACCATGGAATCGGCGTATCCATCGGCGTTCACATCGCCGGCGGCCGAGACAGACCACCCAGCGTAGTATCTGGCGCTCCCGCCCAGGAGCTTGGCGTCGGAGTCCGCCAGGTTGCCCGATCGCTCCGCGGGACCCAATACGAGGTAGGCCGCACCCGCCAATTCGCCTGCGTCGTCGTCTCCGGGGGCCCCCACAAGGAAATCGTCATAGCCATCGCCGTCCGTGTCACCTGTCAGCGCCACGGACTTTCCCGTCTGGTCAACGCTGGACTCTCCTTCAAGGAAGTAGTCTGCGTCAGCGGCGTCGATGCAGCCGCTGATGATCGGTCCGTGGAGCACGTAGACAGTGCCAGCCTTTGTTCCCGACGAACCGGATCCGTGGGCGCCGATGAGCAGATCGTCGTGGCCATCGTCGTTCACGTCTCCGTCGCCGCTGACCGCATACCCGAGGTGGGCGCCCTCCAGCTCTCCGAGGAATGTCGTCGTGGCTGCGTCCAGCACCAAGCTCCCGCCGCTGGCGGGGCCCATGACCAGATAGGCGGTCCCGGCGTCCTCCCATCCGGCGTCCGCTTCGTGGGCGCCGACGAGCAAATCGTCGTAGCCGTCACCGTTCATGTCGCCTGCGTGGGAGAGCCCGAAGCCGGCGTAGTCGGAGTCGTTGACCCCCATCATGATGAGGTCAGCGCTTGAGAGGCTGCCATCCGCGGTCACCGGGCCGAAGAGGATGTAGGCCTTGCCTGTATCGGACCCGCCTTTGGAGTCGGCGTAGGGGCTGCTCACCAGCAGATCGTCAATTCCATCGCGATTGATGTCGCCCCCGAACGCCACCCGATACCCAGCGTTGTCGCCGCTGCTCTCTCCGGAGATCTTCACGTCGGCCCCGCCGAGGGAGAAGGTGCCGAGCAAGCAGCTCGACTGCTCGCCGTCGCAGTCGTTGTCCACGCCGTCATCGCAGACCTCCGCTGCGTCGGGATTGATGTCGTGGTCCGTGTCGTCGCAGTCGGTGGAGTCGGACGTGTATCCCCCGGGCTGCGTGCAGGCCAAGAGGCTGGTGGCGCTGTCGCCGAAGCCGTCGCCGTCGGCATCGGCGTACCAGGTCCGACTGTCG
>CAYVQL010000726.1:0-1923 GCA_964454135.1 uncultured Enterobacterales bacterium | reverse complement strand
TTGCCCGCCATGTGGCCGCAGCGCTTGGGGAAGATCTGGTCCTCCAGCTGGATGGCCTGGGCCCCGGCTCGCTCGTAGAGCTGCACGCAGCGCGCGGCGTTGTTCGCGTTGCCGTGGCCTGTGTCTCCATCTGCGATCACGGGCAGGCTCACGGCGTTGGCCAGCATGGCCACGCGGGCCGCCAGCTCGGTCTGGGTCACCAGGCCCAGATCGGGCCACCCCAGCGTGGCGTAGGACACGCCCGCGCCGCTCAGGTAGACAGCCTCGAAGCCGCTGGCCTGGATCAGCTTGGCGGTCAGGGCGTCGTAGGCACCCGGGGCGACGAGGATTTCGCGCCGTGAGAGGCGCTGTCGAAGGGAGCTTGACATGGCTTTCTCCTCGCCTCGTTGTATCTTCTCAGCCTGCACCCTGGTTCTTTGGGAGGTGGATATGCGCAGAGGAAGGCTGGCCAGGCTGGCGCGCCTGGGAGGCATGGCCACCGGGCTGGTGGGCGATGTGGCCGGGGCCGCCACGCACCTGGCCCACGAGTCGGCGGACGAGGCGGCGGCCCTGCTGCACCGCCGAGCGGCCAAGCGCCTGGCACGCGTGCTGGGCGAGATGAAGGGCCTGCCCCTGAAGGCCGGCCAGATGCTCTCCTACATCGACGAGGTGGCCCCGGACGAGTACCGCTACATCTACCGCGACCTGCTGGGCAGCCTGCAGACCCACACGCCCTCCATGGACTGGGACCAGGTGCAGGAGATCTTCGCCGAGAGCTATGGCGGCAAGAGCACCTTCCAGGTCTTCAAGCGCTTCGAGCCGGAGCCCATCGCGGCAGCCTCCATCGGCCAGGTCTACCGGGCCCAGCTGGACGACGGCAGCCAGGTGGCGGTCAAGGTGCAGTACCCGGGGGTGGCCGAGGCGGTGGAGAACGATCTGGCCAACGTGGGCGTGCTGGTCTCGGCCATCAGCCACCTGGTGCCCAAGACCGACTTCAGCCATATGGTGGATGACATCGCCGCGCGCGTCTTCGAGGAATGCGATTACGAGCGCGAGATGCGCAACCAGCGGGACTTCGGGGCCGCTTGGCAGGGTGAGCCCGACGTGGTCATCCCGCGCGTCTACGAGGAGCTCTGCACCGAGCGCGTGCTGGTGAGCGAGTACATCGACGCCCAGGAGTGGCCCCAGATGCTGGCCAGCGCCAGTCCGGAGCTCAAGTGCCTCTACGGCCGCACCATCTTCCGCTTCGTGTTCCGTTCCCTGTTCTGGGACGGCATGTTCAACGGCGATCCCCACCCCGGCAACTACCTCTTCTACCCCGACGGTCGGGTGGCCTTCATCGACTACGGCTGCGTGCAGCGCTACTCGCGGCAGCAGGCCCAGGGCTTCACCGACCTGGCGCGGGCGGCCCTGGCGCGCACGCGGGGCCCCGAGTTCCGGCGTGCGGCCGCGCAGGTCTTCGCCATGCCCGAAGACCTGGATCCGGACATGGTCGCGCTGATGGAGGAGTACCTGCACCTCACCTTCACGCCGGTGACCGCGCCCCAGCCCTACCGCTTCGACCGGGCCTACTCCAAGCGGCTCTTCTCGCACGCCATGCAGCTCAAGCAGACCATGAGCCTGAAGATGCTGCGCGGCAAGACGGCCTATCCCATCGACTTCAAGCGCAGCGATGGGGGCGTGGTCTTTCTGGGGCGCATCGTGTTCGGCTTGGCGTCGATCCTGTCGACGCTGGGGACGGAGGGGGATTTCCGGTCGATCTTGGAGGAGTTGGATGAGCGGCATGGACAAGGCTAGGCTGATTCGAATCGCAGCAGCCCTCGTCGCGATCCTGCTCGTGACGAGGCCGGCCTTCGCCAACTACGATGCTGCCGCGCTGCTCTCGGCTCCGCCCGAGGTGATCCAGTGCATGGAGGCCAGACTGAGCCCCGAGGCCATGGAGCT
>CAYVQL010000725.1:0-1939 GCA_964454135.1 uncultured Enterobacterales bacterium | reverse complement strand
CCCCCGCCGGGGCGCGGGCGGCGCCCGCGGCGCGGGGGGGGGGCGGGGGGGCGGCATCTTCCATGATCCGCAGGGCTCCAGGTAGGCTATCGTGAGGTCATGACCTCCGCGCGTTCGCTGGCTTTTTCACTCCTCCTCTGCGTCTGCTGTGATGATGAGGTCAGGGAGAAGGCGCAGGACGTGGGGCCTCCAGTGGTGTCGCTGGGTCGGGCCGACATCGTGATCGAAGGCAGCGGTGGCTATGGCTACCTGGCTCAGGAGCTGGGACATGGGGGCGCCGTCAACGGCCTGACGCAGGGCATCCTGCTCGATGCCTATCGCTACGAGGGGCTGCGGAGGGAGGACTACGTCTATCTTTACTTCGACGGTTTCGACGCAGGACAAGACGCAATCGGCGCGGCCGACGCGACGGCGTTCCTGCTGGAGGCAGAGCACCCCCATGGCATGTCCCGCACCGCGTTCGGAGACCAGAACCAGGATGGCTTCCCGGAGATCGTGCTATGGCATTCCGAGGACGCGCTCCTGGTGTTCGGCCCTGTCACAGGCAGCATCGGCATGACCGACGTGGACGTGGTCCTGAGCAACGTCAATGCGTGCTGCGACTACTTCCAGGTGGAGTCCGCCGGGGATGTGGACGGAGATGGCATCGCCGACCTGCTCGTCGGCGATCCGGATTCCGCCAACTCGCCCGACGCCGATGCGGCCTACCTGTACTATGGCCCCGTCACCGCCTCCCAAGAGCTCCCCGCCGCGGACGTGGCGATCGCCGGGCAGGACGACGCCTCGGTGGGCTACGAGGTGGCGCGGCTCGGAGATGTCAACGCGGATGGCTATGGGGACGTGCTCGTCTCCTGCTATCGATACCCCATCTCCTCGCATGCCGTCTTCCACGGACCCCTGATTGCCGGCGACAGCTGCGACAGCGCCGAAGCCAACCTGGAGCTCGACATCTACGGTTCCGTCTTCAGCGAGGAGGATCGGAGGTTCCACGGCGGCGGTGACCTCGACGGGGACGGCTTCGACGACCTGCTCATCGGGCAGGCCGGGCTGCCCTTGCTGTCCGACTCCGGTCTCGAGTTCGAAGGGGCCGGAGGGGCGTCCCTTCTGCTGGGACCGCTGACGGGCGTCCTGGGGGAGGATGACGTGGACGTGGTCATCGCCGGCCAGCACGGCCGGATGCAGGTAGGCTGGGATGCCGCCGGGCTTGGTGACGTCGACGCGGACGGCTACGACGACCTCCTGCTGGGCGCTCCCGACTACTGGATCGATGCGGGGAGGGACAGCGACTACTACGAGCACTACGGCGCTGGCGGCGCCTACCTCTTCCTGGGGCCTCTGGGGCCGGGAGAGCTGACGACCGACCAGGCCGATCTTTTCTTCAAGGGCGCGGACTCGGGCGACGTGGCCGGCTACAGGGTGGCGGCGGCCGGCGACCTGGACGCGGACGGCGTCTCCGACTTCGTGGTGGGGGCGCCCAGCTTGGACGAGCCCAGGGACAGGCCTGGCGCCGCCTACGTCGTCCTGGGAGGCGAGGATCTGCTGGAGCGCTACGCTCCGCAGCCGTAGCGGAGGCCTGTCTCGAGGCCCAGGAAGCTGGCGCACTGGTGTGCCCGACGGAAGCCTGAGCGACTTGGGCATGCTCGAACTCCGCCAAGGGCTGCTAGAAGAGCGCTCCGCTCCGGAACTCCTCCACGAACTCGCGAGCGGGGAGGAGATCGACGCCGTCTTCCGTGCGCAGCTGTCGGGGCACCAGAGAGATCATGACGCGCCATCCCACCTGCACTTCTTCTTGTCATGATAATCGGAGGTTGTCCTTCATGAGGTAAGGGACCAGCTGCCGCCTGATGGGATGCGGGGAGATGGGGAGGGGATGGGTGCGGGTGCGGGTGGAGGGGTGAAGGATGAGGGGGGAGGGGGAGGGGGGGGGTGCGGCTGCGGG
>CAYVQL010000724.1:0-1950 GCA_964454135.1 uncultured Enterobacterales bacterium | reverse complement strand
CTGGCGGCGCAGGCCACCCGTGGAGGCTGGCTCCCGGTTCTGTCGCCTGCTCCCATTCTCGGTGGGCTGGGTCTCCCGGATGACCGTGCCCATCAAGGTGACCGTGGTATCCGAACCGAAAGCGACGACTCCACCCCCCTTGTTCCCGGAGACTTCGCAAGACTCCGCGTACAGGCTCCCGCCGTTGCCGATCTGGATGCCGAGGCCGAAATCTCCGTCCCTGTCGGATTCGGTGTCCTGGATAGTCGTCTCCCATATGCTGACGGTCGAATCGGATTCCGAGGCCAGGACGCCAAGCACCGTGTTCCCCGACAGGAGGCAGGACTCCACGGTGGCGCTCGCACCGCCAGAGACCTGAATGCCGTATCCGCTGGCTTGGTTCTCGTTCGACGAGGTGTCCCGGATGGTAGTTTCAAGCAACGTGACCGTGGTGTCCGCGTCGAAGGCGACGACTCCCCCCCCCTGTTCCCGGAGAATTCGCAAGACTCCGCGGTGAGGCTCGCGCCACCAGAGATCTGAATGCCGTATCCACCCCAGGTCTCGCTTGATTGAGTGTCTTTGATCGTCGCCTCGCGGAGCGAGACTGTGGTGCCAGCGTCCGCAGCGTTGACGCCAACTGCCGTGTTCCCGGAGAATTCGCAGGCCTCCACGGCAAGGCTCGCACCGGTGGCGATCCAGATGCCGTAGCCGCTCCCCGATGCTTCGTCGGGCCAAGTGTCGTGGATGGTTGTCTCGCGCAAGGTGACCATGGAGCCGGATTCATATGCGAGGACACCCGCCGTCCCATTCCTCAACACATCGCAGGCCTCGGCCTCAAGACTGGCGCCGCCGTAGACCCAGATGCCGAATCCCGTGGCCCCGTCCTCGTCAGCCAATGAGTCCCGGACAATCGTCTCGCGGAGAGTGAACGTGGTGCTGGACCCCGTAGCGATCACGCCAGCCACTGTGTTCTCCGCCACCATGCAGGACTCCACAAAGAGGGAAGTTTCGTACAGACCGGACTGGTAGGCCACGATACCGCTGTACTCGTTTCCAACGATCTCCGAATCCTCGATCATCACGACACCCGAGCCGACCAGCACCCCGGCATACTGCGATCCGCTCACCGTCACGCCCGAGACCTCCACCTCCGACGAATTGACATAGACTTCGATCCCCGCCGTGCTCTCGTCCCCCACGCCGGCGTCAATGACGACTAACTCCTTGCAGCGCCCTGCCAGGTGCACGCCGTCATGCCCCCGGTCCAGCACCAGCGTCTCCGGGTAGGTTCCGGCCGCCACAGCCACCATGCCGCCGTCCGCATCGCCCGCCGCATCCAGCCCCTCCTGGATGGACGTGAAGGGCGCGGCTTCGCTGCCGTCGCCGCCTTCAGCGGCAGCGATGTCCACGTAGACCGTGCTTTCGTCCACCACCAGGTTTCCCCAGGTGCCTGTGCCGCAGGCGGCGGGCACGCATTCGCCGTCGTTGTCGAAGTAGCCGGTGTCGCAGTCAGGATCGGTGTCGGGAGCGGGGCCGGTGTCGTGAATGGATGCGGTGTCGTCGGCCTCGCGCTTCGGGGGCTTGTCCTTGTCGCAGGCGAGGAGGAGCAGCGGAGCGACGAGGATGGGAAGGAGGGGCCTGCGGGCAGGCACGCGCATCTCGAATCTCATCCCCGCCACCCCGGCTCGAAGAGGATGATTGGAGTGCGTTCGACTCGGACCAGCTGCGGTCGGACCTCCAGCGGCTCGATGCGCGGCGCTGGAGGTAGGAGCGGGAGGGATTCGAAGGTATGCAGGTGCGGCACCGCCAGTGCGGGGAGGTGCGGGGCACCTGGACCAGGAAGGCCGGGCCCCGAGAATGCCCCGCCGTGCCCCGACTCCGGCTCCGCGAGCGTCAGGACCAGCGCGAACTCGTCTCTGCAGGTGGCGTAGTCGTACGTCGGACAGAGTTCCACGTCCGAGCTGAAGGCTT
>CAYVQL010000723.1:0-1958 GCA_964454135.1 uncultured Enterobacterales bacterium | reverse complement strand
AGCCGTCCCAGTCCCAGTCCAGATACCAGGTCTGCAGCAGACCTTCGTCCGTCTCACCGTCGCAGTCGTTGTCCAGCTCGTCGCAGACCTCCGCGGCTGCCGGGTAGACCGCCGCCTCCGCGTCGTCGCAGTCGCCGGCCAGCTCCACGTAGCCCGAAGGGCAGTCGACCTCCTGCACCATGTCGGCCTCGTCGCCGAAGCCATCGCCGTCGGCGTCCGTATAGCAGGGGATCGGTTCTTCCTGAACGCCACCTCGGAATCCAGGCGCCGAGTCTTCGCAGGCCAGCATCAGGAAACAGGTGAGGAAAGCTGGTTTCACGATGCACCCCCTATAGCCGAGTGCCCCATCAGCGTACCATGGATCAACACCTCGACGCCGACCGGATAGATCCACTCCATGCTCCTCTCCGCCGGCATCGACGTAGGCTCCTCCAGCACCAAGGCCGTGCTGCTCGACGAGCAGCGCCAGGTCGTGGGCCGCGGCCTGTGCCACTCGGCCGCCGACTTCGCCGGCGCCGCCGAGCGCGCCTTCCAGCAGGCCCTGGCCGAAGCCGGCGCCGGTGCCTATCAATCGGTGCGGAAGGGCGGGCGCATGCGCGTATGCCGCACGCCCCCTACCAACAAGCCTTCTGCGAGCAAGTGAAGCTGGCGTTGCTGCCGTAGTTGGCGACGTAGCCCCACACGCTGATGTCTTCGTAGCGGTTGTCGGTGGCCCCATCCCCCCAGTCGCAGTCCGTGGAGGTGACCGTGATTTCAGCAAAGACACCACCTCCGCTGCCCTCGTCGCCAAGGTTGTTCTGGAAGCCCGCCGTGGCCTTCTTGGTCCGCACGCAGCTCACCGAGCCGTCCACCGCGATGGCGCCACCGCCCCAGTTACCGCGGTTGTTGGTGAACAAGCTGTCTACCAAGTCGATATCACCCCCTCCCACGTAGACCCCTCCTCCATGGGAAGACGCGCTGTTGTAGGAGACGAGCGTGTCCGTCATCTGCAGGTAGCCCCCCCCAATGAAGACCGCGCCGCCCTGGCCCCCGGACTGGTTGTCGCTGAACTCCGATCCGGCGATGTCTGCGCTCCTCTGGTAGACGTAGACCGCACCGCCGCTGTCGCTGCTATTGTTGCCGCTGAAGACGGAGTCCGTCACTATCAGGCCTCCGTCACCCAGGTGGATGGCGCCGCCTCCGCGGTATGACAGGTTGTCGCTGAACGTGCAGCCCTCGATCTCCGCATCGCCCTCGGAGGAAGCCACGGCACCCCCATCCATCGCTTGGTTCCCGGAGATGACGGAATCCACGATGGAGATCGCCCCATCGTAGGAATAGAGCGCAGCCCCATTGTTGCTGGTCTGGTTGTCGCGCAGCACGCAATCGCTGACCTCGATGTCGCTTTCCGAGACCACGCCACCGCCGTAGCCTCCCGAGCTGTTGGCGATGGTCAATCCTCCAACGCGAAAGACCCCATCCTCGGTATCGTTGACGATCAGCCGCCCTACGCCGGCCCCGTCCAGGATGGTGGTTTCCGCTCCATTCAGGCTCTCGACAGTGACGTTCGGCGCATCGACACGGACCATGACGTAGTAGGTGCCGTCGCAAAGGCGCAGCTCGCCTGTGACGCCGATGGAGTGCGTCACCAGCTGCTTCGGATTCCCCGTCGCGAAGAACTCGGTCAAATCCGTGGACTACCCGTTGACGTCCCAGAAGGTCACCAGACCATCGTCGTTCTCCCAGTCCTTCTCGCAGCCATTGGCAAGCCCATCGCATTGGGCTGGCGCGCCCGGATAGACACTGGCGGAGCTGTCGTCGCAGTCCTCGCCATTGGTCACCCGGTCGTCCAATCCCGCGCAGGTGGATTCCTCCGTGGCCGGATCGCCAAACCCGTCAGCATCGGCATCCACAAAGGTGGTGATGGTCTCCAGCTCCTCGTCGATCTCGCCGTCGCAGTCGTTGTCCAGGCCGTCGCA
>CAYVQL010000722.1:0-1972 GCA_964454135.1 uncultured Enterobacterales bacterium | reverse complement strand
TCACCCCGAGGTACGCCGCCGTCGTCGTCAGCTGACGGTGGCCCAGCAGCTCCTGAATGATGCGCAGCCCCACGCCGGAGTCCTGCAAGCGGGTGGCGAAGCTCTTCCTCAGCGAGTGGCTGGCCACGCCGCCCTCGAGGCGGGCGTCCCGGGCGGCCTCCTGGATCAGCTCCTGCGCGCGCCGCGTGCTGAGGAAGGACCCGTGCCGGGACAGGAACAGCGGGGCCTCCGGCGCCAGGGACTCCCCCCTGGCCTTCTTCCAGGCGACCAACTCGGAGATTGTGGTCCTGGCGGTGGTGTTCAACGGCACGCTAAGCCCCCTGCGGGCTTTCATGGTGCGCGCGCGAAGCCGGATGTACCTCGTCGGGCGGCCGGCGTGCCAGACCTGGCCCATGGTCAGGTGGCACAGGTTCGAGATCCTCAGCCCGACGTTGATGCCAATCTTGATCAGACACCTGTTCCGCACCGCGTACGGCCCGGTGAACGTCTTGAGCATGGCATCGACCTCGTGGGGATCGAGCGGACGGGCTCCTCTCACGGGAATCACCTCCTGGTTCTCCCGGCCGGGGGCCGGGGGTTGATGGTTGTTGTGGAAAGGAGGCCCGGAGGCCGCATGCAGCGGCCCCCGGGATGGGCTAGTGGATGGACCCGAGCGAGCGCACAAGGGCGCTGCCAAGATCCCCCCACAACCACCGAGACGACCAGAGCATCGTCACCTCCCTGGGAAGGCGCACCTCGCAAGCGGCGTGATGGATCAGCGGTGCGAGGTGCGGGTTGGTGGGTGTGGGGTGGGTCAGAACAAGATGAACAGCACGCGCAACGCAACGCGCGCGAGCGTGCCGGCGATGTCGATCCAGGACAGCGTGTTGCTGAGCAAGGTCATGGCGACTCCTCTTCGTCGGTGTGGGTGGGGACCGGCAGCAGTGACGGCGGCTCCAGGTCGGTGGACAGGACGCGGTGCCGGTCCAAGGCGTCGAGGACGGCCAGCACGCTAGTGCCGACCGCGACCGCGATCTCCGCGCCGACGCGTACGCGATCCGTCCAGTCGTTCTCGTCTTGTGTGTCGGTCATGCCGCGACCTCCACGCCGTCGACCAGCAGGGCGCCCAGACGGAAGTCCTGCACCATCTCGCGCGGGATCGGCTCGTCGATCATGTACGACCGCACGATGCCGGCCACCAACGCGGAGACGCCCAACACGGTGAACACCACCGACCGGGCGGTGCAGGGTTCCTGGAGCGCTTCCTGCTGGCTGTGGAGCGTCCGCCGGTAGGCGTTCTCCTCCACCGGGCTGCCGGGGTGGGCGGTGAGCACCTGGGCCACGAGCGCGCCCAGGCGGCTGTCGACGTACAGCGGGATCTCCCGCCGACCGCGGATGTGCCGCCAGATGCGGCGCCGCGCCGTCATGCTGTCGACCGCCGAGATGACGATCCCCTCCAGCGGCTGGCCGTCGTACACCTCGGCGTTGGCCACCACCTCGGCCTCGGTCAGGCGCGCCAGCTGGTCTGCCAGCGCCTCGACCTTCGGGCGGCCCAGGTCGTCGTTGCCGAAGAACTGGACCGGCAGGTTGTGCAGCTCGACCGAGTCGCCGTCGTACAGCGTCATGTGGCCGGCGCCCATCTTGCCCAGCGCCACGGTGACGAACGAACCGACGGCGCCGCAGCCGATGATGGTCACCTGGAGGTCCTGGAGCCGGTCGGTCGGCACCAGATCGAGCTGGCGGAGGTAGCGGCTCATCGCCCCGCCTCCAGCGCCAACACCCGGCCCCACGGGTCGTCGACCTGCAGGGCAAGCTGGTCGTCGTCGGGCAGCGCCCACTCGTCGCTGTCCCACCAGCCGTCGTCGTCGTGCTGCTCGTGGGGCCACGGCGGATCGTGACGCTGGACAGCCGTCAGGCCGTCCAGTTGGCCGCCGGAGCGGGGACCGACGCGCGCCTGCATCACCACCTCGTCGACCTTCTCGCGGAACTCGAC
>CAYVQL010000721.1:0-1987 GCA_964454135.1 uncultured Enterobacterales bacterium | reverse complement strand
GGACTTCTCCGAGGCTCTGCGTCTGCTGGACGGCGCCCTGGAAGAGGGCATCACCAGCGCGCTGGAGCGAGCCGACGCGCACTGGTATCGCGCCGGGGCTCGGGCCTACCTGGACGACACAGAGGGGGAGCACCGGGATCTGCGGGCCTACCAGCAGCTGGTGACGGCGCGCGACCAGCGGCTGCCCGCGGGCGCCGAGGGGGCGGACATCCTGCGCCGGCTCAAGCTGGCCGAGCTGACGCTGCTGGCCGCGCAGGCGGCGTCCGACGAGCGCGTCGCGCGCTCGCCGCGCAACGCGGTGGCGGTGCACATGGTGGGCGACGAGTACATGTTCTTGCAAGCCGTGCGCTGCGGGCCCGACCTGAGCGGACACTACGAGCTGCAGTCCCAGGCGCTGCTGCAAGAGGGCCCCCACTCCTTCGACGTGTTGGAGGCGGCCTGCAGCGAGGGGGGAGGCAGCCGCACCTTCCACTTCGACATCGATTTCTGGATGGCCTTCTTCTCCATGCGCGCTTCCGGCGGCGAGCTGCCCGACATCGTGCGCGAGCAGGGCTTCGACGAAGAGGGAGCCCAGTACCTGATGGAGCGCTTGCTGTCGTTCTGAGCGGGCCTGTGCCAGCCTTCAGCGCGTCCGGCGGAGAAAGAACCTCACCTGGGGAGAGCCCTGCAGGGCTTGCTGTTCGACGTAGCGCTGGCTGCCTGCGATGGACGGCAGCAGGCCCTCCAGCAGGACGTCGAAGCGCAGCTGCGCCGGTCCGGCCTGCTCCGCGGTCGTCCTGGCGGTCACGAGCAGATCGTGGGGTGTGCGCGCCATGATGGAGGCCGCCTGCTCCAGCTGCGGATCGTGCATCCCCAGCCAGTGGAAGCGGCAGCTGTCGGGCCAGCGCGAAGCGGCGGCGAAGGAGAGGCTGTTGACGTTCAGCCAGGGCAGCTCGGCCAGGACCAGGATGTCGCGCCCCCCCGCGCCGTCCGGTTCCGCGCAGCAGCGCTGCAGGACCTCCTCCAGTCGCTGGCGCTGCAGGCCCGCTCTGTCAGCGGGTGCGACCCAGTGGGAGACGGCTGGCGGCCAGTCCGCCCAGCCCAGCGCCTGGGCCTGCACGGCGCAGTACTGGACCAGCAGCAGGGCCAGCACCGCGCCCAGGACCGCACGACGCCGCGCGCGGGCTGCCAACCAGGCCAGCAGCAGCGCGACATGGGGCAGGAGGGGAAGCAGAAAGCGCGGCTCTTGGTTGTGGTGGACTGCGAGGAGGCTCAGCACGAGCAGGATATGCAGCGCCGAGCCGATGAGCAGTGCGGTATGGGCGCTTTCCGGAAGGGGAGGGCGCTTGGCCCGGCCCAGGCCGGCCAGCGGGATCGCCAGGATTGCCAGGACGCCCACCAGGGGTGTGCAGAGGCTGCGCTGCAGCTCGGCCAGCCAGAAAACAGCGGAGCCGACCAGGTCGCTCCCTTCCCCGTGCAGCTCGGCCACCAGCTGCGCCCCGCCGCTCAAGTGTTCCAGAGCCGGCCCCAGGTTGCGTGCGTACCAGGCGATGGTCAGCAGGGCCATGCCACCGCCCAGGATGGCCTTCAGCCAGGTGAGCCGGGCTGGAGGGTGGCGCCGCCCTCGCCCACGGAGCGCAGCGCGCAGGGCCAGGACTGCCGGTGCGGCGATGTACAGCGGCGAGGTCGCCTTGGCGGCCATGGCCAGGCTGCAGGCCAGCAGCAGTTCCCAGAGCGTGTCCCGCGGTGCCGCGGATCCGGCCCGTAGCGCGATGCGCAGGATCCAGGCGACCGCCACCAGCTGCAGCGGCTCCACGAAGAACTGGTGGGAGATCCCGATGAAGAGCGGCGCGGCGGCCACGGCGCAGCAGGACAGCAAGGCGGCCAGGTGGTCACGGCGGGTGGCACCGACTATTTCCGCCGACAGTGTCGGCGGAAACAGCCAGCGCCGCATTTTGGGGGGGAAGACAGATTCTTCCCCCCCTATCCGAGGCGGACACCGCCTCTC
>CAYVQL010000720.1:0-1994 GCA_964454135.1 uncultured Enterobacterales bacterium | reverse complement strand
CTTCGCCAAGCTGCGCGCGTGCGCCAGAGGACGTCAGCTGATCTGGACCACCACCAAGAAGGGCGGCTGCGACAGTGGCGGCGGTTGCGATACGGGCACCAGCTGCTCCGCGGCGCCAGCGCGTGCGGCCTGGGCCTTGCTGGCGCTGGCGGGCGCGCTGCTCGTCTGTCGGCGGCGGCGCAGCTGAACGCGACGCTTCTCAGTAGAACTTGACCGTCCGCAGCAGGCCATCGGCTGCGGTGGTGGCTTCCAGCAGCCGCCCGGGGGGCACCACCAGCTCGAAGTGGTAGGCCAGCCCTTCGTGCACGGCGTAGGTGCCCAGCACCATGGACTGCCCGGGCTCCTCGGGCAAGCAAGACGCCACCAGCACGGAGCCGGGCAGGCGCAAGCTCTCGTAGGCGCCCTGATCGGAAAAGCCCCAGCTGCAGCCCTGGCGGGGCTGGGGCTGCGCCCGCACGTCGTGGCTCACCTTCACCTCCATGGCCGAGCCCGTGGACACGTGCAGGAAGGAGGCGCGCAGAGACTCGCTGGCTGCTGCGGCCCGCACCACCCAGCCCTCTATGAGCTCCACGCTGAAGGGGTAGCTGCCGTCGTGGTAGATGCCCCCGTAGACCGTGCCGGCGGGCGCCTCGGGCAGGCCCTGGGGGCTGGGAGCGGCTTGCACCGGGATCTTGGGGGGGATGGGCTGGACCCGCTGGCAGTGGCCGGCCAGCAGGCCCGGCGCCAGGACCAGCAGCATGGAGAGCCGCGGGGCGCGCGTGGAACGGTTAATCTCTGGCCAGGAGGTCCACATGAGGTTTCCCGCTATCTCGACCGCGCTGGGGCTGCTGCTCTGCGGCTGCTCCGACTACTACGCCGAGGTGACCGGAGAGGTCAACGGCCAGGGCATCCAGGATGTCAACACCATCTTGTGGGGCGGGCCTTTCATCGTGCTGGCCGACACGGACATCGCCTGCATGGACCTGGCCTGGATCACGCGTCACTACACTCAGGGCGAGTCGGTCACCGATTACGACTTCAACCTGCTGCAGTTCGCCTTCTCCGACCCCGACGTGGTCACCGGCATCTACAACATCGCGGGCGAGGCCTCGGTCACGGTGAAGTTCCTCTCTCAGCAGGACGGCGCCTTCGCGGAGTACCGCGGTCGGGGCGGGAACCTGGAGATCGACACCGTGGTTGACGAGGGCGAGACCGTCGGCTTGTTCGACATCAGCTTCGACGATGGGCAGCTGTCCGGAGATTTCTTCGCGGAGTGGTGTCGGAACCTGAAGGACAATTGATCCTTGCGCCGCCCGCTTGCCCCCGAACGCGCCGCGCTGCTGGTCGTGGACATGCAGGAGTACTTCCGGGCGGTGGCTCAGCCCATCCTGCAGGGCGTGGCGGGCTTGATCGGCAGCTGCCGGCAGGCCGGGGTGCCGGTGGTGTACACCCAGCACGGGCACCACGATCCGGACGTGGACGGCGGCATGCTGCACGAGTGGTGGGCCGACTCCATCATCGAGGGAACCCCGGCCTGGCGCCTGATGAAGGAGACCGCGCCCCTGCCCGGGGAGCGCGTCTACCGCAAGCGGCGCTACAGCGCCTTTCACGGCACCGGCCTCGAGAGCTGGCTGCGGGCGCGGGGGATCGAGGATCTGCTGATCTGCGGCGTGATGACCAACCTCTGCTGCGAGACCAGCGCGCGGGACGCCTTCGTGCGGGATTTCCGCGTGTTCTTCCTGGAGGACGGGACGGCCACGGTCAGCGCGGCCTTTCAGCGGGCCACGCTGGCGAACCTGTCGTTCGGGTTCGCGACGCTGTTGCGCTGTGCGGAGGCAGGGGGGCTGGTGGTGGGGGAGCTGGGCTGAGGGGGGTGTTCACGGGCTCATGGGGCCGTGATCGGACGTCCAGGGCGCAGTGAGGGCTCACTGGCGCTTGGACGTCCGGTCTGGAGGGCTCGGATCGGACGTCCAGGGCGCAGTGAGGGCTCACTGGCGCTTGGACGTCCGGTCTGG
>CAYVQL010000719.1:0-2009 GCA_964454135.1 uncultured Enterobacterales bacterium | reverse complement strand
TCCCCCTCTACACCGCCCAGTTACGGTGCCCAACCGCTATCTGACGCGGTACCTTTTTTCGCCCTGGTCGCGCTGAATTCCGTCCTGGCTTTGGCCGGCAGCCGCGGCGTGGTGCAGGAGAGCCAACCCCCTGCGGGGCTGCAAGAGGCCTACGAGCCGCGGCGCATCGCCCTGGTGGTGGGCATCGACCAGTACGGCGATGCCAGCCTGGGCGACCTGCAGTACGCCGCCAAGGACGCCAGCGACCTGTACCAGGTGCTGGGCGATCCCCTGTTGGGCGGCTTCGACGAGGTGGTCCCCCTGACGGGCCAGGCCAACCGCCGCGACTTCTGGCATGCCCTGGAGCTGGCCGGCGACATGCTGCAGCGCGACGACACCTTCCTGCTCTACTTCGCGGGGCACGGCACGCTGGAATACCACCCGTTGGCGGGGACCCAGCTCTACCTGCTGGCTTCGGATGCCGAGCTGGATCGGGCCGCCCAGACCGGCGTCGGCCTGGACCAGCTGGAGGAGGCGCTGCGCGGCCTGGTGGCCCGGCGGCGCGTGCTGGTGGTGGATGCCTGCTTCTCGGGCACCCACCGCTCGCGCTGGTCCAAGGACACCCAGGACACGGTGGGAGGCATGCGCAGCGGGCGGGCGCCGGCACCGGCGGCCTACGAGATCAGCCGCTACGACGCGCGGCTCTACTCGGCGCACTACGACCAGCCCGCCATGGAGGATCCCGGCCTGCAGAACGGGGTCTACACCCACTTCCTGGTGCAGGCCCTGGCGGGCAGCGGCGACGCGGACGGCGACGGCCTGGTGGACGTGCTCGAGGCGCACCTCTTCGCCCTGGACCGCACCCTGGGCTTCACCGAGGGCGCTCAGGTGCCCTGGTTGCACACCACGCAGGTGGGGCGCGACACCATCATCATCTCGGGCGACCCCGCGCAGCGCGCCGTGGCCGAGCAGGCCTTGCTCTGGGGCGGCCCCGATCCTCGCGGACAGCAGCTGCGCATCGACGGTCGGCCCCGCGGTGCGGGGGGGGTGGAGCCCGGCTGGCACCGCGTGGAGGTGGCGGAGCAGGACCAGGTGCTGGCGGATGCCCGGGTGCACCTGCGGGCCGGGGAGCGTCTGATGCTGGGCGAGCTGATCCAGCAGCGACAGGCCAGCTTGCTGCTGGGCGCCGGCCTGTCCTACGCGCCCTCTGGCGCGCTCACGCCGCGCTTCTCGGGCCAGCTGAGCGGCTGGTACTGGCCCCGGGACACGCGGGGCGGGCGGCCGGGCTTCGGCCTGGCGGTTGCCTACGGCACTGGCGACGTGGGCGCCCTGGGTGAGTTCCCGGTAGGTGATGCCCAGGTACGTGCCAGCTGGGCCTGGGGCGGCCGCTTCCAGCTGGGCCCCAGCCTCGGCGCGGGCCTGGTCTGGCGGCTGCCCGAGCAGGGCGGCCAGGTGGGAGCGCAGCTGCTGCCCGGCCTGCACGCTCGGCTGGGCCTGGGGCCCGTCTTCCTGGCGCTGGACCCGGCCCTGCGCCTGGTCAGCCTGGACGATGGCCTACGGGCCTTGCCTGCGTTTGGCCTCCATGCTGGAGCCCTGATCAGGGGGAGACGATGAAGAACGGAATCGTAGCGATCTGCGGTTGCGCCTGCGCGTGCGGGCTCTCCAATCAGAGCCTGTGGCGGGCCAGCGATCGGGGGCCAGGGCTGCTCTACCCGCTGCAGGACGGCGCCTGGTGGCGCCACGACTGGGTGCAATTTGGCAGCCCGGACATTGAAAAGTGCAAGTTCGTCGTCATCGGTGAGGAGCAGGTTGTCCCCCTGCGGGACGACGAGGTGACGGCCTTTCCGGCCTCCAGCGTACGCATCCGCAAGGACCAGGGCCTGGAGCAGGTGGCCACGCGCTGGCAGCAGGTGGACCCTGACTCGCGGGACATCTGGCGCCACTTGGATGAGGAGGTCACCTACCTCCCTTCCACTGGAGCAGGCGACAGAACCGGGAGCCAGCCTCCACGGGTGGCCTGCGCCGCCAGC
>CAYVQL010000718.1:0-2020 GCA_964454135.1 uncultured Enterobacterales bacterium | reverse complement strand
AGAGCAGGCCCTCAGATCCGAACGTTCTCCACAGCAAGTCCGCCCAGGGCAGCACCCATGGCCGTCGCTTGCGGCTTCCGTAGCTATCTTTCGTCAGCCCGTCTTATTCATGGTGCGGCCAAGCCAGAGCGCCAACTGTATCCATGGTAGCCCCAACGCCCTCGCAGCTGCTGCTGCGCGATCTGTGACTGGACCCTCCCCCTCCCCACGGGGCAGGGGAGCCGAACCGGCGGCGGTGAGGTGCAGGCTTGGCGCTACGTGAGGGCGGGCATTCGTTCGAGCCCGGCCAGGAGCGGCTGCCAGAACCGGGTGACGGGGGCCGGGATGATCACCTCGACCCTCCTCGCCGTCAGCAGGAACCGGGTGGCCACGAGCGGATGGTAGACCTTGGCGTGGTAGTGGCCGTTGTACTCGGCCAGCGGTTGGCTGCGTGCACTTCGCGGGGCAGCGAGTCGAAGTCCAGCACCATCCCTTCCTTGGGCGGACCTCCCTGCGCCCTGATGCGGCGTCCGGCCAGCACGACGAGCGCGCGGCGCAGGCCCTGCCGGTTCGCGGGGCCCGCCAGGCCAGTGACCAGGCGCGACAGCGTAGGCTGGGACGCCAGCCCGTCCGGCGCGTCCTCGGCCTCGCGCAGCGAAGACTGGCCCCGCCGCTCGGAGACCGACAACCTGAACGCGGGGTCGTCCCGCAGGGCGTCGGCGTCGTCCTGGTCCCTCCAGCCCTGCGCCAGCAGCAGCAGCATGGTGCGCAGCAGCTCCTCGAACGGATGGGTGACCATGTCCTGGTCCCGTCCATCTTCGAGATGGAGCGCAAGCCAGGCGAAGACGCCGAGCCTCTCGCCGATCTCTCGCTGCAGCAGCGACCCGCCATCACTGCTCATTCGCTCGGGCCTGGCCTCGATGCGGATCGAGCGGTTGAACGTCACTCCGGGTAGATGATGCGCTTCACCCATAGCGTGGTCTCCCTTGGTAGTCGTTATTCGTTTATACCAGGCTAATTTAGCCCGTTACCAGGGAGCGCTAGTCTGCTTTGCGAATAAGGCGGGGTGAGGGGAGGGCGGTATGGGACAGCATGGTGCCACCACTGGGATCCGGGGCGAGGGCCCCGCCGTATGCGCTACTGGGAGTCGTAGCCGTAGAAGTCCCATTGCGCGGCCCATACCATTCCGTCCTTGTAGCCGTCGTATTTGGAGGACGGTTCCTTCCCCCGCAAGTACTCGACCGTCCATACCAGGCGGGTGAGCTGCCGCCCGTCCAGGTCGCTGCCAGCACCGGCATCCCCCCATAGCCAGGTGGACTCCCTGCTTCCCTGGTACTGCACGGTGTCGGGGAAGAGGCTGCTCACCTCATAGAGGTACAGGAACTCGTCGGAGCCGTTGCTTAGTTGCGCGGCGAAAGCCTCGAAGTCCGCGTCCGTGCTCGCGTTGGCCTCCCAGCTGCCCGAGGTGCCGAAGGGTATGTCCTGCAGACCGGCCTCGTCCTCGAAGAGCAACAAAGTCTCATCTTCGTAGCCCAAGTACCACGTCGTGGTGAAATCCTTGGGGTACACGCCGCCTTCATAGGTGGTGGAGGTGCTGCTGGCCAAGAGCACCTCCGTGTCTGCATCCGTGTCGGTGTCGGTGTCGGTGTCCGTATCCGTGTCGGTGTCCGTATCCGTGTCGGCGTCCGCGTCGCCCCCAGGGCCGCTGTCGATCGCCTCAAGGCCGCAGGCGAACGAAAGGACAGAGAGAAGGAGTAGCTTTCGTGACATGGTTACCTCTGACCGCCAGGGTAGCACGGCGCGGGGATAGGGAAGATCAGCATAGTGTCCGAAGCATAGCTGCAAAGGTGGGATTTCGCCATAGAGCCTGTGAGCCGGCCTGCACCGAGCGGCATGGTCGCGGAGGCTCGGTCATCCTTGCGGCCAACCGATGCATTGCCAGGGTTGAAAGCCGATTGAATTGCCGGGCGTACGCAGTGGCATCTTAGATGCCCCGGCGCGCCCATAAGGCGCGGGGCTCAAAGGTCCTGCGGACCTTTGA
>CAYVQL010000717.1:0-2025 GCA_964454135.1 uncultured Enterobacterales bacterium | reverse complement strand
TGGAGCGACTACGACCAAGACGGCGACGGCTACGACTCCGACGCCTACTCCGGCGCCGACTGCGACGACGAGGACGCGGCGGTCAATCCCGGCGCCGAGGAGGTCTGCGACGACCTTGACAACGACTGCGATGGAGAGGTCGACGGCGCCAGCGCACGTGATGGCCAGACCTACTACCTGGACAGCGATCAGGACGGCTATGGCGACGCGGAGAGCGCGACCGTCGACTGCGAGCTGCCCGAGGGCCATGTCGAAGACTCCAGCGACTGCGACGACGAGGACGCGACCTCCCATCCAGGTGCGGACGAGGTCTGCGACGAGGCGGACAACGACTGCGACGGCGAGGTGGACGAGGACGACGCCGCGGACGCCTCCACCTGGTACGCCGACAACGACGGTGACGGTTACGGCGATCCAGCCAGCACTGCCGACGCCTGCGTCCAACCCACCGGCTACGTCTCCGACGCCACCGACTGCGACGACGCTGACCCCGAGGTCCATCCAGGAGCCTTCGAGGTCAACGACGGCGTGGACAACGACTGCGATGGGGACGTCGGCTTCATCGACCTGACGAATGCGGACGCCAAGCTCGTGGGCGAGGCGAGCGACGACTGGGCGGGCTGGAGCGTCTCCTCCGCTGGCGATGTGGACGCCGACGGCTATGCCGACCTGCTGGTCGGGGCACCTGAAGAGGGCACCGGCGGCCGCTACGCTGGCGCGGCCTACCTGGTGCTCGGGCCCGTGAGCGGCGAGGTCGATCTGTCGGCCGCCGACGCCAAGCTCATCGGCGAGGCGAGCGGCGACAGGGCGGGCTGGAGCGTCTCCTCCGCTGGCGATGTGGACGCCGACGGCTACGCCGACCTGCTGGTCGGGGCACGTGAAGAGGACACCGGCGGCCGCTACGCTGGTGCGGCCTACCTGGTGCTCGGGCCCGTGAGCGTCGAGGTCGGTCTGTCGTCCACCGACGCCAAGCTCATGGGCGAGTCGTACGGCGACTACGCGGGCTGCAGTGTCTCCAGCGCTGGCGACGTGGACGCCGACGGCTACGCCGACCTGCTGGTCGGGGCACGTGAAGAGGACACCGGCGGCCGCTACGCTGGCGCGGCCTACCTGGTGCTCGGCCCCGTGAGTGTCGAGGTCGATCTGTCAGCCGCCGACGCCAAGCTCGTGGGCGAGCTGGCCGGCGACTACGCGGGCAACAGCGTCTCCAGCGCTGGCGACGTGGACGCCGACGGCTACGCCGATCTGCTGGTCGGGGCCTATGGAGACGACAGCGGCGGCAACCAGGTTGGCGCGGCCTACCTGGTGCTCGGTCCCGTGAACGGCGAGGTCGATCTGTCGGGCGCCGACGCCAAGCTCTTCGGCGAGGGGAGCGAAGACCGCGCGGGCGTCAGCGTCTCCTCTGCAGGCGACGTGGACGCCGACGGCTACGCCGACCTGCTGGTCGGGGCCTATGGAGAGGACAGCGGCGGCACCTGGGCTGGCGCGGCCTACCTGGTGCTCGGCCCGGTGAGCGGCGAGGTCGATCTGTCAGCCGCCGACGCCAAGCTCGTGGGCGAACTGGCCGGCGACTACGTAGGCCCCAGCGTCTCCAGCGCTGGCGACGTGGACGCCGACGGCTACGCCGACCTGCTGGTCGGGGCCTGGTACGAGAACACCGGTGGCAATCATGCTGGCGCGGCCTACCTGGTGCTCGGCCCCGTGAGCGGCGAGGTCGATCTGTCGGCCGCCGACGCCAAGCTCGTGGGTGAGATGGCCGGCGACTACGCGGGCCAAAGCGTCTCCAGCGCTGGCGACGTGGACGCCGATGGCTACGCCGACCTGCTGGTCGGGGCCCGGTATGAGAACAGCGGCGGCAACCAGGCTGGCGCGGCTTACCTCATCTACGGCGCAGAGATGTAGGCTTGCCACGCCATCCGTCTGCCCAGTTGCTCTCGAAGAGCGCGGTTCTCCTATAAGAGGTAGTCGAAGACCTGCTGCTGATGGCGGTTGACCCAGCCAGCAAACATGAGCAGGAGGTATTGC
>CAYVQL010000716.1:0-2030 GCA_964454135.1 uncultured Enterobacterales bacterium | reverse complement strand
CTCTCGAAAGGCGGCCGCAGTCCAGCGCCTCCACGGAGTGAGGCGTCCGCTCCTCACTCATCAAGACTGCCTGCGGTCGTCCGGCCCGCTCGGGATTGAGAGCATCCTCCGACAGCCTGGCAAGGGAGGCGCCGGGCATGCTGAGCTGGGCTTGACCACTTCGTCGCTATTCTGGCACAGGACGGGGGCCAGTACGAAGCGTGGTAGTAGACCCGGCAGCTCCATCGCGGATACAATGCCAGCATGTCCGGCCCCTCCCAGCAACGCGAAGTCACGGTACAGCTCCCCGAAGAGGCCTTTCGAAGCCATCCCTGGGATCCGGTCAAGTTGTCCGCCCAGCTCCGCATGCTCTGGCTTGTCGAGCAGGTTCGTGAGCGACGTATGACGTGGGGCAAGGCCGCCCGCTTGGCCGACATGTCGCAGGCGGCGTTCCTCCGAGAACTGGGGTCTCATGGCGTCCCGGTCTTCGACTACGACCCGGGTGAACTGGAAGCGGAGCTAAGTGCGATCCCGTGATCGTCATCGCCGACGCGAATCCCATCATCTTCCTGTCCACGCTGGGGAAGCTGGATCTCCTCCGCAAGCTCTATGATCGGGTACTGATACCGCGGGCGGTGTACGGCGAAGTGGTCGTGCAAGGCGAAGGTCAGCCTGGCTCGCGGGAGCTGAAGCAAGCGGACTGGATCGAAGTGGTCGAGGTGCCCGAGGACCACGTCCTGCGGGGGGCGCTCCTCGAAGACCTCGACGCCGGAGAATCGGAAGCCATCGTCCTGGCAGTCGAGATGCACGCAGGACTCATCATCATGGACGAACGCCGCGGACGCCGCGTGGCCCAGAACATGGGCCTCGTGGTGAGGGGAACCTTGGGCGTGTTGGTAGAGGCCCGACGCAAGCGACTCGTGCCAGCGATAACGCCCTTGCTCGATCAACTGCTGTCCGAAGGATTCCGCGCCTCAAAGACCGTCATCGCAGCACTGCTCGCCGCCGTCGATGAGGGGCCTTGATCCTCTGCACTGCCTGGTGGGCTGGGACCACCGCCTCGACAGCTGCCAGCTGCCAGCTGCCAGCTGCCCCAAGACCGCATCGTCCAGCTGAAGCGCCCTCCATCATCGCTCGTCAGCCACCAGCGTATTGGGCGCGCTCTTAGCGCCCTCCATCCATCGCTCGTCAGCCACCAGCGTATTGGGCGCGCTCTTAGCGCCCTCCATTCATCGCTCGTCAGCCACCAGCGTATTGGGCACGCTCTATGCGCAACTTGAGGAAGGCCTTCGGGGAGCGCGCTCCAGCTCGGCCCACCCCGGGGCCAGCAGCCGCAGACGCCGTGCTGAGCTCCGGCTGACGGACCAGTGGTTGTCGCAGCGCCGTTGGGGATGGTGCGTACACGGGCACTCGAACAGGACCCGGGGCCAGTCGAGCCTGCTGCCGCCCGGATCCGACGCGCGGGCACCGGCGGTGTGAAGATGCTCCAGTGGGCGAGGGCGCCAGCCTACCCAACCCCCGCCAACCAATGGGCCAGGACGGGATCGTCGAAGCGATAGGCGCCGTCAGGGCCCCGCAGCAGATCCTCACGCTCGCTCAGCCGCTTCAGAGCTCCCTGCACCGTCGAGGCCGGCCCGAGCCGCGAGGCGCTGCGCACGGTCTCCGAGAGCAGCTCCCGGCCACCGTGCCGCGCCACGTGCAGCGCGACGCGCCGGGCGGAGGCCGAGAGGGACTCGAACTACCTGCGGTTGGCCAGGTCCTGAGCTCGCGCCAGGTGATCCATGGCCCTGAGGACGGCGTCCGGCCCTGGCTCTGCGCCGCGCGCCATGTCCCAGACCCGCGAGGCCAACATCTGCGTGTAGCGGGGATGCCCGCCCGCCCGGCGCACGATCTCCTCGGCCATGCCCCGTGAAAGCTCGGACCCCGCGTGGCGAAAACGACCGCGCACGTAGATCTCCAGTTGCGAGCCGGGAATGGGCTCCAGTGGGTAGTGCTCCGCGGCACCGAACAGAAGCCGCCAGTCTTGCCGACAGTTCGAGGAGCTTCCGCAG
>CAYVQL010000715.1:0-2035 GCA_964454135.1 uncultured Enterobacterales bacterium | reverse complement strand
ATTTGAGCTCGAAGACCACCGGGCCTTCGCGGCCGCGCGCGGGAGATCGTCACCCGCGGCCGTGAAGGCCCGGTGGTCTTCGAGCTCAAATACCGTGAGAGACAGTCGCGACCGAAATCGCCTCTCATCACCTACCATCTGGCCATCACCGAGCAGAACGGCAGGCCCGTGGTGGCCGAGGAGTGGCTGCGCTGGAAGCGCGGCCAGTACGGCAGGCCCTTCAAGTTCCTGGACTACCAATACGGGCAAGGCACCGCCGTCAGCGGAGAGCTGCCCGACGAGCAGGACAAGAGGGATCAGTTTCCCCTGCGTTCTCCCGATCTGATCGCGGTCAACACGCTGGGCCAGTTCGCCGACCACCCCCGCGTGGCCGCTCTGCGCGAGTTCATCACCGACTGGTACGTCTCCTACCTCTCGGTGGACGACGCGCGCGGACAGCCCGAGGCCGGGCCCCAGGAGCGGCTCAGCAAGAGCGGCGACAACCTGCCCAACGTGGTGCAGTACCTCAAGGAGGAGCATCCGGAGCGGCTCGAGCGCATCTTCGAGGTGCTGCGCAGCAGGATCCCCAGGCTCGACCGCGTGCTGGCTGATCCCATGCCGGATGGCAGGCTGCTGCTGCAGTTCGCCGACGCTCCCTTCGAGCGCCCGGTGCTGTCGCGCTTCGCCTCGGACGGCACCGTCAAGCTGCTCTGCTACCTGCTGGTGCTGCACGATCCCGATCCGCCGCGCTTCGTGGGTGTGGAGGAGCCCGAGAACTTCCTGCATCCACGGCTGCTCCCCGAGCTGGCCGAGGAATGCCGCCAGGCCACTGAGCGCTCCCAGCTGCTGGTCACAACCCACTCGCCCTTCTTCCTCAACGGCACGCGACCCGAGGAGGTACGGGTGCTGTACCGCGACGAGCAGGGCTACACCCGCATCATGCGCGCAGCGGACATCGCGGGCGTCCAGGAGTTCATCGCCGCGGGCGCTTCCATGGGTCACCTCTGGCTCGAAGGTCGCTTCGGGTTGGGTGATCCGCTGGTGAACGCCGGCGCGCCATCGGGGGGCACCGCCCGATGACCATCGAGCACCTGGAGGTGCTGGTGGAAGAGCCCAGCATGGAGGCCGCGCTGCGGCTGCTGCTGCCCAGGCTGCTGGGCGCGACCACCTTCGCCATCTACGTCCACCAGTGCAAGAACGACCTGCTGAGCCGCCTGCAGCAGCGGCTCCGGGGCTACGCCGCCTGGCTGCCCGAGGGCTGGCGCATCCTGGTGGTCGTGGACCGCGACGATGACGACTGCCACCAGCTGAAGGCCCGGCTCGAGGCCATGGCGGCGGAGGCAGGGCTGACCACACGAAGTGCCGACCCGCTGAGCTTCCAGGTGGTCAACCGCCTGGCCATCGAGGAGCTGGAGGCCTGGTACTTCGGCGACTGGCAGGCCGTGCGCGCAGCCTACCCGCGCGTGCCGGCCACCATCCCCAGGCAGGCCCGCTACCGCGATCCGGACGACATAGCCGGTGGCACCTGGGAAGCCTTCGAGCGCGTGCTGCGCAGGGCCGGCTACTTCACAGGCGGGCTGCGCAAGATCGAAGCGGCCCGCGAGATCGCGGCTCACATGGAGCCCGCGCGCAACCGCTCCAGGAGCTTCCAGGTGGTGCGAGATGTCCTGGAGGAATTGGGGGCCTCATGAACCCATCCGCCCTGGCCGGTCAGCTCCAGCAGGGTCTGGCCGACTTCCTGCGCTTCTCCTTCTGGTCCTCCACCCCGAGCATGGAGCGCGTCATCGACGACCTGCTCCACGAGCCCGGCAGCCTGCTCAAGGGCCCCTACGTCTCGGTGAAGCTGCCCTTCGTCAGCGGCTCTGATCCCCGCTTCTTCCCCCACGTCCCCCTGGGCTTCACGCCCCATCTGCACCAGGAGCGCGCCTTCCAGCGCCTTGGCGGCCGCCGCAAGCAGTCCACGCTGGTGGCCACGGGCACGGGCAGCGGCAAGACCGAGTGCTGCCTGCTGCCCCTGCTGGACCACTGCCGCGCCGAGGCGCCGCGGCGCGGCGTG
>CAYVQL010000714.1:0-2047 GCA_964454135.1 uncultured Enterobacterales bacterium | reverse complement strand
AGTATTGGTATTGTTATTTGGACCGGGCCGGCGAGGGCGCGGGCGACGACGACGACGACGATGATGATGACGACGACGATGACGACGACAGCCCTGCGGGCTGCGAGTGCAGCTCCGCCGACTCCGGCGCGCACGGCACCCTGGCGGGCCTGATGGGCCTGGCCGCGCTGGCTCTGCTGCGGCGCCGCTCCTGATCGGGTGTCCTGGGGAGGCCTCCACCCGTGGGTGAGACGGCCATCAAGCTCACCAGCCTGACGTCAGCCAAGGACGCCGACGGCGCGGCCCTGCGCCGGGTGCTGCTGTACGGCGTGCTGGCCGGGCTGTGCCCGCTGATCCCGATCCCGTTCGTCGACGACGTGATCATCGGCAAGCTGCGCAAGCGCATGATCCGCGGCCAGCTGGACGACGCCGGCCTGGAGCCGGGGAGGATGCAGGTCAACCTCGTCACCTACATCGAGCCCGAGATCCGGCTGATGGGCTGCCTGTTCGGCGTGGCGTGGATGGTGATCAAGAAGATCTTCCGCAAGCTGGTGTTCCTGTTCGCCCTCAAGGACTGCGTGGACCACGCCTCGCGCATGGTGCACCACGGCTGGCTGGTGCAGTACGCCCTCACCAAAGGGACGCTGGGCCAGCACACCTTCGACGCGGGAAACGACGCCATCAAGCTGGTGCGCGACAGCGTGCTGCACGCCAGCGACCACCTGGACACGCGGCCGTTCAACCAGGCCCTCAAGCGGATCTTCCGTGGCAGCGGCGCGCTCATGCGCAGCTCGGCCGGCGCCCTCGGACGGCTGCTCACCGCGGGCGGGGCGAGGCGCAAGCAACCCGACTCCGTCGAGGCGGCCCTGGACGGGATCGAGGTGCGCGAGGTGGGCGAGGTGGAGCGCATCCTCGACGAGGTGGTGGAGGCGATGGGCGCCCAGCGCAGCTACCTGCGGGACCTGGAGCGGGCGTTCGACGAGACCTACGAGAAGCTCGAGGCCGCGGCTCAGAACGAGTAGCCGAACCCCACGGAGAGGCCGGCGTCGATGGAGGCGAAGGACCGCCCCTCGGAGTCGGCGGGCTGGTCCACGCCGAAGCGCAGCAGCAGCTCGGGCCCGGCGCGCAGGTTGAAGTTCTTGCCCACCCAGTAGGCGAACCCAAGGTCCACGCGCACGGAGCCGCCGTAGGTGTTGGACTGGGCCAGCAGTCCCGCCCCGTCCAGGGGGATGGTGTGCTTGCCGAAGAAGCCGCCGCCGCCGATGCCGGGCTTCCAGAAGAAGCTCGACCCCACGCCGACGAAGTAGTGCACGGTCACGTGGCCGATGAAACCCGTGTCCTTGGCGTTGACCTCGAGCTCGCCCTCGTGGGTCCACTGCTGCTGGTAGAACAGGTTGAGGTTGAGGCCGATGGCCAGGTTGTTGGAGATGAAGTAGCGCGGCGAGAACCCACCGAGCATGGCGAAGTACAGGGTGGACGAGTCGTTGGCCGCGCTCTTGTAGTGGCGCAGCAGCAGCAGGCTGTCGAAGAACCCCAGGTCCACCGTCCCCTTGTTGATCTGGGTGTACGCGCCCGAGGGCGATCCCACGGATCGCTTCTTGGCGTGGGCCGGCGAGGTGGTCAGTCCGATCAGGGCCGCCACCACGGCTGCGAGGGTCATCCATCTGGCCAGGGTCTTCATCGGCTCCTCCTCGGTCGGAGTCTACATGATGAACGCTGCCGCCCGTGAGCAGCCCCGGGGACTTGGTGTAGGCTGTTCGTCACGGAGAAGCCACATGCGCGGGTATCTGTGGATCGGGCTGGTCTCGTTGCTCCTCGCCGGATGTCCGGGGTCGGCCGACGACGACACCGCGCCCACCGACGACGACGACACCACCGCCGGGGATGACGACTCGGCGGGCGACGACGACGACGCGGCCGACGACGACTCGGCTGGGGACGACGATTCGGCCCAGACCGGCGTGGACGTGGACGGCGACGGCTGGACCGAGGACGAGGACTGCAACGACTACAACGCCGACATCTACCCCGGGGCCGAGCACACCTGCGACGGGCTGCCCGACAACGA
>CAYVQL010000713.1:0-2084 GCA_964454135.1 uncultured Enterobacterales bacterium | reverse complement strand
GTTTTTCGGTCTCGCCCACGTACTTGTCGAACAGGTCTGATGCGCGGCGCACGAGCAGGGGGCGGTCAACATGGTCGGCGAGATACCGCGCCAGCTCGGACTTGCCGGTGCCCGGCGGGCCGGAGAGCAGCACGTTGAGCTGGCGCGGGTCGCGCGTTGCGCCGGAGCGCAGGTGGCGGTCGAAGGACACAAGGTTGCGCATCAGCCGGTCCAGGTCGCCGGAGACGTTGAGGCCGTCGAGGGTGAAGCGGTCGCTGACCCGCTCACGGCCGGCGTCGACACGCACGCCCCCGGTCTGCAGGGTGCGGTGACCGTCCAGCAGCCGCCGCACGGTGGGCGCGAAGGTCGCGCGGTCCTTGCCCACGGCGTCCTTGGCCTTGGCCACGGCCAGGGCGATGGCGCCCACGCCCATGTCGTACTCGCCGGCCAGGCGCGTGACCTCGGCGTCGCTCACCATGCGCTTGACCCCGTGGCGCCGCAGCACCTGGTCCCAGATGCGCGCCCGCTGGGACCGCCCCAGGGGACGGAACACCACGCTGTGGGAAAAGCGCCTTTCGACGGCCGGGTCCAGCCCTGTTGTGCGGTTTACGATCCAGATCATGCGCGTGCCGGGCCGGTCCATGAGCTGGGTCAGCCAGCCCTTGTCCATGGCCTCGCCGAGCACGGGCATGGGGAAGGGGAAGCCGGGAATGGACATGCCGCCGGTGTTGAGGATGGATTCGGCCTCGTCCACCATGACCACGCTGCCGCCGCCGCTGCGGTCCCCACAGGTGGCGTTGAGGCACGCCATGATGGCCAGGCGCCGGCTGACTGCCTTGTTGTCCGCCTGCAGCGCCACCTCGTAGGCGGGGGCGTCGAGGCTCTGGCACAAAGCCCGGGCAAAGGTGGTCTTGCCCGTGCCGGGCGGGCCGTAGAGCAGCAGGTGGGTGCCGCTTTCCGCGGGGCGGCGGGCCAGCAGCGCCTGCAGGCAGGCCACGTCCGCCTGGTCCACGGCGTGGGCCGAAAGCGGCACCTTTTCCCGGGGCGGCCGCCGGAACATGCCCTTGCCGATCTGGGCCGGATCGGGGTTTTCCACCAGGTCGAGCATCTCGTCGGACAGGGCGATGAGGCCCCGCTCGCGGGGGTCGCTCATGCCCAGGGCGGGCAGGCGGTCACGCACGATGCGCGCGGCCTCGGCGCGCTCGATGCCCAGAGCCGTGGCGATGAACTCCGCGGTCGGCCGCCGCTGCCACCCGGTGTTCTCCTCGAAGATGCCGCCGAAGCGGCGGTCCACCGAGGCGGCGTACAGCAGCAACACCGCCGAGGCCTCGGCCTTGCTCAGCCCGAACAGCCGCGCCACCCGCGTCATGTTGCGGGCGAGCTCGGGCCGGCGCCGCTGGCGCAGGGGCTTGCAGCGCTTGTTCAGCGCCCGCAGGCAGCGGGGGAACGCGGCCTCCAGCTGCTCGCGCCGGGGGCGCATGCTCCGGCGGCGTCGCTGCCACTCCCGCCAGCGGACGGGGTCCACCTGGTGTTGGCACTCCTCCTCGCACTCCTCCTCGCACGCCTCGCACCCCTCGTTTTCGAGGTCCGGCCCCCAGTCCAGCCCGAGCATCTCCAGATTGGCCAGATCGCCCAGCCATGGGGGGATGCCCCCACTCAGCTGGTTGCGAGACAGAGAGAGGACGCTCAGGCTGGTCAGTTTGCGAATCTCCGAGGGGATCGCCCCACTCAGTTGGTTCCCCAGGAGGTCGAGCTGCCTCAGGCCGGCCAGGTCGCCGAGCTCTGCCGGGATGCTGCCCTTGAGCTCGTTGCCGGGAAGATAGATCTCGATCACGTGACCGTCGGCGATAGTGACCCCGTGCCACTGGCTGGGCGTCGTGGTCTCCAGCCAGTCTGTGTTTTCCTTCCAGTTATCGCCGTCTGTGCTCGTGTAGAGGGCCTCAAGGGCCTGGCATTCGCACGTGGGTATCTGGCTCACGTTTTCGCAGAATGTCGCAGAGACGACCTTCCGCGGTTTGCGGGCGACAGGGGTCGAGGTCGGGGGCGGCCCAGTTCGTCCGCGGCCGTTGGCCCTGAACCCGCCCAGAATGGCGGCGGTCTCCCTC
>CAYVQL010000712.1:0-2088 GCA_964454135.1 uncultured Enterobacterales bacterium | reverse complement strand
CCTGGTACGCCGATGCCGACGGCGACGGCTTCGGCGACAGCGCCTCCAGCACCGAGGCCTGCACGCGGCCCACGGGATACACGACCAGCTCCTCCGACTGCGACGACACGGACTACGACGTCAACCCCGGTGCGACGGAGATCTGCGGCGACGGCGTGGACAACGACTGCGACGGCGATCCGGGAACCTGCTGGGGTGGCAGCCACTCCCTCAGCGGAGCTGACGTGAAGATCACCGGTCAGAACAGCGCAGACTACGCTGGACGCCGCGTGGCCTTCGGCGGAGACATCAATGGCGACGGAATGGACGACCTGCTGGTGGGCGCTTCGGGCGCCGACGCCGACTCCGGACTCAAGTTCGACGTCGGCAAGGCCTACGTCCTCTTCGGCCCGGTGACCGCGGACGGCAACCTCTCCAGCGCTGATCTCATCATGACGGGAGTCAACAACTCCGACTGGGCCGGCGACGGGCTCTTCACCGCGGGCGACACGGACGGCGACGGCTACGACGATCTGCTGGTCGGCGCCCACCAGGCGGACTCCGGAGGCCTGGACTCGGGGACCGTCTTTTTGGTCATGGGCCCCGCCAGCGGCGGGAGCATGCAGCTGGACTCGGCCACGACGGCATTCCTCGGAGACGCGCCGGCCGACTACCTCGGGTATGCCGTCGGCGGCGGCGGAGACATGAACGGCGACGGCTACGACGATGTGCTCATCGGCGCCTATGGGGCCGATTCCTCGGGGGCCAGCTCCGGCACCGTCTACGTGATCCACGGACCGGTCAGCGCTGGCCGCATCGACGCCGCTGACGCGGGCTACGCGCTCGATGGTGAGTCCGCCAGTGACTACGCGGGGTCCTCCGTGGCGCTGACAGGCGACACGGACGGCGACGGCTACGACGACTTCCTCGTTGGGGCCTACGGAGACGACGACGGGGGCAGCGCAGCGGGAGCGGCCTACCTCGTCTTGGGTCCCGTGGAGCAGTCGGGCGACCTGGCGGACTCCGAGGCCAAGCTCCTGGGCGAAAACAGCAGCGACTACGCGGGGCAATGGATCTCGGCCGCCGGCGATGTGAACGCCGATGGCTACGCCGATTCTCTGGTCGGAGCTCCCTATGCCGATGCAGGATCCACCGACGCCGGCATCACCTACCTGCTGCATGGGCCGATCACTGGCGGGAGCTCCTCCCTGTCGAGCTCGCAGGCCCTCTTCTTGGGGGAGAGCAGCAGCGACTACGCCGGGGAGTATTTCTCTTCCGCCGGAGATGTAGACGGTGACGGCGGCGACGACATCTTGATCAGCTCATCCTGGGACGACGAGGGCGGCTCGAACGCGGGCTGCACATACCTGGTATTGGGCCCCTCCTCCGGAACCCTCTCTCTCACCGACGCGGACGTGAAGCTCACGGGCGAGTCCGCTGGCGACGAGGTGGGCGCCGTGGCGCGGGCTGGCGACCAGAACCAGGACGGGCTCGACGATCTCCTGATCGGAGCCCACTTCAACATCGACGGCGGCACCGACGCCGGAGCCGCCTACGTGGTCTTCGGTGACGTGGGGATCTGATACCCTGCACCCTTTGGACCTGGCGAAGGGAGTGCGAGGCATGCACAACGGAATCCTCCCCTACGCCATGACCCGCCCGCCCGGACGTGCCGGGCCCAACCCGCTGACCCTGGTCCTGCTCTTCCTCTCAGCCTGCCAGCCCGATCCCGGCGACAGGACACCCGCCGCCGACAGCGGTGAGGCCCCCGCAGCCGACGCGGACGGCGACGGCATCGACAGCAGCGTCGACTGCGACGACGCCGATCCCAGCGTGTACCCCTACGCCCCGGAGATCTGCGACGGCAAGGACAACGACTGCGACGGCATGACGGACGACGAGGATCCCTGGATCAGCGACCCCACAGCCTGGTTCGCCGATGACGACGGCGACGGCTTCGGCGACAGCGCCTCCAGCCTTTACGCTTGCACGCAGCCCTCGGGGCACACGGCCGACGCTACGGACTGCGACGACGCCGACGCCGGCATCAATCCCGGCGCCGCCGAGGTCTGCGAAGCCGTCGACAACGACTCATAAGGCCTCGAGGAA
>CAYVQL010000711.1:0-2092 GCA_964454135.1 uncultured Enterobacterales bacterium | reverse complement strand
GCCGGCCGTCGTCGCACACGTAGATGCCGGTCCAGGTACCGCGCAGCGTGACCGATCCCTTGGCGGGCGCGGGCTTCTGCGCGGCCTTGGCGAGCTTCACGGCTTGGGCAGCAGGAACGACTCGCTCGGGAGCTTGCAGGTGGTCTGCGGCGCCGTCCGCCTCCCACACAAGGGCCTCGTCGGGTGTGGCGATCCGCACCAGCAACGCCTTGCGCTCGGCCGGGCGCAGCACGACGGCCACCTCGCCGGACACCAGGCGACCGTACCCACGGATCATCCGCGGCACGTCCTCGGTGTTGCCGAGGATGGAGAGCCGGAACTGGGTTCGTTTGGTCGCCATCTCTCACCTCCGGTCGTTGACCGGCACCTCCAGGCGTTGCCTGGTTACCTCTTGAGGAACATCGGCACAGCCAGGCCCGCTGCGGCCAGGGCCAGCACGCCGACCAGGGCCAGCCCCACCTTGGATTTCGAGCCCACTGCTGGCGCTGCCACTGGCAGGAGTGACGCCGCAGCCGGCTGCTCCGGTAGGGTCGTCTCCTGCAGGACGCGGCCCTCCTTGCTGGCCTCGACGCGTGCGGTGAGCTCGTGGTCGGCCAGGGCGGTCTGTTCGCGCAGGTTCTTGGAGTGCTCGCGCGACGCCACGGCCCACGCGATGGCCGCGACTCCGAACGCTATTCCCGCCACCACCAGAAGCGGGATGATCACGCCACCCACCTGTGGCTGCTGAGCCTGCTCGGCATCGGCGTACAGGCCCGCAGCCAGCTCGTGGTAGCGCTTCCAGCCCGCCTGGAAGACGGCCGCGTACTTGCGCTTGGACTCGGCGTCCGGAAGCCGGGGGATCTGCGCCTTGATCCGCTCGAGGTGGGTCCGGGCGGCCTTGAGGTCAGCGAGCGTGGCTTCGACTTGCGGCTTGAACTTGCCCGGGTTGGCCTTGATCGCCGCACCGAGCTTGCTCAGGGCCGCGCGGTGCATGGCCTTCCACCCGTCCGACCAGCACTGCTTGATGTCCGTCCAGCTCGCCATGGTCCACCTCTCCTACTCGTCGTCCGCGTGCCACTCGGCCATGAGGCGAGCGAGGCTGTATGGCTCGTCGTCGCCGATGTCGGCGATACCGGCGAGGTCCTCGTCGAACTCGCCCTCGGCGCCCATCCACGGAGCGGCCTTGCGCTGGAATGGCGATCGGGACGACTCCGCCGAGCCCGACGGCAGGACCCGCCTGAGCCACTGCTCGAAGCGCTCGAGGCGCTCCTCGCGCTGGCGCAGGCGGTGCTCGCGGATGACCATGGCCTGCTCGCGCTGCTGCAGCACGGCCAGACGCCGCGTGTACTTGCTCCTGCGCTTCTTGCTCTTGCCGCTCTTGGACTCCAGGGCCTTGACCCCGGACTTCGCTGCGCTGAGCAGGTGCTTGGACAGGTTCAGACCGGCGCCGAAGTCCAGATCGTCGCCGCGCAGCTCTCCCACCACGTACAGGCCCGGACGGACCTCCATGGACGCGGCCCGGTACGGAGCCTTGGCCCGGACCTCGATGTTCTCGCCCAGCTTGGCCGAGCGGCTCCACGGCTTGCGCCTGGGCTGCCCCTCCACGCCCACGCTGCGCCGCGGCGGCCGGCGCCGCGGGGGGCCCTCCACCGAGCTGCGCTTGTGTGGCCGACGCCGCGGTCGACCTTCCACACGGCTACGCTTGCGCGGTCGCCGCCTTCGTCCCAGTTCATCGCTTGTCATGGCTGTTGCTCTCCCTTTCCACTTCCTCAGCGAGATCGCCCGTACCAGTCCCATGGGCTCACCTCGGCTTCCGCGGTGCGTCGTACATGCCCAGCCGCGCGCTGGGGTCGTCCCGATACCACCGGCCGGCCACTCGGTAGCGCACCACCACGTGGTACAGGCCCGGCTTGCCGTGGCGGGTCCGCGTGCGAAGCATGGTCTGGGCCCTGATGGACCGCAGTCGGCGGCGCCGCGCTGACTTGTAGCCGCCGTCGCCGGGCTCCAGCGCGCGGTAGCCCCGGGCCATGAGTTCGCCCGCTCGCGCCGCGGCCAGTCCGTCGCAGTCCTCGTGCCCGCGCGCGAGCAGGTTGATGTAGTCGCACCAGGTCTC
>CAYVQL010000710.1:0-2113 GCA_964454135.1 uncultured Enterobacterales bacterium | reverse complement strand
GTTTGTAGGAGGCGGGTTCCGACAGGCCGAGGCGGGTGACGCAGTAGGTGAACATTGAGGAGCAGGCCGCGGCGGCGTAGAGTCTGCGGGCGTCGACTTCGCCCAGGTGCAGCAGCAGCTGCGCGGTGCTGCGGTTGACCTGCTTCAGCAGCTTCTTGAGCTGGTCGAGCAGGTCTTCGTCGGAGAGGTGGGTCAGGGGGCCGTCCATGGCAGCGTCCGTTCTTTGTGAGATTAGATCCTTTAACATGCGGTTTTATGGTCTTCTGTCGGGCGTCTGGATGGGTCCTGAGGTGGTTGGGAGCTTTTTGGGGTGGAGCAGGGCCTGCGAAGGCGTCCAGGTGGCTGTGAGGGCCTGTGACGGGCGTGTCCGGAGGGCATTCCGGCCTCGGTCGTCTGTGGGGCCTGGAAATCGTCAAAGCGAAGTTACATGGTGTGACATTTAGAGTTGAGCCCATCGGTCCGCGACTGGCCCCGGATCCCGTTCGAAGCCCCGCGCCCATGCCACGCCCCATCACCGCTGCGTCAACCAGCGCTCCATCAGCTGGCGCTCAGTGCGGCGTCTGCGGCTGCTGGTCCTGGGTGGGCTGCGATGGAGCGCGTTTTCCGAAGGCCTCCCTCAAGTTGTGGCTAGAGCGCGCCCAAAAAGCTGGTGGCTGACGAGTGATGGATGGAGGGCGCTTGAGCGCGCCCAAAAAGCTGGTGGCTGACGAGTGATGGATGGAGGGCGCTTGAGCGCGCCCAAAAAGCTGGTGGCTGACGAGCGATGGATGGAGGGCGCTTGAGCTGGCGTCTCGCAGGAGACACAGCTGGCCTCCCGCCCTGGCTTTCGTCCTCCATCGACCATAAAATCATGGGATCAAAGGGGCATCCACCCTTGCGAAGCTGTCGTGGGCAGTGCAAGATGAAGAGAGAGTTTTCGGCATGGTGAGGGACTCCGACATGAACGCTTCCAGGTTCGCCATCCCCCTGCTCCTCTGCAGCTGCATCGAGTCGGCCTTCGTCGACGTGGACGAAGGCGCCGGTTCCGCTGGTGGCGGCATCGCCGGCTGGACCTGCGACCCTTCCGGGACTGGTTGGTTGGCCGACGCCCAGGTCTACACCTACCTGCGCGACGTCGCGGGTCAGGCCTACGACAGCCGCAGCGTCTTCAGCGACCGCGAGGGCTACTGGCTGCTGCAGGATCTGCCCCTGGGCTTCGAGTACGAGGTCTTCGTGCAGCACGGCGGCCAGGTGGTGGAGAGCCACCGCGTCTGGGTGGAGGAGGGAACCGTGGCAGAGTTGGACAAGCCGGAGTGCTTTGACCCCTTCGACATCGACGTGCTGGTGGTCTCGGGCAGCTACGACCGCTTCGAGGTGCTGCTGGCCGAGCTGGGCTTTTCCGACGTCGATGTGCTGGACGGGCAGGACCGCGCTGGGTTGCTCTCCTTCTTCGGCTCCGGCGGCGCCCTGGACGCCTACGAGCTGCTCTTCCTCAACGGCGGGCATGTGGAGGAGGACTTCCTCTACGACACGGATGGCTCGGATGAAAAGGGCCAGGTGGAGGCGCTGCGGGACAACATCCAGGACTTCGTGGAGCGCGGCGGCGCGCTCTACGCCAGCGACTGGGCCTACGACGCGGTCGAGCGCAGCTGGGACGCGCCCATCGATTTCGTCGGCGACGACAGCGTGCCCGACGCCGCGCAGAAGGGCGAGGACGAGCAGGTCCAGGCCAGCGTCGACGACGCCGCGCTGGCCGAGCTGCTGGGCACGGAGCGTCTGGACATCGACCTGGGCCTTCCGGTCTGGCCGGTGATCGAGGCCGTGGACGAGAGCGTGACCGTGCACCTGAGCGCCGATGTGACCTACCGCGAGGGCACCGAGACCACTGCGCTCCCCGCGCGTCCGCTCCTGGTATCCTTCGGCGCCGGCAAGGGCCGGGTGGTCTTCGCGTCGTTCAGGGTGGCGGAGAACGTCGACAGCGGGATGACGACGGTGCTGCGGTACATGATGGTGGGTGAGTAAGGGGCGCGCCTTTTTCGAGCGCTTCTTCATCGTCGCGACGCGTATCGTCTCATCGATCAGTTGAACAAAGCCGCTGGCGCGGCAACTGGTGGTAGGCGCAGCGCTGGCGGCC
>CAYVQL010000709.1:0-2120 GCA_964454135.1 uncultured Enterobacterales bacterium | reverse complement strand
CAGGCCGCCGTTGCCCAGGCCCGGATCCTCTTCCTGCTCGATGATGTCTTGCAGATCCAGCTCGTACTGGGCCAGCTCGTACCGGGCCAGCTCGAACAGGTCCAGGTTCAGCAGGTTCTTGGCCAGCTGCCGCCCGGTCAGGTACTCCGCCGAGAGGTAGTAGGCGCGCTTGACGTTGCGGCGCGCGTAGCAGCGCTTGGTCTGGATCCAGCGGTGCACCAGGCGATCGCGCGCTGCGTGGGCCAGGGCGTGGTACACGTCCAGCGGCGTGGCGGAGCGCAGGTCCTTGATGCGCGTGAAGCGCAGGTGATCCAGCACGGCGCGGCGCAGGGCCTCGGGGCTCATGCCGGTCCGATCGTCTTCCACGACCACGCGCACGTCATTTTCTTCAGGCATGCTGACCTCCATGGCAGGGAAGTAACTCACTACAGAGTGACCACCACCGCGGCGCACAAACCCAAAGCGCGTTGCGCCAACATGCCATATATGGCATGTTGTTCGAATGAAGTTCCAAGAACTGCTAGAGATCGTGGCGAATGAGCCAGTCTTCGAGACCGGCTTGCTACTCGCCGGCGACGTCGACAAGAGGGATATCCACCGGCAACTTTCCCGCTGGGCGCGTGCAGGACGCATCATCAAGATCCGCAGGGGGCTCTTCTCCCTGGCGCCCCCCTACCGCAAGGCGCATCCCCATCCCTTCCTGGTCGCCAATCGCCTGGTGCGGGCTTCCTTTGTGAGCTGCCAGGCGGCCTTGGCCCACTACGCCATGATCCCCGAGCGCCTGTACCAGGTGACCAGCGTCACCACCGCAAGGCCTGCCCGCTACGACACGCCGCTCGGAGATTTCGTGTTTCGTCACGTCAAGAGCGCGCTCTTCCATGGATACGAGCCAGTGGAGCTGGGCAATGGCCAGGACTGTCTGCTCGCCCGGCCCGAAAAAGCCCTGCTCGACCTCGTCCACCTGCAAGCCGGCTCGGACAACCTCGAGGCATTGAGGCACCTGCGCCTCCAGAACCTCGAGCAGCTCCAGCTGTCGCGCTTGGAGGCCATGGCACAGCGGACCGGCAGCCCGAAGCTCATCCGCGCCAGCGCAGGCATCCACCAGCTCGTCCGAGAAGACTCAGAGGGGTATGCAGCGCTATGAAGGACCACCTGAGGAGCTTCGTCACCTCCGCTTCTGGCACCTGGTTGGGGCGCAATCTGACGAGAGAATACCTGCAAGCCAGGATTCTGAGCAGCCTGCAACGCTCGGGCGCCATGATCCCGCTCGCCTTCCACGGCGGCACCGCCCTGCGCTTCCTCTACGGCATCGAGCGCTACTCGGAGGACCTGGACTTCGCCTTGGAGCAGAGACCGGAGCACTACGATCTGCGCCGTTTCCTGACGGCGGTGAAGGCCGATCTGGTGGCCGAGACATACGCTGTCGAGCTGCGGCTGCGGGAAGACAGGGTGGTTCACAGCGCCTTCGTTCGATTTCCCGGGCTTCTGCATGAGCTGGGCCTGTCGCCCCACGCCACGCAGGTGCTCTCCATCAAGCTCGAGGTGGATACACGCCCGCCCGTGGGGGCGCGCCTGGAGACCACGCTCCTAAGGCGCTTCGTCACCCTCAGGCTGCAGCATCACGATCGCGCCTCCCTGTTGGCGGGCAAGCTGCATGCCGTACTACAACGGCGCTTTCAGAAGGGTCGCGACATCTTCGATCTGTCCTGGTATCTCACCGCCACGGACTGGCCGGAGCCAAACCTCGTGATGCTGAACGCCGCGCTCGAGCAATCCGGCTGGAGCGGCACCCATCTGACCCGCGAGAACTGGGCGCTCGCTGTGCGTGAGCGGCTCGAAGCTCTCGACTGGGATCGAATAGAGGCCGACCTGCGCCCATTTCTGTCAGCCCAAGCGCTCGCAGAGATGCCAAACCGTGCCGAACTGACGGACCTGCTTCGGGCCAGAGGCGGACGCTGAGATAACGACGTCGGTCCTTTGCGCAGGTCCGCGCGCACCCCTCACCATGCCATAATGCTGTTCCATGTCCCCCCATGCACTGGCGCTCCTCGTCCTCTTCACGGCCCTGTTGGCTCCCAGCGCGGGAGCCGAGCGTGCATGGAGGCGCGACGAGGTGCCCG
>CAYVQL010000708.1:0-2125 GCA_964454135.1 uncultured Enterobacterales bacterium | reverse complement strand
GCGTACGCTGCCGATCCACCTTTCGGCTACCGGATTTTGCCAGGGCGATCGGTACGCGGTTGGCGAAGGTGTGATGCCGAAAGACCGAATCACGCCGATGACCGCCCGGCTGAACGTGCTGTCTCGGTCGAAGATGAGATGCTGAGGGGCCTCGTCGAAGGGGAGGGCCTCTCGGAGCTGCCGTATCACCCAGGTCGCCGTCGGATGGCGTGTGACCCCGAAGTGCAACACGCGCCGACGGTCGTGGTGGATGAAGAAGAGGACGTACAGAACATCGAAGGTCGCGGTCGGTACGGTGAAGAAGTCCATGCCGGCGATGGCTTCCTGGTGGTTGAGCAGGAAGGTCTTCCATCGCTCGACCACGTCCTTCGGTGCCGGCCTCTTGGGCATGTAGCGCGACACCGTCCGCTCCGAGACCTCGAAGCCGAGCATCAGCAACTCGGAATGCACCCGTGGCGCGCCCCACGTTGGGTTTTCTCGGGCCAGGCGGCGGATCAGGTCGCGGATCTCCTTGTCCGCCCGAGGGCGGCCCGGTCGCCCACGGCGCGATTTCCAGCGCCAGAAGGTCCGAAAACCTGCCCGGTGCCATCGCACGACGGTTGCAGGCTGGACGATATGCAGCGCGTTCTCCCAGCCGGACCAGCACCGACGGAGCAGCACCCAGAAGAGCCTGTCAGCCGAGGACAGGCGTGGCCTGGGCCGCTTTCCCTTGAGCACCGCAACCTGCTGGCGAAGGGCGATGTTCTCGATGGTTAGATCGGCGCGGCTGCGGAGGAGAGCGGGAAGGCTGCCCGCGAGGATGAACAGAAGTTGGGACATCAGGTCAAGTTGACTGAGTGCGGCCACCTTGGCAAGGCGATCCGCCTCCTGGGTCTGCGGTGGGCCTCTCCATGCACCTCGCAGATATCCACCGTCGTGCGCCTGGGATCGGAAATTGGCGAACCACAGGTCGATGCTGGTTCGGGAGCGCTGCTGGTTCTGCGGTTGGTTGGTGCGGGGTGTTGCCTGCGGTGTTGGCCCGGCGGGAGCGGAGGCCGCTGCCGCGCCTTGCTGCGTGTCGGGCCCCTGTGGCGCTTGGCCGGCCTCGGGTTCGGCTTGGGCTGGCATGGGCGGCGCGGTTTGCTGGGCGTTGGCGTTGCCGGCAGGGCGCCGCGTGGCTGGAGGCCGCGGCAGCTTGCGGATGCGCGTGGGTGCATCGGGCTGGGGGGCGCGGTCGGCCAGCAGCTGCGCTATCTGGCGCTTGCTCTTGCCACAGGATGCTTGCAGCAGCTCTTCGCGGTTGTCTTGGGTCAGGTGGGGGGCCAGCAGGACGATGCCGGCCAGGTGCAGCCGGCCCTGGGCAAGCAGCTCGAGCAGGACGGGATGGCGCCGAGCGGCGCGGGCGGCTTGGATTCGTTTGTAGGCGGCGGGTTCCGACAGGCCGAGGCGGGTGACGCAGTAGGTGAACATGGAGGAGCAGGCCGCAGTGGCGTAGAGCTTGCGGGCGTCGACCTCGCCCAGGTGCAGCAGCAGCTGCGCGGTGCTGCGGTTGACCTTGTTCAACAAGTGCTTCAGCTGATCGAGCAGGTCTTCGTCGGAGAGGTGGGTCAGGGGGCCTTCCATGGCGATCCTCCTACATTGTTGGATTAGATCCTTTAACATGCGGTTTTTCGGTCTCCTGGAGGGCGTCAGGATGGGTTCTGGGGTGATTGGGAGCTTCTGGGGGTGGAAGAGGGCCTCAGATGAGCTTCTGGGGGCGGTGGGGGCCTGGAGCGGGCATGTCTGTGCGGCATCCCGGCCTTGGTCGCCGGTGGGTCCTGAAAATCGTCAAAACGAAGTTACATGGTGTGACATTCGCGGCCGGGACGACCTGCCGGCATCTGGTCCCGGGGACAGTCGGCCTTCCCTCCACGCGGATCATCCAGGCGCAGGGATCAAGGAAGCAGCCTGGTCACCGCTGTCCCCAGGGCTGACCGTCTGCTATGCTCAGGTGAGCATCACGGAGGACGGAACGTGAGAATCGCCTGGGCTGGATTCTGGTTGGCGTCGCTGCTCGCGGCCAGGCCTGTCCGCGCCGCGGTCGACGAGGCGCCGCCTGAGACGGAAAAGGAGAGGAACCCCCACAGCCTCGAGCTCGGGCTGGGGC
>CAYVQL010000707.1:0-2163 GCA_964454135.1 uncultured Enterobacterales bacterium | reverse complement strand
AAGAAGTGGTGGCTCGGTCTTGCTTGGTCTCTTGACGGAGCTGTGCCCCTGCTCACGCTATCCGTATGGGTAGAAGGAGCGGGCTATCGGTGGCCTGGAGCCCGTGGTCCAGCTCATGCCACCGACGTAGAATCCCTCAAGGCTCGGGTCTCACGGCTCCACACTTGGTGGAACTCGTAGACCAGGGCCATCGGAAGTCGCCCATCTGGGAGGTTCCTGGCTGATGAACGGGCCCATCATGTTCACCGTCCCCTGCCTACCCCCGAAGAAGGATGGGGCGAGTTCGATGTGGCGAAAGGACCCCGAGGTCGACCGAGTCATCGCACTTCGTCTTGCCGCAGAGGAGGTACTCGGCGGCAGGCCACTCCTCGCTCGGGACATCAGGCTGTCCCTCACGCTTCACCTGGCTCGGAACGACCGCTCCGTAGGCGACCTCGACAACTTCATCACCGGAGTCCTCGATGGCCTGCAGGTGGTCCACCCGAATACCCCCTGGGACCGGGAGCCCAGGTGGGCCGACGAGGCCGTCAAGCACGTCCAGCCGAACGCCTGGGCCATGATCACCGACGACGTGGAGGTGGTGGAGATCATCGCCCGGAAGGTCGTTGGCGATGTCGAGGCCGGTGAGGAGTGGTACGAGATCAGACTGGAGGAGCGAAGATGAACGAGTGTCGGCATCACGGCTTGGAGCCCGTTCTGCACCCGGTGACCTACACTGTATTCTGGTGCGGGACGCCCACTTGTGGCCGGTATGCTTGGCCGCCAGGCAAGGGGCCGGAGTTGCCGTGCCCTGACTGTAGGCGAGAACTCGTCTCCGTGGCGTCCACCACTGTGGTTATCGGATTGTGCCCTGGATGCTGGGGCGGCGTGCCCGAGGAAATGCTTCCGTCCTACGTGGCCGTTCCATAGAAGGTGTCGTGATCAAGAGTGTCGCCAGCCTGTTGGAAGCTGTTCTTGATCGAGAGCAGAAGGTGCTGGACGCGAGCGACATCAAGCACCCACCGACCATCGGAGACATGTACGAGGGCCTGACCCGCTCTACACTTGATCTTGTGATCCCGCCTGATGCCGACCTCAGAGTCAGCCATGGCTTCGTCCGAGATGAAGAAGGTAAGACGTCAAAGCAGATCGACTGCATGATCGTGGTCGGCAAGGGCGAACCCGTACCCCACACCGATGCTGAGGTCTGCGACCTCGACTCCGTCCTCGCGGTCATCGAGGTCAAGAAGAGCCTTCATAGCGAGAAACTCGCCGAGGGGTACGACAACCTGTTGAGCGTGATGGGCCTCAAGAACGCCGAGGCTCCGGAGCACTTGTACGAGTCGGTCCGACGACGCTTCCAGGCGATCACCCGGTCTCCGCTCGCAGACGTCATCGCCGCGATGCCACCTCAGGAACAGCAGCTCTACCACCTGCTTGTTGTGGAGATGGCGAGGCCCGTGCGGGTCTTGCTCGGATACCACGGCTTCAAGTCGGAGAAGACCTTCCGTCGGGGAGTGCTCGGATATCTTGAGTCCATTGTGGGCAAGCAAGGCTATGGCCCGATGAGCCTGCCGCATCTCGTCATGAACCGGGCATTTGCCGTCGGAAAGGGCAACGGGATGCCGTGGCTCGGCGTGTGGGATGACGAAAGCTATTGGCCCATCCTGTCTACGACTGGTGGACGTTCTACGGCTCACCTCCTGCTTGATGTGCTCTGGGGACGACTCTGCGACAGGGGCATCGTTGGCTCCACCGTCTTCGGTGATGACCGAGATGTCGAGGCGTGGAACCGGCTCGTTGATGCCCGGTTTGACGAGTCGGGCCGTGGTTGGAACTACCACCTGTGGGACGCCGAGCCAGTGTCTCCGGCTTCGATTGAGCAGGATCGTCGGTGGGTGCCCCACAAGGTCACGCAGTCGCAGGTAGTGACGCTGTTGTTGATGGGGCGGAGGGGCGAGTTAGTTCCCGAGGACGACGTGCCACCAGACGAGCGAGAAGCAGTCGTACAGGGTCTGCACGAGCTTCGAGAGATGGGTCTTGTCGGGGAGTCCTTCGAGCGACCCGGCGTGTGGATTCACTTGACGGACAGGTGGGCTGTCGTGTTTAACCCAGAGGGAGAGAGGATCGCGGCCGAGAACAACACGGGGCGGCTCCCCCGCTGGCTCGGGGCACGAATAAACG
>CAYVQL010000706.1:0-2167 GCA_964454135.1 uncultured Enterobacterales bacterium | reverse complement strand
CCAGGATCTCGACGTGTTGCGGGGCATCGAGGGCTATGGCGCGCGGTCCTACTTCCGGGTGCTGGGGCTGGGGCTGCGCAATCCGCTCTTCTCCTTCGAGCGGCGCACCAAGCGGCCGCCGCGCGATCCGGTCAACGCTGCGCTCTCCTTCCTCTACACCTTGCTCTGCGAGCGCGTCGCCCATGCTGCCCGCGCCGCCGGCCTCGACCCTTATGTCGGTTTTCTGCATGATGCGGGGCGGGGCCGCGAAGCCCTGGCTTTCGACCTGGCCGAGGAGTGGCGCCCGCTGGTGGACGGGCTGGTGCTGGGGCTCTTCAATCGCAGGCAGCTCGCTCCTGAGGACTTCGTGGATCCCAAGGTGGATCTATCGCTGGTTGGCGCGCCCGATGATGATGAAGCAGACAAGGAGGACGAGGAGCGCGGCCGTGCCGTGCACCTGGGGCCCGTGGGCCGAGGGGTGGTGCTGACCGCCTGGAGCCGGCGCCTGCGCCAGCGGGTCTATCATCCCGGGCAGCAGGGGCGATACGAGCTGCGGGAGATCCTGCGCCTGCAGGCAAGAGCGCTGGCCAGGGTGGTGGAGGGCAAGCAAGAGGCCTACCAGCCCTTCAGGTGGCGGGCATGAAGCGACAGCTGTACCTGCTGCTCTGTTACGACATCAGCCAGGGCTCGCGCCGCGCGCGGCTGCAGCGCCGCCTGGCCCAGCACCTGGTGCACGTGCAGCAGAGCGTGTTCGAGGGGAACGTCAGCGCGCACAGGCTGGACCAGATCATCAAGCTGGTGGAGGCCACGGTCGACCTCGAGAACGACACGGTGCGCATCTACCTGCTCTGCTCCGCCTGTGCCGAGAGCACCATCTTGCTGGGCACGGCCGAGGCCGTGGAGGACAGGAGGGATCCGTGGCTCTTCTAGGAACGCCTGGTGCGGACCTTCTTCCACCTGACGGAGCCCCGCTCCCGCACCAGCAGCCCGCCGAGCCAGGGCAGGACCGCGCCCTCGCGGGGAGCGACCACCAGGGTCTTGCGGCTGGAGAGGTGCAGCCAGTCGGGATCGTCCCAGCGGTTGGTGGCCGTTTGGAGCACCTGGCGATGGTCCAGGCGATCAAAGAACTCGTGAATATCGATCCGCACCAGGTCTCCGGCCCCGCTCCCGGAGAGCTGCCTTGCCAGGCAGGCCACAGCCGTGCGCGGCGAGCGCCCTGGGCGAAACCCGTACACCTTGTCGTGCAGCACGCACTCCACCCGTGGCGTGACCGCGGCCAGAATGCTCCGCTGCAGCGCGCGATCGCACAGGGTGGGTTGGAGATTGCGGTCCAGGTTGGCCTGGAAGCAGCGCCCATCCACACCGTCCACGCCCGCGTTCGCCCGCGGCCCCACCGCGTCCCAGGCGACGCGCAGCGCCGTGGGCGTCAGGAAGGTCTGCAAGACCTTGGGGGCGGCAGACTGGACAGGTGGCCCAGGGGAGCGATTCTTGCAAGCGGCCGCGGGTATGGGCGGGGTCGTCTTCGCAGCAGGCATGGTCCTTCTCCTGGGCGGGCGGACTGCGGCTTTCACCGAATGGACGCCAACGGGGGTGCCGTGCGGGCAGTGGCGTTTTTCCGCCTCTGGCGGACGCCCGAGCAGATCCGGCGCCTGGCTCGCCGCGGCTACGACCGCCGAGCCGCCGAGCGTGGCGTCTTGCCAGGAGAAGCCCTGGATGGGACACTCTCACGCGGGCCCTCCAGGGTCGCGCCGCTCTTTGACATGCAAGCGGAGTCTCCATAGAACCTCGATGGGCCGCAGCCGCCAAGGCTTCTGCCTCCCGAGTTCCTTGACCTTGTCGCACGCTTGGAGGACAATAGTCGTCCGACTTGCGGGAATGTCGGCAGTTCTGTGAAAACGGAGGTTCGCCCGTAAGGTCTCCGCAATGAAAATGGTAGGAACATCAGTGGGTTGCGTAATCTCATCGGAGAGAGTTTGGATTGTCAAGACTTTTTGGAGGAGGTCTCCGAAATCGTGTCCGAGAGGGCACGAGGGAGGCCCACTCCTGGGGCCCGCAGCTGCGGCCCCTGCCCCGTGAAGGTGGGGATTGAAACGTGCCACGACAAGCCATGCCGCGCCACGCCTGACCATGCCGGCTGCGGCCCCTGCCCCGTGAAGGTGGGGATTGAAACTCGCGGCGCCCGCCTTGA
>CAYVQL010000705.1:0-2175 GCA_964454135.1 uncultured Enterobacterales bacterium | reverse complement strand
GCAACGACATCGACGACGACTGCGACAAAGAAATCGACGAAGACGCCGCCGACGCGTTCACCTGGTATCGCGACGCCGACGGCGACGGCTTCGGCGACAGCGGCGCCACCACACGGGCCTGCGAGAGGCCCAGCGGCTACACCGACAGCTTCATCGACTGCGACGACTCGGATGCGGACATCAACCCCGACGCCAGCGAGCTCTGCGACGGCGTCGACAACGACTGCGACGGTTTTGTCGACGCCTCGAACCTGGCCACCTTCATCGCCGACGACGGCACGGTCTACGACCTGACCAGCACCATGGGCAGCGGCTCGACCTCCAAGTCCGCTGACATCAACCTGACCATGGACGGCACGCTCTACCTCTGCGATGGCGTCTACAACGTCAACCTGGCGGTCAGCGCCGCCGATCTCACCATCCAGGGCATCTCCGGCGCGGAGACCACGATCCTCAGCGGCGATCGCATCGACCAGGTGATCGCCGTGACCAAGAACGCAGACAGCCTGGACCTGGAAGGTCTGACCGTGCGCAGGGGCGCTGGCTACGCCGGCGGCGGCATCAGCAGCAGCCACGGCCTGTCCTTGAGCCTGACCAGCTGCATCATCGAAGGAAACGAGGGCAGCCTGGGGGGCGGCATCTACCAGGAAGGCGGCACCCTGACGCTCTACGACGTGACGCTTAGCGAAAACGACGCCGAGTACGGAGCTGGCGCCTACCTGTCTTCCCTGACGTTCAGTGCGGACCAGGTGGAGCTCGACACCAACATCGCCGCCACCTCGGGGGGCGGCCTGCTGCTGTCCGAGAGCACCTCCACCCTGCAGGACGCGCTGTTCAGCGGCAACACGGCGGCGGACCACGGCGGCGGCTTCTACCAGTATGGCGGCAGCGCCGAGCTGACAGACAGCCAGCTGATGGACAACGACGCTTACGGCGGAGGCGCAGCCACGGCGGCGGAAGGGGCGCTTCAGCTGTACGACTGCGATCTGAGCGCCAACACGGCCAACGCGTGGGGTGGCGGATTGGCCCTCAGCGAGTCCGAAGTCGTCCTGGATGGAACGGCCATCTACGACAACCTGGTCGAAAACGCTGCCTCCGAGGCGGTCGGCGGCGGGCTGGTGCTGGACGAATCGTCCGTCACCTGCACCGGCAGCACCAAGACCGACGCCGGCGTCTATGCCAACGTCGCCGACTGGGGAGGAGCCGCCTGGATCGAGACGGACGATAGCAGCTTGATCTCCGACACCTGCGACTGGGGAGAGAGCACGGAGGACAACGTCACCTACGACATCGTCTTCCACGAGAGCTACACGGCCTACGACTACGGCGACGACGCGAGCTTCGAGTGCCTCAAAGGCGCCTGCGATCCGTAGCGATCAGGGAATCCATGCGACGTTCGTTCATCTCTGTCCTCCTGGTCGGTGCCGCCTGCGGAGCCGGCGCGCAAGAGGACGAGCTCGCGCTGACCCCGGACAGCGGCATCGGCAGCAGCGACCTGCCAGCTGGCGCCCTGGTCTTTCATGGGCGCAGCGGGGTGGGTCCCAAAGAGGTGCAGGGCGAGCTCAGCCATGCCGAGACGATCCAGCACCTGGGCGAGGCCGGCCTGCAGGTGCTGCAGAGCGCCCAGTGGCCCGAGACGCTGGATGATCTGCGCCTGTTGCTGCTGTCGGCCCCTGGCTATTCCGACTCGAGCGACCACTTCTCGTCCCTGGAGCGTTCCCAGATCTACGCCATGGCGGAGAGGGGCGGTGTCGTGGTCGCGGTGGGCGAGAACACCAGCCTGCTGAATCCCGAGGTGCTCAACCAGCTGGTCTGGGACCTGGGCGCCAGCATGTACATCGAGGGCGGCTCGCAGGACGGCACGGCACAGGACATCGGCGAGCACGTGCTGAGCGAAGGGATCCAGGCCATCGGCTACGCCAGCGCGGCGTCGGTGGAGCCGGGCGACGCGACCTGCCTGGCGGCCGAGGAGCGACGCTGCGTGGCTGCCGCGCATGCCATCGGATCGGGCTGGCTGGTGCTGCACGCGGACGGGGACCTGCTCGATGCCCTGGCCCAGTGGGAGGCCGCCAGCTGCGACAACCTGGCCTACCTGGAGAACCTGGCCCAGCTGTACTAGGGGGGGCTCGGTCATCCTTGCGGCCAACCGATGCATTGCCAAGGTTGAAAGCCGAT
>CAYVQL010000704.1:0-2182 GCA_964454135.1 uncultured Enterobacterales bacterium | reverse complement strand
CTGGCGGCGCAGGGCCGCCACCGGGTCGACCTGATCGCGGGCCTGGTAGTACCACTTATGCGTTGCTTGGCATAAGTGGTATTCAGCGGAGCGCGGCTTTATGCAGACCCTCCGGAAGCCTCACCGTAGTCGTTCTGCGAGGCGCGTGGTGTGAGCTCCGCATAACCTTGCCCCCTCGGATGTCCTTGTTGCTCGAGTCGAAGGTCGGCTCAACCAACAAGGAGTTCAACATGCTTGCGACATACTTCAAAGACATCGCCGATGTGGGGCTGATTCGCGGCCTTCCCATCGGACCGCATCTCGACGAATTCACTGCGCAGCTTGACCGCGAAGGTTATGCGCCGGGGACCATTGAGAACCACCTACGGGCCGCCGTGCACCTGGGGCTGTGGGCGAGGCGGCAAGGGATCCGGGTCGACAAATTTGATGATGAGATGGTCGAGGTCTTCGGACGACATCTACAAACTTGTGCCTGCCCAGAGCCCCGACACCTGGCCCCACGCGGGAGAGCAGTAGTTCGGTGGAGCAGAAGATTCGTCCTTCACCTGCACGACTACGGCGTCGCCGAAAGCACCAAGGCACCTGTGCCCGAGGCTCCTTCCACCACACCGCCGTTGGTCGTCGGTTTCCGGGACTGGATGCACAAGCACCGCGGCGTGACAGAGACCACGTTACGGATCTACGAACGCTACCTCCGCGAGGCTCTCGGAGTCCTTGGGGAAGACCCGTCCCGCTACGACGCGGATGGCTTGCGTGCCTTCGTGGTAGACAGCAGCCGCATCGGCGGCCGGAGCAGGACCAAGCTCGCCATCACGACGCTTCGCATGTTCGTACGCTACCTTGTCGGGACTGGGCAGTGCGCCGCTGGCCTCGGAGATGCGATCCCCGTGGTCGCGGGTTGGAGACGTGCGGCACTGCCTCGATACCTCCCAGCATCCGACATCGACCGAATGCTCGCTGCCTGCGATCCGGACAGCGGAATTGGCCTGCGCGACCGTGCCATCATTCTTCTGCTCTGCCGGGTTGGATTCCGGGCCGGCGATGTCATGGGCCTTCGGTGCGACGACATCGACTGGCCTGGCGGGACCATCCGCGTTTCCGGCAAGTCACGTCGTTCCATCCGACTGCCGCTGCTGCAGGAGGTCGGCGACGCCATGCTCGACTACCTGCAGCATGCCCGCCCACGAGCCGACTTCGAGCAGTTTTTCCTACGAGCGAGGGCTCCTTGGGGCCCCCTCGCCGCCTACTCCAGTATCGCCCGAATCGTCAGGAGGGCAATCATTCGCGGGGGAGTTCAAGCCCCGGGCTACGGAACACACATGCTCCGGCACTCGGCGGCGAGGGAGATGCTCGACCAGGGGGCATCGCTGACTGCGATCGGCGTCATGCTGCGACATCAATCCATCGAAACCACCGCGCAGTACGCCAAGGTCGACGTGACGCTGCTGCAACAGGTTGCCCAGCCGTGGACGGAGGTGTTTCCGTGTTGACCGAAGCAGTGGATTCCTACCTCGCGCTTCGACGGGCAGCGGGATACCAACTGGCCGTCCAGGAGACCCTCTTGCGCAGCTTCGTAAGATTCGCCTCCAGACGAGGCGAAGAGCATGTGCGCATCCAGACAGCGATCGACTGGGCGAGAACGGCGCCGTCGACCTGTCAGCGCTCCAGGCGGCTCGAGGCTGTCCGTGTCTTCGCCCGACACGCGCACGTGGAGGACAAGCGACACGAGGTCCCTCCGACGGGGATCTTCTCGCAGGCGCGCGAGCCGCACAGCCCCTTCATCTTCTCTCCTTCGCAGCTTCGCCAACTGCTCGATGCCTCAGCGGCTCTGCGTCCAACCTCGTCATTGCGGCCGTGGACGTATTGCACGCTGTTCTCCCTTCTGGCCGCGACTGGGCTGCGCATATCCGAAGCCCTCAAGTTGCGCTTCGACGACATCACAGCAGACGGACTGCACATCCGAGAGACGAAGTATCGCAAGAGCCGGCTTGTGCCACTGCATCCTAGCGCCGTGTCGGGCCTCGATCGATATCTCGAACGGCGTACCAAGCGCGTCGGTCTCGATGACCATGTTTTCGTGTCACTCCGAGGGAATCCATACAGATACCAGACGGTCAACGCCGTCTTCGGTGCGGACGGTGTGGGCTGGACTTCATGGTGGCGTTTTCTTGCCGCGGAAGGG
>CAYVQL010000703.1:0-2185 GCA_964454135.1 uncultured Enterobacterales bacterium | reverse complement strand
CTTTCCGGGCGGTGGGCAGCCGTGCGGCTGGGGACGAGTCCCGACCGCAACTCGGTGCAGGTTCTCCGGTGGCTCCCTGCGGTGCAGCGCTGAGCGGCGCTGGCTGCGTTGCAGGTGGCCCTGGCCGTCGAGCTGCCCATGGAGCCATGCGTCCGGCTGGCGGCCCGGCCACCGTCGAGACCGCATTTCTCGTGCAGGCACAGGGCGGCTTGAATGCACTGCGCCTTGTCCCGCACCCCGACCACCGCCCCTGCAGGGGCCACACGAATGGAGACCTGATGCCAACCACGAACAAACTGCTCGAAGCGCTCAACCTCGCGATGAGCGCCCTCCCCGCCACCGCGACCGTGGCGGAGCTGCTGGCAGCGTCGAACACGCGCCCGGTGGACACCACGCTTCGCATCTCCGGGCGCGTCAACGGGGACGACATACGGAAGCGGCCAAAGACCACCGGCCTCACGGCGCGCGAGCTGCGCGGCCGACTCCAGCACCTGCCTCCGGACGCCCAGCTCACCCTGGAGCGCAACATCGACGGTTCCGTGCTGCTGGTCTTCGACCCGAGCGTGTGGTCGTCAGCAGGCGCTGACGAGGAGCGCTGGGCGCGAGAGGAGGGGGACGCAGACAGGATGGCGGCCTGGATCTACCAGCGCGGGGAAGACGCGCTCGATGCCGGCGGCCAGCTGGAGGGCCTGTCGCGGCGCGCCCGCAGGTGCCAGCTCCGTATCGAGGCTCTCTTCCGCGACCTCGACCAGCAGGACGAGGCCGCCCTTGAGCGCCTCTTGGAAGGCGTGCTCGACCGCCCCTTGGATGTGGTCGTCGTGCGAGCGCTGCAAGAAATCGCCCCCACCTGCAAGGTCTTCGAACGGATCCGCCGGCACCTGGGCGCGGTCGGCGTCGGTCTGCTCATCGAGAAGGATCTGGATTCGCGGCTCTCCCGCGAAGAGCTGCAGGACAGAGCATGGGAGAGGGCCTGGAGCCGACAACAGGAGGCGCTGTGAAGCCCCGCCCACGAACGCTGCACTGCGGCACTACCGCGGGGCTACGGGGCTCTTCGGGCGCCGATGGGCCTCTTCGTTCGGCGGCGCGTCCTGGTGGCGCTGGGCGTCTCTCCTGCCTTTCAATCGGGGAACACCCGCCGCCTCGCTCAGCTAGACCGCTGGGCCTTCGCCGTGACGCCCGCGGCGGTGCTGGCGATCTCGTCGAGCACGAGGGCCACGGCCAGCAGCGCCAGCAGAGGCCCCATGTCGAGGCGCTTGCTGGTCTGGAACGGAACCGCAGGCCGGCAGCGCGGAGCCTCTGCGCTCGCGGTCCTGCAGATGATGTTCTTGTTGCGGTTTCAAGAATACGCGCATAACGTAATACGGCAAACCGGTGTTAGTCATATGGCAAGACGAAATCTATCGGGCGGCTGGGGTGAAAGCCGGGCCATGACCGTGCGCCTATCTCCAGCCGAGCGCATGACGCTGAGGGTCCTGCGTGAACGGTGGGGCTGCACGGCGAGCGGGGCCATACGCCGCGCCCTGCGCGAAGCCGCTGCAGCCCTGGAATCCGAAACCGCCACTGCCGGTGGAAAGGAGAGCACATGATGGAGGTTCCCGACCATCGCTGGTGGTTCTTGGCGCTCGGCGTCGCCGCTGAGGCCTGGGAAGACACTTCGTCTCCCACCGGGGCCTTCGTGCCGCAGGACGAGAACGAGGAGCACGCGGCCGACCAGAAGCCCGGGCCTGGTCCCATCGCCACCTCGATGCCTGCGGTCCCCGCCAAGCCTGTCGAAGAGCACGCGCGCAGCAGCGGCGCGAGTCGCGAGAGAGTCCGCTTCCATGCCTCGGACTGCACCACCGCCGCGAGGAACGAGCCTTCACAAAAAGCCGTCCAAGACGGCCCCATCGCCCGCCTCATGGCCCTGGTGCCTCCCCCACCGCCCACGCTGTCGGAGGCGGAGGCCTGCGGCCGGACGCTGATCACGGTCCAGCGCGCCGCTGAGGCCTTCGGCTGCAGGCCGGCCGCGCTCTACGGACTCATCAAGGCTCGCCGGATCCGTTTTCACAGGCCGGGAGACAGCGGCCAGGTTCGGCTATGCTGGCCGGAGCTACTGGAGGATACCTGCCATGGCCAGACGCAAGAAGCACCCCAAGGTCCGAACCAAGTGGGAGAGCCGGAGGGACGAGGAGGGGAACCGGTACGC
>CAYVQL010000702.1:0-2200 GCA_964454135.1 uncultured Enterobacterales bacterium | reverse complement strand
GATCACCGGGACACCGCAGGCGCAGGCTCCCCAGTTCCCCTCCGGCCTTCCATGCCGGCAGAGCTAGCCGGTACTTCGGCCACCAGCTGGAGGGAAGCCAGGCGGGGTATCGACAGCTCCGTCGCCGGCTCTTCAGCCAGCTGGCGCACGAACGAGGGGCAGGCAACACACGCGCGAGGTCCAGCTCAGCCACCGCAGGTGCGTACAGAGCGCGCTGGCAGGCCAGCCACTGCGCGAGTTCCACCTCCAAGGGATCAACGCCAGAGTTGTCCACGCGCCCGCTGAAGTCCCACACAGCCGCCGCCTCGCCCTGTGGCGGGTGCTTTGGGCGCGAGGGCCTGCGCAGCACCACCCTGGGAACAGAGAGCGGCGTCCTATTGGGCCTCCTATTTCTGGCTCCGGGGATCTGCCGCGGCAGCTCTCGCGGGCTGGCCATGCCCCGTCTCAGCCCGCTCTGGATCGTTGCGCGGGCCTCTCGGGCGCTCAGCCCGCAGTCTAGGGCGGCAGCCTCAAGCGCTGCTTGGGCGTGTTCCAACTCCAAGGCCCCAGCGGCCGCAAGCTCCCCCACGTTGCAGGCTGCGCAGTACGAGGCCTTGTTTCGTCCCCCCCGCGCAGCTCCCCGCACGCGGGCCACCTCCCCGGCTAGAGCAGCCTCAGAGTAGCGACGGCGCCGGATATCAGCTGTCATTGTCATGCTGCAGCCATCATCTCAAGCAGAATCGAGCCGCACCCGCGGCAGCTTCGCGGGAGCTGTCGCCGGGGCCTGCTGCTGGGGCCTTTCGCCAGCACGAAGCTCGGCATGGATGTCAGCCACGATCACGACCGGACGCCCCGCCAGGGACCGAACCAGGCCCCGCTTCTCCAACCAGTCGCGTGCATCCCGGTCGCCCACCGGCAGCAGGGCCACGGCCTCCCCCAGGGACAGCACGGCCCCGGCGCCCAATGCGAGACGGTCGCGGTGGCGAGTGCTACCCCTGGCAGGCATTCCCGGCCTCGGCTTCGTTCCGCGGCGCCAAGAACCCATCGTTCTCAAGACCGCGACGAACGTACCTGGCGATCTGTCCGCTACGAGAGCGGATTTTCACCTTCCGAGCCTTCTCCAGGGCTTCAAGCTCAACGATGGGTAGCCTGACAGTGAGTGGATGCAAGACGGGAGAAGGTTCCACAGGCGCCTCCTTTTGTTTCTTGATTCCTATTCGTAATGCGTTAAGCATCACGCGCAATGCGCCAGAAATACTCCATGCGGCCGGTGCAACGCAAAGAAGGAGCCAGAAGTGAACAAGAAGAAATCCAAAGAGAAATTCGGAAGCCAACTTAGCAGATGGAGGATTGAAGCCGGGAAGACCCAGGCACGCCTCGACCACATACTCGGGAAGAGCAGAGAAACGCGATTCATCCACCAGGTTGAACGGGGTCGGCTATCCCTGACCAGAGAGCAGGCCGTGAAGGTGGCCGAAGCCCTGCAACGGGACCACCAGGAGGTCTTAATGGCTGCCATGGAAGCAAGAGCGGACCCAGAGGTGCTCGAATACTACAGGGACCTCCTTGCAGCCGGAGAGGGCTGGACCGAAGAGGAACGACGCCTTGTCGGGAAGCTCCGTTCTCTGGACCAGTCCTTTCCAGGTGAACCAATAGCTGGCGTTTTTGACCGCCTACTCATGTGGATCTTCGACCCTATGGCAGAGAAACAGGATCGCCATCGCGCAACCAAAGCTCTCCTCTCCGCCCTCCGCACGATCTCTGGGCTACCCTGTGCGGGAAGGCTGTACCTGCTCGAAGCTTTCGACAGCCTGGCCACAGCGATGGCGCAGCTACGCTCTGGCATGACAGCAACCCGCGAGACCTTTGACAGCGTGGCTCAGGCCGGAGAGTCCGTCTGCGCCGAACCTCTGCGAAGCTGGCCGAATTGGACGAGCACCAGCGACTCTGAGTAGCCCCTCCAGGACTCCCCTGGATGCCACCGCCCAGCAGGGCCACTATCACGCCGCCTGGCCCCCCGAAACCCCGCCCGATAGTGTGCGCGAACCTGTGCGCGGAAGTGCGCGATCCTGACCCCCTTGAGCCGCACATGGCAGCCCAATCCACGCACATATCGCTGGAAGTACCGTTTGTACCTGCCCCTCTGAAATACGTGGGCAAGTTCAGGGCGGAGTAGCGGCCGGTCCGCTCAGCCCTCTTCGTCGCCGGGCTCCTGCTTGGC
>CAYVQL010000701.1:0-2202 GCA_964454135.1 uncultured Enterobacterales bacterium | reverse complement strand
CTCCGACGTGTACCGCGAGACCTTCCTCACCGAGAACGCCGAGGACGCCGTGGGGTTGCTGGAGAAGGAGGTGCTCCGCCGCAACCGCAAGGACAAGGACGCGGCCGACATCGAGGTTTGCCTGCCCGTGGCCGGCGTCTGGGAGATCCTGGGACCGGACCTCATCGAGCTGGAGCGCGAGTTGTCGCTGAAAAAGAACATCAGGAAACCCGTCACCTTCCCCGAGCCCGGCCAGGGTCGCCAGGCTTTCTTCCAGGCGCACCCCAAGCTGGCGAAGAGGCACGCTGGGACCATGAGCACCGTGACCGGCGGACAAACGGAGATGTTCTGAACCCATGACCGACACCCCCGTCTCCCAGCTCCTCGAAGCCCACCTCCACGAACGCGTGCGCGACAAGGGCATCGTGATCTGGCTCGACCGCCACGGCCTCTACGACAGCTTCGCCGACGACCTGGAGCGGCGCTGGCGCGCAGACGATCTGCCCTACGCCGTCCTCTGCTGGCGCGGAAGCCACATGGCCTTGGTAGCGGAGCTGGAGCGCCTGACGCGCGGTCGCAACACTCCGCGCCTGCTGCTGCACCTGCCCGGCTTCACCGAAGAGGACGTGCACCGTTCGCCCATGCTGGCGCTCTGGAAGGCGGGAACTCGATTCCGCCGTTCCCTGGAGCGCCTGATCCGCGAAGCCGCCTTGGGCAAGGTGCCCCCGGCCGACGTGCTGGCCTACCTGGACACGGAGCCCGCTTCTCTGGAGCAAGCCGACGCCTGGTTGGCCGAGAAGCTACGCCCCGGCACGCCCATGCCCGAGGTCTGGGCCGAGCTGCCCCTGACCACGCTGGTGGAGGACCTGCTCGGCAAGGGCCCTCTCTCCACCACGCAGCCCGACGCCCTCTGGGAGCTGCTGCGCCGCCGCGTCGGCCTGGAGAGGGACTGGCTCTCCGAAGTGGTGGGCCTGCGCAAGGACGACCTGCCGGACCACACCGAACAGCTGGTCTACGCCCTCACCAGCTGGGCCATGTGCGTCGAGTTCGTGCACGACCTGGAGAAGGAGCGTCGCGGCAGGCTTGAAGACGGCCGCCTGCAGCCGCTGGCCTCGCTGCCCGAGGAGCCCATCGTCAAAGGCTGCCGCGAGGTCTGCCGCTGGCTGCGCCGGAACCGGCCCGAGCTGTACGAGCGCCACGCCACCTCCACCGAAGACCTCGTGCGCGGCGAGATCAAGGCCACGGACCCCGCCCACCTGGGCGACGTGGACACCTTCTCCCTGGAGGCCGACCGCATCTTCGAAGGCGCCTGCGACGATCTGGCCGCGGAACGCTGGACCGCGGCGCTGCGCCAAGCCCGCGTGCGCCTGGAGAAGAAGAGCGGACGCGCGAGCTTCTGGCTGCAGCGCCAGCCCCTGCGCGAGCACTCCTGGAAGCTGGTGGCCGCCTTGGCGCAGCTGGGACGGTCACTGGCCCAGGCCGGGCGCTCCCTGCCCCGCGGCCGCTCCGTGGACGAGGCGGCCGACGCCTACGCCCGCAAGGGCTGGCCCGCGGACCGCGCCCATCGCGAGCTGGAGCAGCTGGTGGACGCCCTGCTCCCCACGCTGCAGGATCTCCCCGGCTCCTCCCGTCTGCGCTCCCTGCTGGCCGAGCTGCGCGGCAGCTGGGAGAGCTGGGCTTCTAACTGGTCCCGCGACTTCGCCCAGCGTTGCGAGCTGCACGGCTTCCTGCCCGAATCCGACCTGCAACAGCGCATGATCTTCGACCAGGTGGTGGGCCCTTGGGCGAACGGGAGCCGTCCCGTGGCGCTCTTCCTCGTGGACGCCCTGCGCTACGAGATGGGCGAGGCGCTGCGCGAGGTCTTCGAGGCCGAGGCCACCGCCACCACCGTGCGCCTGGCGCCGCGCCTGGCCGAGCTGCCCAGCGATACGTCCGTGGGCATGAACGTGCTGGCGCCGGTGGTGCGCGCCGGCCGCCTGGAAGCCATGGTGGGCAGCCGCGGCGTCGCGGGATTCCGCGCCGGTGGGGCCGCCGTCTGTGGCGTCAAGGCACGCCAGAAGGCCTTCCGCATGCGCTCCGGCAGCGAGCGCTGCCCCTCCTTCTCGGTGGAGGAGGTGCTCGCCGGCGAGCCCACCAAGCTGGCTGAGCGCATGCAGCGGGCCGCCCTTGTGTTGATCGACTGCGACGACATCGACCGGGCCGGCGAGCACGGCGCCGGGCCGC
>CAYVQL010000700.1:0-2206 GCA_964454135.1 uncultured Enterobacterales bacterium | reverse complement strand
ACCCTCGGGCTACGTGGCGGATGACACGGACTGCGACGACGGCGACGCCAGCGCCCATCCCGGCGCCGCCGAGCTCTGCGACGGCGTGGACAACGACTGCCAGGGCGACGTGGACGAGGACGATGCCACGGACGCCTCCACCTGGTACGCCGACGCGGACGGCGACGGCTACGGCGACGCCGGCAGCGACGCCACGGCCTGCTCCCAGCCCACCGGCCACGTGGCCGACGACACGGACTGCGACGACGCCGACGCCGCGGTCAATCCCGGCGCCAGCGAGATCTGCAACGGCACGGACGACGACTGCGACGCCCTGACGGACGAGGACGACCCGGACCTGGCCGACGCCTCCACCTGGTACGCCGACGGCGACGGCGACGGCTATGGCGACGCCGGCAGCTCGCTGAGCGCCTGCGACCAACCCACGGGCTACGTGGCCGACGACACGGACTGCGACGACGGCGACGCGGGCGCGAACCCCGCCGCCGCCGAGCTCTGCGACGCATCCGTGATCGGATAAGCGGCGTTGAACCTGAAGAACCGCGAAATCGCTCCGCCCACCGTGCACGCCGAACCGCTGGTGCGTGACCAGTCCTGGAGTCGGGTGTCTTTGCGCGGGGATGGGTCGTGGGGACGGCTCCTGGGCTTCAGGTACGGATCGAGACTACCACTACGGGGTCGGCCCCGCTCGTCCGCGGTAGGGCTTGGCGCTGTCGGGGCAGTCCCGTTGGCGCGCCTTGCGCGGGCGTCCCGGTGGCGCCGTGATGCCGCGAAGCAGGTCGAGCACCGATGGTCTGCGCCTCCAGTTCGGGTCGTGACCGCGTGCCCGGATGACGTCGGCCAGCCTCTCCCACAGCCTGGGATCATCGATCTCCAGGGCGTCCTCCATCCTGGTCGCGCAACCGTTGAGCGCCAGCGCCACGGCCATCCCGTGCAGGGGCGCGCGTGTGGGCGGACGGTCGCGCAGATCGATGTAGACGATGTGGTTGGCGAGCATGGTGCGAAGCAGGGAGGCGTAGACGAGGACCAGCACGGAGGCTTCCTTGCGGGCACCGATCTGGTCGAGGCGAGCGCCGCCCTTGTCCCTCTTGTTGTCCAGCTCGATCTCCCACCTGGCGCGGTAGAGCTTCTGCACCAGCTCGGGAGTGGCGCGCTCCCTCGGCAGCAGGGTGATGCACCAGTGGTAGGTCTTCGGTCCCGGCACGCCCACCAGACGAGCCGTCACGCGGTCGTCGCCGCGTCCGAAGACCACGTCGAAGTCGAAGTCGCTACCGTCGTAGTCCTCGCTGGTCATCTCGAGCAGGTCGTCGAGCACGGGCTCACCGTTGATGTCGATCAGCTCCCCGAACTCGTCCACGCTGCGGAGCATCCTGGGCTTCCAGCCCTTCTTCAGGCGGATGACCAGCGCGATGTCCAGCCGCCTGCACTCGCGAATCAGTTCGTGGCTGACGTAGCCCAGGTCCACGATGAGCCCCATGCCGCGCCAGCGCTCCTGCAGCCGCAGCACCGGCGCGTCGTGGTCCCGAGCCGGCGTGATCTCGATGCCCACGATGTTGTTGCGACCCAGGGAGTAGACCTTGTGGACCTTCAGGCCCGCCGCCGTCGAGGTCGCGGGGTAGACCTCGGCCAACTCGTCGGGCAGGGTGACCGTCTCGGAGTCCACGGCCAGCCAGTCCTTCACGCCCAGCTCGGCCAGCTCCCCCGTCAGCAGCGGCGGACGCTCCCAGGCCGCCTTCATCGCGTCGTCCAGCAGCCGGCGCAGCAGCTCGGCCAGCAGCTCGGTGAACCAGGCGTAGAAGCTGCCCCGCACCACCTTCGGCGTGCCCTCGGCCCGGTAGGTCTCGTAGACATCGGCCTGCCGGCCGCTGTCGTCGCTGCCACCGGACATCACCAGGGCGACGATCAGAGCGTACAGGTCGAGCTTCCTGGCTCGCTTCTGCACGCCCGCTCGTTCGGCGTGAGCCAGCACGGTCGCTCGGTCGAGATGGTCGAGAGCAGCTTCGCGGAGTGTGGTAGCATCCATCTGGCGCCTCCTGGAGGTGTTGCTACCGCCCCGATTACCGGGGCACTCCGGCTGGCGCCGCCCCTTTCTTTTTCTACACGCGACTTTTCACCTGGCTACGCTGCTTTTCGGCATAACCAGACACGGATGCTCTGCGACGGCACGGACAACGACTGCGACGGCGATGTCGACGAGGACGACGCC
>CAYVQL010000699.1:0-2216 GCA_964454135.1 uncultured Enterobacterales bacterium | reverse complement strand
CGCTCCACCAGGCGTTCGATGAGCGCCTCCACGTCGTCCCGCACCGCGCGGTAGGTGCTGACCAGGCGCGCGTTGCTGTCGCAGAGCACGGCCCGGCGGTAGCGCCGGGGGCGCTCGCCAGCCAGGGCGAAGAAGAGGGCGCCGCCCCCCACGAAGGGCTCGTAGTACGTGCTGCAGGAAGCGGGAAGCGCCTCCTTCAGGTGGGGCACCACCTTGCGCTTGCCCCCAGCCCACTTCAGGAAGGGCGTTGGGGCTTCGGGATCGATCCTGCGGCGGCCGCGTGGGCTCATGCTCATTCTCCTGTGTCAGCCTCCTGCTGTCGCAGGCGACGGTATTCTTCTTTCGGAACCAGGCTCTCTGAGACCATGCGATCCACGAAGAGCGTGCCGTCCAGGTGGTCCAGCTCGTGCTGGAAGATGCGGGCGGTCCAGCCCTGCACCGTCTCGTGGTGGTGGCTGCCGTCCGCCAGGTCGTAGACCACCTCGACGGACTGCGCGCGCTCCACCTGCCCGAAGCCGGCCGGGATGGACAGGCAGCCCTCCCAACCCAGCACCTGCTCTTCGGAGCTCTCCACGATCACGGGGTTGTAGCAGACCTGGAAGGGCTCCTCGGGCAGATCCTGGCGCTGCACGATCACCAGCCGCCGGTTGATGCCCACCTGGGGGGCGGCGATGCCCACCCCCTGCTCCAGCTCCAGCGTGGCGGCCATGCGGCTGGCCAGGTGGGCGGCCAGGGGATCATCCGGCTCCACGGGCAAGCTGGGCTCCCGCAGCAGGCGCTCGCCGGCCGCGCTGTCGTTGCGCACCATGGGCAGAGGCTCGTCGACCCCTGCCGCGGAGACCACCAGCTCCTCCAGCGCGGAGAAACGCGCCGAGGGCGCCGGCAGGCTCTCCACCGGCGCCTGCCTGCCTGCGCAGCCTGCCAGCGCGCCGGCCAACAAGATGCGACCCAGGGAGGCGATGCGATATCCAGCCATGAGCGTTTCTATCCCGCGGAAGTCCCCATGCACCCCATCGCGCTCCTCCTGGCCCTGGCAGCCTGCAAGTCCGAACCGGCCGACAGCGCCGTCGCAGATCCCTGCAGCGCGCCCGCCGGCAGCCCCACCCTGGACAGCTGGGGGGGCGACCAGCGCGTGCAGCTGGAGGCCAGCGGCTGGTTCCGCACCGAGAAGATCTGCGATCGCTGGTGGTTCGTCACACCCGACGGCCATCCTGTGCTTTCACTGGGCGTCAACAACGTCAATCCCAGCGGAGACACCGGCCTGAAGACCGGCCGCGCCATCTACGGCGAGACCGTGGAGGCCGCCTACGACTCCACGGATGACTGGGCCGATGCCGCCGTGGCGCGCCTGCAAAGCTGGGGCTTCAACACCGCCGGCTGCTGGAGCACCACCGAATGGGTCCAGCCGCGCATGGCCTTCACCCCCATCGCCGGCCTGGCCGACTACGACTGGCGGACCGGTGAGCGCGGCGACTGGTTCGAGCCCGCCTGGACAGAGGCTGTCCAGGCTCAGGCCGAGAGCGTGGTGGCCCCCCTGGCCGACGAGCCCAACCTGCTGGGCTGGTTCCTGGACAACGAAATAGGCTGGGGCCCGGACTGGCGCGGCCTGGACACCCTGCTGCAGGCCTACCTGGCCATGGACGCCGCAGCCGCGGGCAAGGCCGCAGCCGTGGACCTGCTGCTGGAAGAGCTGGGCGACGTGGACGCGGTGAACGACGCCCTGGGCACCAGCTTCGCCTCGCGCGACGAGCTCTTGGCCGCCACCGAGGGCTGGGACGCCCTGGACCAGGGCAGCTCCGACACCGAGGCCGCCCTGACCTCGGCGTTTCTGACCATGGCCGCCGAGCACTACTTCTCCACCACCGTCGAAGCCATCCGCGCGGCCGCCCCGAACCACCTGGTGCTGGGCAACCGCGAGATCTCGGTCATGACCCGCCTGGAGGTCTTCCAGGCCGCCGCGCAGCACCTGGATGTCATCTCCATCAACAACTACGTCTTCACCGAGGGCATCGCCGAGGGCGCCCTGAACCTCTCGGGCGGGCTGGACCCGGCCGAGGGCTTCGCGGCCCTGCACGCCGAGATCGACCTGCCCGTGCTGGTGAGCGAGTTCGGCTTCCGGGCCGCGGACAGCGGCCTGCCCAACTCCTGGCCGCCCTTCTACCCCACCTACGACACCCAGGCCGAGCGCGCCGACGCCTTCGCCGACTACGCCCGCT
>CAYVQL010000698.1:0-2248 GCA_964454135.1 uncultured Enterobacterales bacterium | reverse complement strand
TCCCACCGGGAGGACCGCATGCAGACACTACGACCTGTGGATCGCAGGCTGCCCCAATGCCGTGAGCGAAGCGTATCCGCCGCCCCTCAGCGGCCTCCTGTCGACCCGAAATGCTAGGCAGAAAGCTAGGCAGCTCGCGAGATCGCCATATCTACCGCAAAATAGAATACTCCGCTTCCGGGTTTAGAAAGCGGAGTTTCACATGATCGGGGCGACTGGATTCGAACCAGCGACCACCTGCTCCCAAAGCCGTATGGCTTCCCCGTCGCCAGCCCATATTTACGCCTTTCTTCCAGTGTTTTCCACGCCGCAGATCGTATGATCGGGTCAGCCGAGCGCATGAACAGAGCAGCCGAGACCTTGATCCTGGTCAGGTCGGGTCAGGGGCTGGCGGTAGGGTGGTGCGGGGCGTCGTGCCCACAGCTTCCTCGCCCGTGGCCTCCTGGCGACGTAGTAGGAGGACATCGGGGAATCCGCCAGGTGGGGGCTCTGTCTCCAGGCCCGAGGCTACGCCAAGTTCGGAGAGACTACGCTCCTCCAGCCAGGTGTCTGTCAGCCCCAGAGTCACCTTGACGCCTTCATCGCCGTGGTCGATCTCTGCCACGAACCCCTGCTCTCTCAGTTCCTCCAAAGAACCAGTGTGCCTCTTGGAGCCCCCCTTTCCCTTCCCGTCCCAGGACACCAGCATGAAGTTCAGTCTGTTGTCGCTGATGCCAGCCACCTGGAAACAGGCGGCGATGTCCGCGTTGGGGTTCGCGTCCAGCGCCTCCTGCAGCCGGTCAAAGTTCTGGGCCTGATCGATCAACGTCATCTTGATGCCGCCGGGATCTGCCTCTACGCCTAGCTCCTGCAACCAGTAGAGGATCGTCCTGACCGGATCGCGCAGCAGGTCGTCGTCCTTGGCATGGAGAGCGAGGAGCTGTACGGATGGGATGGTCTCCCTCAACCTCTCCGCCTTGCGGCGCTCATCCAGCATCCACGCCTGATGGCTGCTGCTGGGTACTTCGTTGGTCTCCCACTGGATTTGGCCTACGAGCCCCTTCGTGCGGTGGGCTCTGTTCCACCTCTCGTGGGCCAAGTGCTCCTTCATGACGCGGTAGGCCAGCTCGGTGAACTCGATGTCCTCCAGTTCTGCTACCGTCCAGCGCAGCACTGGGCGGTCAAGGCGGACATGCAGGACACCGTCCTCCAGCCCCATGGGATGGTCTTCAAGATGGGCCACGAGTGCCCCTGCCTGAAGGATGTTCGGGTGGGCGAGCCCCGGCCCGAGGGAGTGCAGCTCGATCTGGCCCTTCCTCAGGTTCACATGTGCGATGAACAGCGAGGCATCCTGGGCAAGCAGAGCCTTGTACTTCTCCCCCTCGTAGCGGATGACCCTCTCGGTGCGGGACTTGATCTGAACGAGGAAGGAGTCCTCTGCATGGACGAAACGACCATCACGCCGCAGAAGGGTGGCCACGGCGTCGACCAAGCCGAAGTCTTCCTGACGTGGAATGGGAGCCACCGCGCAGAATGCCTGGAGCAGCACCACGCCCAGCATCTCGGCCCTGTCCCCAGAGCGGAAGTTGACGATCCTCTTCATGCTCACCTCCAGGCGTAGCCCTTCTCTCCGCTACCGCCTCCGACCCAGCCTCGGGGTGCTCCCTCCTGGTTGACGACGAAGACCACTCTTTCCCTGCCCTCGTAGATGACGTGGTGCCAGCTGATCACGCGACCTTGCCTGTAGGAGAGCCTGTCCTTGGTCTCGTGGAGAGCGACGTACTCCACGTCATCGAGGTGCTTGCCTGCGACCACCCAGAAGCCGGTTTCAAAGGTACCGTCGCCGTGGTCGGTGACGTTGAGGTCATCGCGGCAGACGAAGTGGATGCCCTTGACTGAGGCCATGTTCAACTCCGTGGTGGGGCTCTACAGGGTGGAGTTCATCGTATCCCGAGGCAGGGAACGACGAGCCGCAGCGTCGGGTGCAACATCAAGTGGAAGCCGGGGAACGAGCCACCTTACTTCGGGTGATATCGGCGGGCTCTGCGGGGCTGTGCGGGTCGGTAAAGGGTGGATTTCGCTGTTGACCCGCACAACCCGCACAGGGATTCGGGGAGTAGTTGACTCGGCCGGGGCTGTGGTGGGAAGCTGACAGCCTCCTCGTCCACTGATGGATGCGTGATGACCGAGTACCAGATCTACCGGGACGATTTTGGTACCGCGTCAGACAACGGTTGGTGCGATGTCAGCTCTGCCACTTGGAGGGAGT
>CAYVQL010000697.1:0-2260 GCA_964454135.1 uncultured Enterobacterales bacterium | reverse complement strand
GACCACGCGGTCACGCTTGATGTAGGGCTCGTACTCCTCGCGCTCCTCGATGGTGCAGGCGTGGCTGACCAGGTCTTCCATCGTGGCGAAGCGCTGCACGGCCTGGGCAGCCAGGTCGCCGTAGGGCATGGGATGGCGCAGACCGACCGCCTGCAGCCCGCGGGCTCCCAGCAGGTCGAGGAAGTAGCGCGTGGTCTGGCTCTTGCCGCAGCCGGTGCGCACGGCGCCGATGCCCAGCACGGGCTTGCCCGAAGGGAGCATGGTGCGGGCGCCGGGCAGCACGAAATCCGCGCCCACGGCGTTGGCTCGGGCAGCCAGGTTGGCCACGTGGGCGATGGTGACGTCGGAGTAGGCGAAGACGAACTGCTGGACCCCTTCCTCCAGGGCCAGGCGCTCCAGCTCGCTCTCGGGCACGATGGGGATGCCTTCCGGGTAACGCTCTCCGGCCAGCTCCGGGGGGAGGCGCCGATCCTCGATACCAGGGATCTGCGTGGCGGTGAAGGCCACCACCTCGATCGCCGGATCGTCACGGTAGAGGGTAAGGAAATCGTGGAAGTCGCGGCCTGCCGCGCCGAGTATCGCGATGCGCATGGGTACTCCTCAGGGCTTGGGTCGTGACGGCTCCGAACAAGTGCAGGCGGCACCCCGGGCTCACCGATCGCGGGGGTGATATGGCGCGTCCCCGCCCCTGTCAAACCGCCCCGAAAGGCCCAGGAATCCCAGCTGGAGGGGCATCGCGCAGGGTGGCCGAGGCAAGCCCGGATTGACGAAAGCCGGCCGACGGGTCACGTGCTCTGGCGGGTCAGCGACTGACCCCGAGGAGGATCTCCCATGTGGCGCGCGCTCTGCTTCCTGCTGGCCGGCAGCTCCCCTGCAGGGGCCGAGCCGGGCTCCTACCACCCGGACTACGTGGCTCCCCACTCCCAGCTCTTCGCCCGCGCCGGGGGCGAGACCGCCAGCCGCTTCGATCAGGTGCAGGTCGAGCTGGACGCAGCCAGCAGCGCCCTCTCCCAGCTGGACCGCGACGTGGCGCTCTGCGGAGCGCGGGCGGACAAGAGCTTGAAGAGCTACGCCGCCGGCCTGCGCAAGGAGACCGCGCACAGCTTCCACGTGCTGCAGGCCTTCGTCGATGTGCTGACCCAGGACTTCGAGCAGACCTTCGGCGCTGCCCTGGAGCGGGCGTTGCCGGCCGTGGAAGCGGAGTACGAAGTCAGCGAGTGCAAGGCCCAGGGCGTGTACGCCCTGATGGGCCGCAACAACTGCGCCGGAAAGGACCTCAACCCGCTGCTGGCACAGCGCATGGACGCCGACGAGGCCCTGAAAGCCGCGGTGGAAGAGATCCTGACCGTACCCTGGCCCCAGCTGGAGCTGACGGGCCAGCCCCAGGCCGCCATCCCCATCACCGGCCAGGAGCGCGTGCTCCGGATGGCGCCGCTGGTGGAAGCGCTCTACGCGCAGCAGGTGAAAGCCGTCCAGTCCCGCCTGGAGGAGGCCATGGAAGGCGTGGAGGCGGTCATGGAAGAGAGCGACGACCAGGACGAGAAGAAGAAGGCCCTGGCCGAGGGGCAGGCGCTGCGGGCGCTCTACGAGCAGGAGATGGCGGCCCGCGGCGAGGTCCTCATGAACGCGCTCGCCAAGAGCCTGACGAAGCTCGAGAAGAAGGGGGCCGCAGGGCAGGTGGCGCTCTGCCCCAATCCCGAGGCGCTGGGTGGCTGCCAGGGCCAGGACGTCACGGCCGAGCTGCTGCCCCTGCTGCAGGCGGATCGCAGGCTCGTCAAGACGCTGGCGCCCTGACGCCTGACAGCCCAGGGATGTCCCGCAGCCCCGAGCGCCCTCTCCGCAGCTCACTGGCCAGCCCCTGGCTATGGGGCCTGCTGCTGGTGCTGCCGGGCCTGGTCTGGCTGCAGGCGGACCGCTCGGTTTGGCCGTGGGATCAGGCCCTGTACGGTCTGTCGGCCCTGGACCTGGCTGCGAGCTGGAGCGAGCCCGTCAGCTGGCCCGCGCGCATGATCTACTGCCTCCGCACGCAGCCACCGGCCATCGCCTGGCTCGGGCAGCTCTTCGTCCCCCTGCGGCACCTCCTGGGGAACACGGATGACGCCCTGCTGCTGCTCGTCCTGGCCGCCTGCTGGGCCAGCCTGGGCCTGGTGGGCGGGAATGCCCTTGAGCTGACCCGCCGGGCACCGAACATGAAACGCCGATCCTGCCGACCGTCCGAGGAGCTTCCGCAGCGCTGTTTCGGGGCTGCGGATGCAGCCCC
>CAYVQL010000696.1:416-2280 GCA_964454135.1 uncultured Enterobacterales bacterium | reverse complement strand
GACGTCGGTGAGTGGCCCAGCACCCTCTCCCGCGCGGGCCTACCCTGGGACGAATGCGAGGCCATCGGCGAGATCTGCCGGGCCTACGCCACGTCCACAGAACGGCTCCAGCGCACATGGCGCAGCAGCGAGGCCAGCCGCGAGGTCTGGTACGGCGCCGCTCGACGCTTTGAGGCTGCGTTGCGACCCTACGTCCTCCGTCGTGACAAGCGCAGCGATCCCGACGTCCAGCTCTTTGCCCAGCGCACAGGCGACTTCGGGGGCTACCGCCTACCGTCCGAGATCTCCGTCCGCCCCCGGGACCTCTCGGTGTCCTGGAAGCGTGTGGTGTTCGCGGCCGAGGCCCTCTCCGCCACGGTCCACGGCAAGCAGGACCCCGTGGCGAAGCGCCTCCGGCTGACGCTGGCGAACGGCCACGGTATCGCCACGGTCATCGATGCCGCGGGCGCTGGCGACCAGGAGCGCGAGGTCGACCAACCCCAGGGCTCGGGACGGTACGACGCCAAGCGAGCAGAACGCGCGAAGCTGTGGAAGGGCGTGATCAGACAGGAGGTCACCCGAAGCGGCGAAGAAGCGCTGTGGGAGCACCCCCAGATCCGAGCTGCCACAAAAGCCATCGAGAGATACCTGTCCCGAGAGCAGAAGGTGCTCGTCTTCGGACGCTTCACCCGACCGATGAGGGCACTCACCGACCTGGTCAACGCCAGAGCGCTGGTTCGCACCCTCCACGAGGGCGGTGTCTGGCCCCGCCTCGAACTGGGACAGCCCAGCCGCATCCACCAGCTCGCCGCCCGCGCCCAGGGCATCGATGAGGCGACGCTGCCAGCGATGTTCGAGGCACACACCAAGCGATACCGCGCCCAGGGGCTCCGCACGCTGCGAAAGAACATCCACGGCCTGCTGGCCGACGCCACCGTCCCTGGCTGGGTCCGGGTGCTCGCCGAAGAAGCTCGCGAGGAGCCCTCTACGACCGTGGCCCTGACCAAGGCCGTGTGGGAGTTGCTGGACCGACCCAGCCGCAAGGCCGTACGGAAGCGCACCAAGCGCACGCCCGCGTTGCTGGCCGAGGCTTTCGAGGCCCTGATGCACGCGTCGCTGGACAACGACGACTTCCACGAGGGCGAGGAGGACCAGGCGGCCGTCCAGTGGCCCCTCGTGCGCGAGCGCATCCGCGAGGAGTTCAGCCCCCGAACCGGCGATCTGGCCCGGCTGCTGTACGGCGCCACCAAGCCCTCCACCCGTCGCCTGCTCCAAGCCGCCTTCAACCGCCCTCACAGCTACCCCCGCGTGCTGGTGGCCCAGTCCGTTGTGGGTCGCGAAGGCCTCAACCTCCACGAGGCCTGCCGTGTGGTGCTCATGCTCCACCCCGAGTGGAACCCGGGCGTAGTGGAACAGCAGATCGGGCGGGTTGATCGGCTGAACAGCCGCTGGAAGCGAGAGCTGGCCGAGGCGAAAGAGAGAGGAGATAAACTCCCCCATATCGAGGTGCTGTCCGTGGTCTTCCAGGGGACCTACGATGAGCACAACTGGGCGGTGCTGCGGCACCGGTGGGCGACCTTGAAGGCACAACTGCACGGGGTCGTGGTGCCGGTGCGAGGGATCGAGGATCCGGAAGAGCGTCGGATCGCCGAGGAGATCAACGCGAAGGCGCCTGACTTCGCGCCGTGAAATCCCCTGACAAGAGCCTCCTGTCTCTGGGCGTGGCCTGTTCGCATGTTCGCGGTCATCGCCAAAGAGTCAGTCTCGCCAGCCACCTGTCTCAATCTTGGAGTTTTGTGGCCCGAACCCTTCAACGATCTGCGCGAACGGCAGACTCCCCTCCCCCACCGCGAACACCGCGAACACCCAGCACATCAGTCACCCT
>CAYVQL010000696.1:0-406 GCA_964454135.1 uncultured Enterobacterales bacterium | reverse complement strand
GAACAGAGACGGCATTAATGGAGCGAAGATGCCCTCCGGCATCATACTGGCGTCATCGACAGCCATCTCCGCGTAGCTCCTCTTTGTTTCCCCGAACGCGAACACCGCGAACACCCAGCACCTGAGTCACCCTCGCCCGGCTCACCCCGAGGTGCCTGGCCAGATCCGCCCGGGTCCGAATCTCCACCCCATCGATCATCGCCGACCACCTCCTCGCCCTCTCCACCGGGTCGATCCTCCTCCTCCCCTTCTTCTTCTTTCTCACCTTAGAAGTAGATCTACGAAAGGACACCCCCCGAACGATCCTGACGGTCACCTTGCTGTCCCTGGTTCGGGTCAGGTCCAGTCGGCGGAGCCATCACGGACCGACCTCGAAACGGCTGCCGGACCGGACCGAGGTCGGTTT
>CAYVQL010000695.1:0-2285 GCA_964454135.1 uncultured Enterobacterales bacterium | reverse complement strand
CCTGGCCGACTCCACCGACTGCGACGACACGGACTACGACATCAATCCCGACGTAGCGGAGGTTTCCGGTGACGGCGTGGACAACGACTGCGACAGCGGGACGGGCTGGGATGGCTCCCACTCCCTCACCGGGGCCGACGTGAAGATCACCGGCGAGAACGCCGGCGACTATGCTGGGATCCGAGTGGCGTTCGGGGGCGATATCAATGGCGATGGACTGGACGACCTGCTGATGAGCGCCCCGGATGCCAACGCCGACTCCGGAGGGCAGACCGACATCGGCAAGGCCTATGTCCTATTCGGCCCTGTGACCGCGGATGGCGACCTCTCCGGAGCTGACCTCATCATGTCCGGAGTCGACGGCAACGACAACGCCGGTTTCGGGCTCTCCAGCGCAGGCGACACGGACGGCGACGGCTACGACGATCTGCTCATCGGCGCCTTCAGGGCGGACACCGGAGGGACGAGCTCGGGGACCGCCTACCTGGTCATGGGCCCAGCCAGCGGAGGGAGCTTGGCGCTGGACAACGCCACGACGACATTCCTCGGTGAAGCAGACGACTACCTCGGGTATGCCGTCGCCGGCGGCGGGGACATGAACGGCGACGGCTACGACGATCTGCTCATCGGCGCCTACCAGGCTGACACGTCGATGGCGGACACTGGTGCCGTCTACGTGATCCACGGACCGGTCAGCGGTGGCAATATCGACGCCGCTGACGCGGGCTACACCCTCATGGGAGAACACTACGGCGACGAAGCGGGGTACTCCGTGGCGGTGACAGGCGACACGGACGGCGACGGCTACGACGACTTCCTCGTGGGGGCCTATGGAGTCGACGACCGAGGCAACCAAGAGGGCGCGGCCTACCTCGTGTTGGATCCCACCGAGCAGACCGGCGACCTGGCGGACGCCCACGCCAAGCTCCTGGGCGAGGACACCAGTCACTACGCGGGGTACTGGACCTCGGGCGCTGGCGATGCGAACGCCGACGGCTACGCCGATATCATGATCGGAGCGCCGCGTTACGATTCACGCACGGATACCAAATGTGGCATCACCTACCTTCTATATGGACCGATCTCCGGCGGGAGCTCCACGTTGTCGATCGCGGAGGCCAGCTTCGTGGGCGAGAGCGCCTACGACTACGTCGGTGAGCATTTCTGTTCCGCCGGAGATGTGGATGGCGACGGCGCCGACGACATCCTGATGGGAGCCAGAGGCGAGGACGAGGGCGGCTTGGACGCAGGCTGCGCCTACTTGGTGTACGGCCCTTCCACTGGCATGCTCCCTCTTGCTGGCGCGCACGTGAAGCTCACGGGCGAGTCCAACCTCGACGCAGTGGGCCCCGTGGCGCGGGCCGGCGACCAGAACCTCGACGGCTACGACGATCTGCTCATCGGAGCCTTCGAGGATGACGACGGCGGCACCGACGCCGGAGCCATCTACGTGGTCTTCGGCGCCGAGGGGATCTGATGCGCCGCATGGCGTCTCTTCGTGTCTTGGAACACGGAACACGGAGCACGGAACACGGAACACGGAACACGGCGTATCCGGACCACCGAGGTCTGGGCCTGGGGCGGGCTCTCTTCCGATAGCCCGGGTGCCAACTTTCGATTCGCGCGCGTGCGCGCCAGCCATCCCGTCCGCCGACACTCCACGCTCTGCCCTCCTCAGCCTGGCATCGTACTTGCGTAGAAGGGGAAAGAGCCAGGCACGCAGAGCGCGTGAAACCGCCACCCCTGGCCCGCCAAGAGGAGATGGCAACAGATGGCTTCATCGTACGGGAAAGGCCCTGCTGACATACTCTCGAATAGCACGGGAACCACAAGGGCAGGAAAACAGATGGCGCCATCGTCTTCGTCCAGCTCGCGTCATCACCTACATCTCGCACTGACCGCAGCGCTCATCTCTGTCATCCACGCCGGCTGCGACAGGGAGGACAGCGGCAGTCCGCCCGACGACGCCGAGGACAGCGGCGAGGCCCCCGCAGCCGACGCAGACGGCGACGGCTACGGGGAAGACGACTGCGACGACGATGACGCCACCGTCAATCCCTACGCGCACGAGATCTGCGACGGCCAGGACAACGACTGCGACGGCGAGACGGACGAGGACGACGCCCTGGACGCGGCAACCTTCTACGCGGACGCCGACGGCGACGGCTTCGGCGATCCCGCAGCCGCCATCGCCTCGTGCACCCAGCCCAGCGGCGCCGTCAGCGACGATCAGGACTGCGACGATGCAGACGCGGCTGTGTTTCCCGGCGCCGCGGAGGTCTGCG
>CAYVQL010000694.1:0-2291 GCA_964454135.1 uncultured Enterobacterales bacterium | reverse complement strand
TGATCTCGCCCGAGGCGGGTTTCGTCACGGGGCAGGTGCTGGTGGCGGATGGGGGGCTGTCGTTGTTGTGAGCGCCTCGGGCGGCGCCTCCATCACCTCCACGCGGTCGCGGCCGGCCCGCTTGGCGGCGTAGAGGGCGTTGTCCGCGCGCTCCAGCATGCTGTCGGCGTCGTCGCCCGGCGTATGCTCCGTCACGCCGATGCTGACGGTGATCCGCAGCCCTTTTTCGGGCATGGGGATGCGTGCCACGTGGTGGCGGAGCTTCTCGGCCAGGATGCGGGCGCCCTCCAGGCGGGTGCCCGGGCAGAGGACGGTGAACTCCTCGCCCCACCAGCGGGCGAGATGGTCGGTCTGTCGGATGATGCCCGTGACCACGTTGGCCAGCAGGACCAGCACCCGATCGCCCCTGCTGTGCCCGTAGTTGTCGTTGAGCTGCTTGAAACGATCGATGTCGAGCAGCAGCAGGCTGAGTCCCCCGGCGTAGCGCTCCTGCCGGCGCAGCTCGGCGGCGAAGTCCTCGTCGAAGCGGCGGCGGTTGTTCAGGCCCGTGAGCACGTCGTGCCAGGCCAGGTCCTCCAGGCGTTCCCGCAGGCGCTCCAGCTTGGAGCGGCTGGCCTCGGACAGGACCGCGCGCACCACGGTCAGGCGTGAGCGGCGGGTCATGGCGGCCAGGGCTCCGGAGCAGAGCAGGAAGGCTGGCGCGAAGACGAAGAGCAGATCCCAGGAGAGGGCGGCTCGCTCGAAGGTCTCCATGCCGGCATGGGGGGTGCCCGTGGCCAGCATGGCGTAGGCGAAGAGCGCGCTGTACTGGGCGGCCGCCAGGATGCCGGCGTAGAAGGCCGCCCTGGGACTCTGGTAGATGGCCGCCAGTGCCAGCGCCAGGAAGTAGAAGGCGAGGGTGCAGCTGCGCAGGGCGTGCACCCAGCCCGAGGCCAGGGCGTAGCCCAGCGCCGAGGCCGAGACCACGCTGACCATCAAGGTGATGGTGAAGTACTTTGCCGCCGGGTGGTGCATGCCGCGGCGCAGGGCGGCGAAGAGCCCCAGGTGGTAGCAGGCGAAGACCCCGGCGGCGACGAAGTTGGCGGTGGCGTTGCGGTTCCAGCCTGTCAGCACGATGTTCGCCATCAGGATGGGCACCAGGCAGGCCGCCACCGCCAGCGAGACGCGGTTGAGGTTGCGCTCGGCCCGCAGCTCCTCGCGCCGGTAGAGCGCGCGCAGCTGGTGCTCCCTGTCGTCGTTCGTCAGGTGCGCGGGAGAATCCATGGGGATGCTCGGCCGGGGGAGAAGGGGGAGGCTGTTGCTCTTTCTACCATGGATCCGGAAGGCAGGGCTGGGCGGCTGTTTGCCGCCCGATCAGCCCCCCGCTTCGCTATGATCCGGTCTATGACGGCGCGCGCAGCGTCGCTCGCGGGCTGCGCTCTGGGGCGGAGGGGGGCCTTGGTCATCGTTCCGGCCGCCCTTCTACTTCGGCGATCCGCTCATCCACAGCGTGGCTCCGGACAAGATCCCGGGCCTGCGCCGCGATCTTCCGGCCGCCGTGGAGAACGCCGTGGCGCTGGCGCTCTGGCGTCGCTACGAGCCTGCCGAGGCGCAGGCCGATGGCTTCGCCTCTCCCTCGCGGCTGCATGTCTGGGAGACGAAACGGCCGCGAGAGATCGACTTCGTATGCGGGCCCGGTCGCAGCTCGACTTGGCGGAGGTGAAGTACCGGGCCCACGTCAGGCCCGCCGACACCTTGGTGATGCGCGCCAGCTTCCCCGGCCGGCCCTCCGTCCTGGTCACGCGCGACACGCTGCGCCTGGAGAAGGAACACGCATTCGTGCCCGCCTCGCTGCTGCTCTGGGCGGTCGGTTGAGGATGGACGCGGATCCGGGCGCTGGCCTCCACACAAGCCCACGACCACGACCGCGACCACCACGCCGCCCAGGGGATAGCGAACATCAGCACAATACGCAAAGCACGGCCAGTAAAGCGGTATATCGCCATCGGCCCGAATCCGGTACGGACGACCGCAGCGCGCTGGCAGCGCGTGCGCAGCGCTGGAGCCTTCAGAATCCGCCAGTTGCAGCGGGCAGGGCGCTCGTCCGCGCGTCCCCGAGACCGGCAAGGCGTCGAGCGAGGCTTCACCGCCGTTTCCGGACGCGTCCGCCGGGCACGGGCGGGCCTCCGAGCGACGGCTCCGCCATCAGCCGCCCTAACCGGAAACAGCTCCGAACGGTTCGACCATCCAGGGCATCCGAGGGGAGATCAGCCCGGGTCCAGCGGCGACGGTGCAGCCGTAGCGAGATTTTG
>CAYVQL010000693.1:0-2303 GCA_964454135.1 uncultured Enterobacterales bacterium | reverse complement strand
GGCGGTGAGGGCGAGGAGGAGGATGGTGGTGGCGAGGGGGGTGGTGGGCATGGGGAGCAGTATATTTCGCTGCTGGCGGATGGGAAGGCAAACCCCAAAACATGATCCGATAAGGTATATTATGTCAACCACCTTCGGTGGGTGACATAACATATGTGGGGGTGGCGGGTTGGATCGTATTCCTCTCTCGGGTGGTTGTTTCTCCTATGGATGCAGGTGGTTGGGTGCTGGATGCTCATGTTGTTTCGAGTGTTGAGGGGGGCTGGTGTGGGTCTGCTCCAGGGGGATTCGTGGTCAGGCTCTGCATGCGCAAGCAGGGCCTCAGTTCCCGAGGAAGTGGCAGCCTACCTGTGCGTTTCTACGACCCAGCGCTCAGACAGGAGGTCACTTCCCAAATACTGGCCCCGTACCTGAGCGCTATGGACTCGGATCGCTCAGATAGGCCACCAGTTCCCATTGAACTGGTGGGCTGGCTGAGATCGAGGCCGCCCAAGGCGCCGGGACCGCTCTACCTCCTGGACCTCACCAAGTACATCTGGCGCTGTCCTTCTCCTCTTCTGCGAAAAGCGTCGATTTCCCTGTACGTAGCGACATGGGGCGCATCGTAGTTGCTGTCGTGGACGATAAGCCAACGCCCATCGTGGTCGGGGTGGGCTGCCACCACGACAGCATGAAGATCGCTGTCGAACTCGTAGCGACCCACTACCAGGGCGAGTTCGCCAGCCGTCAAGCTCTCCACCAGGCGGCGAATCCGCACGCGGGGCTTCTCCCTGATGGCTGCGCCCAGCTGCATGAGGAGCAGGGCGACTTCGTCGACATCGATCCCCTCGTATGGCGGTGTCTCCAGCGACTCTCGGAAGGACCGGATCTGTTCTTCCGTGTCAGCCTGCGGCAGCTCCAGATCCAGAAGTCGCCCGATCACCACCACTGCAGCTAGCGCGCAGTCTCCCTGCCGAACCTCGGAGTATTCCACATGGGCTGTCATCGCCGCCAAGTCCGGCTCGGGTCGATCTGCTCGGCCAGTGCGGGCGGCTCCCATTGCAATCATCATGAGGGGAATTCGCAGCGAAATACCCATGATCAGAAGGTAGCTTCATCACCCGGCTCTTCGCCACGGCCGCCCCCACTGCCGTCGACTTCGGCTCCGCCGTAGAAAGCCCAGCCGCTATGCTCTCGGGGCTCGGGTCACGGCTCTCGGTCGGGAAACACCTCGCCTGAGAATCCCTCTCCCGAGAACCCATCCCCGAATACCCTTCTCCCGAAAACCCATCCCCGAGTTCCCCTCAATCCCGGGAAATTGACACGCGGTAATACCACGGTCATACTATAGTCATGAAGACGGCCATCTCCATCCCCGACCCCATCTTCGAACGAGCCGACGCCCTCGCTCGAAAGCTGCGGATTTCCCGTAGTGAGCTCTACGCTCAAGCGGTCTTGCGCCTTGTGGAAGACCACGACGAGGCTGCGACCCGGGCCGCGCTCGACGAGATCTACGGCACCGAAGCCTCAACCCTCCCCCTGGGAGCTGTGACTGCACAGGCTGCCGTGGTTTCCGAGTGGGAAGATTGATACGCCGTGGAGAGATCTGGTGGGCCGATCTCGGCGAACCGGTCGGCTCGGCACCTGGATACCGGCATCCGGTGGTCGTGGCCTCCACCAATCTGTTCAATGAGAGTCGTATTTCCACTGTGATCGTCGTGGCCATCACCTCCAACTTGCTGTTGGCGGGTGCGCCCGGCAATGTGTGGCTGGGGCAGCGAGCCTCGGGGCTGCGCAAGGCGTCCGTGATCAACGTGTCCCAAGTGCTTACCCTCGACAAGGGGAGGCTTCGGGAGCGGATCGGGCACCTGCCGGGCGGCAAGCTCCGCGAGATGGAACAGGGGCTACGGAGGGTGCTGGGGTTGTGACGCGATCTACGACGAGCATCTAGCAGAGCGCCAGCGCCGTTTCACAGCTCCCGTCGAGTACCGCGACCTGCAGACGGAGGGCGATTTCATCGCCCCCTCGGATGCGTCTCCGCATGAATACTCCTCAACCGCGCAGGCCAGCAGCACGACGGACGGCGTCGAGCCGACGTTCCGTCGCGGCTCGTATGACGCCGATGGCGTTCTGCTCGACGAGAACGCAGGTTCCCTGGACGAGCTGTGAGACGATTCACTGGAGGAGGCTCGCAGTGCTGATCCTGACCGACGCATATGATGTGCTGACCCTCGTTGAGACAAGCGCCATGAACTGCCTCACGTCGGATGCCTGGCTGGGCCCCGCGGGCACCGGGGGTATCGGATCGGTGCGCCGCGGATCGT
>CAYVQL010000692.1:0-2334 GCA_964454135.1 uncultured Enterobacterales bacterium | reverse complement strand
ACGCGCAGGGCACCGTGCAGTCCAGCCATCACTCGCCTCCTCCATCACCCAGGGCTTCGATCAACGTCGCGGGATCGTCCAGCTCGTCGAGCACGAAGATCCGCCAGCCAGCGGCTGGCTTTCCGGCGGCCGCGGCCCGAACCTCGGCCTCGATCACCGCGATCTTGCGCTCCTCCCACACCAGCTCCCCTTCGCCCCAGACGAAGGCGTTGGTGTCGGGAATCTCCAGCCCGATCTCCGGCTCCTCGATGCCCGCAGCGACCAAGGCCTGGCACAGCGGCAAGTACTCCTCTTCGATGTCGTCGTCTTCGGCCCAGGAGCCGACCCCCTCGACCGGCTGGACCGACCTCATCGCCAACAAGGGGCCGAAGTCCAGGCTGTCACGCTCGTGCCGGGTAACGAACCAGATGTCCCCGATCCCCCGCAGCAGCTGGAACAGCCGCAGGTAGCCGTTCCATGTCGCCCGGAACGCCTTGTCCTCCCAGTGTTCGGGATCGTCGTCCAAGGCCGCCAATACGGTGAGCGCCTGCCCATCATGTACGGCGTGCAGCGAGAACCACGGGCTCAGGTCTTCGGCGTTGGAGACCACGAGCTGGGGTTCGATCCCGACAAGAAGCGGACGCACCTCAGCGGGAGCGAATTCCTCGACCGACTCGCTCCAGGACGCATGATCCTCCGGTGTCGCGCCGCGGCCCTGGCATCCGAGCAGCTTGAGCCCCAGCTCGTTCCACAGCGTCTCCTTGTCGGCGATCAACTCGTCGACGAACACCTCGAACACGTTCCTTGTGGCGATGTCTCGGTGCTCGATGAAGCCATTTTGGGTCAGGTAGGCCCGGAGCTTGTCCAGCTCCGGATGCACCAGGTTGGTGGGCTTCAGCGACGACGAGTCCAGTAGCACCTCGTCGAGGTCGTACCAGGTGAAGCTCCACACGTCCCACTGGCCCGACTGCAGCAGGAGCATCCGCTGGAGCATGTCCTTGCCGATGCGGTCGCGGTGGTACTCGAACCCGTCGAGGAACACCGCGATGGGCTTGCGGCCGCTGTTGGCCCACGCCGGCCGCAGGACGAAGTCGATGGACACGGTCATGCCGATCCCGTCGGCCTTGCCCAGCTCCACCTGGGGTTCGACGCTCCACGCGCGGTCCTTCAGCTCGAACAGGTAGCCCGTCTTGTCGTTGTTGTTGAGCAACGACGGCTTGAGCCTGGCCGACGCGCCCCCGCGCTCGGCCTGGTGCAGCGCCTCGATGAAGCGGTACTCCAGGATGCTGTCCAGCAGACCGCTGATGCTGACGTCCCCCAGCGAGTCGATGGACTGCAGCTTGTCGCGTTCGCCCAGGATGCGCCGCAGCAGGTCTGCCGCAACCCGCGACGAGGTGTCGTCCATGTCCCGGGCGTTGCGATAGGCCAGCAAGCAGCGGTAGCAGCCGTCGTGTTCGTCGTCGTCCCAGCAGGCGCACCGCTCGATGCGCTCCAGCGCCTGGCGTAGCACGTCGAAGATCGGCAGCTCGCCGTCAGGCTCGTCCGGCGTCACCAGCTGCTTGACGTACCCCGTGCCCCCCGGGACGGTGTCGAACAGCACCAGGTACTGCTTGCGCAGGGCGCTCTCCGGCACGGGATCGGAGTAGATGGTGGTCCGCAGGTGGTCCACCCGCCCGCCGAAGCGGGCCTTGAGCCCCAGCTGCAGGGCCGCGACGAACGAGTTGAGCTGGCGCCGCGTGCCCAGGTCGGCCATCGGCAGCAGCATGCGCAGCGCCTCGGAGTCGAACTCCCGGTACAGGTACAGGCAGTCCTCGAAGGTCTCCTTGGCGCCCTTCTTCCTCGAGGGGCAGGTCAGCGTGTGGATCGGCTCGGCGTTCTCCCGCTGGACCTTGCCGCACCGCGCGCAGATCCGGAACCCGGGGCGGATCTGCTCCCTTCCGGCGATCCGCGACGCCTCCCCTTGGCTCTTCGGCTCACCGAAATTGACCTCGCGGAAGGTGGCCCCCCTGAGGTACTCGAACCCGAACGGCACCCGCGGCGAGTCCAGGCTCCAGGCCGCCACCCGGTCCTCGTCGTGGATGTCCACGAGCATCTGCCGCTGGAAGAACCTCGGCTCGCGTTCCTCGGCGTCGTCGCGGATGCGGCTGTCCCGGTCCGGCGCCCCGGCGTACACCTGGGCCAACCGCAGCAGCCGCTGGAGCTGCCCCGGATCGGGCCAGGTGGAGCTGCCGCAGGCGGGGCACTGGGTCTCGGCGTCGCGCGTGCCGACGATCTCGGCATGGTTGCAGTCGGTGCAGAACCGCCACGTCTCCACCTCGGTGACGGAGACGTCGACCTGGTCGATGCGCACCCGCC
>CAYVQL010000691.1:0-2338 GCA_964454135.1 uncultured Enterobacterales bacterium | reverse complement strand
CCTCAACGCTCGCCAGAAGTGATCCCCTGTCGCTCGCGAAAAGTGATCCCCCAACTTTCTCGCCAACGGCGCCCAGAACCGTGAGGGAAGCCGCTGGAGGCGAAGCCGACCACAGGGGGAGGGGGGGGCGGCCCGGGCCCCACGCGGTTCTGGGCGCGGGGCGCTACGAACGAGGATATGTCAATAAAGAGGTAGATATCGGGCATCAGTGCCTAGGTCGCGCCGAGTGTTCGCCCGGGCGAACACCCGCTCTCCTTGTCCCAGCGGCAACGCCGCTGAGATCCGGTATCGGCACCCCTGTTGTAGTGCAACCCCTAGTCCGAGAGGGGGGGATCAGTTTTGGCGAGCAGAGGGGGTTCAGTTCTCGCGAGCGCTGAAGCCCAAGAAGGCCATCGTGGCCGTGGCGGCCGAGATCCTGCGCAGCGCCTACCACATGCTCTCGCGTGACGAGGCGTACAAGGAGCCAGGCGAGTCGACACCGAACCCCAAGCAGAAGGAACGCGCAGCGAAGCGCCTGGTCGGACGCCTCCGGAAGCTCGGCTACGAGGTCGAACTTCCCGAGGCGGCGTGAGGTCGGTGGCGGGGCGATGGGAGCTGTTTCTTGATAGTCACCCATGCGGCCCCTAACGCCGCTCCCTCGGGCCATGAAACAGGGTAGGTTCTAAGCGCGATGTCCGGCGTAGAGGCTGATTTACCCATGGTGCCCCGAGCCCGTTCGATAGTCTGGCCGTGGTTCCGCAAGCCCCCAGGACTGTTCCCCCCGCGCCAATGCGGGAGAGGACGGATGATAGAGTTTCATCGTGCGGATCCAGTGCCGGCCATCGCATCCACCAGGAGGTCGACATGGAGCTGAAGAATGCCCGGTGCGCGGGGCTGGACGTGCACAAGGACACGGTGGTCGCGTGCGTCCGCATCGAAGTGGGCGGGAAGATCTCCCGCGAGACGAGGACGTTCGGGACGCTGACGAAGGAGCTGTTCGAGCTGCGGGAGTGGCTCGGGTCCCAGGGCGTCACCCACGTGGCGATGGAGGCGACGGGCGTGTACTGGAAGCCTGTCTGGCACGTGCTGGAGTCGGCGTGCGAGCTGGTGCTGGCCAACCCCGCGCACATCAAGAACGTGCCGGGGCGCAAGACGGACGTGAAGGACTCGCAGTGGATCGCCGAGCTGCTGGCCCACGGGCTGATCGAGGCGAGCTTCGTACCGCCACGGCGGATCCAGGAGCTGCGGTCCCTGACCCGCGATCGCAAGCAGTTCCGCCGTGAGGCCACCCGGCACGTGCAGCGGAGCCAGAAGGTGCTGCAGGACGCGAACATCAAGATCGACTCGGTGATCAGCGACGTCATGGGCAAGAGCGGGCGGGCGTTCCTCGACGCCATCGTGGCGGGTGAGACCGACCCCGAGAAGCTGGTGCTGCATGCCAACTACAGGCTGAAGGCGCCACGGGAGACCCTCGTGGAGGCACTCCGGGGCGTGGTGACGGAGAGCCACCGCAAGGCTCTGCGCCGTCACCTGCTGATGTACGACGCCATCCACGTCATGATCGAGGACATCGACGAGGAGGTGACGGCTCTGCTGGAGCCCTTTCGTCGCCAGGTAGAGCTGCTGGTCACCATCCCGGGCGTGGAGGTCACCACGGCCGAGGTGATCATCGCGGAGATCGGCGTAGACATGAGCCGCTTCCCCACGGCCAACCACCTGGTGTCCTGGGCGGGCTTGTCACCCCGCAACGACGAGAGCGCGGGGAAGAGACGCAAGACGCGCATAGGCAAGGGTGGCAAGTGGCTGAAGGCCACCCTCGTCCAGGCTTCATGGGCAGCATCGCGCAAGAAGGACAGCCACCTGAGGAAGCTCTACCTACGCTTGAAGGGCAGGCGCGGACCCAAGAAGGCCATCGTGGCCGTGGCGGCCGAGATCCTGCGCAGCGCCTACCACATGCTCTCGCGTGACGAGGCGTACAAGGAGCCAGGCGAGTCGACACCGAACCCCAAGCAGAAGGAACGCGCAGCGAAGCGCCTGGTCGGACGCCTCCGGAAGCTCGGCTACGAGGTCGAACTTCCCGAGGCGGCGTGAGGTCGGTGGCGGGCCGGGGCGAGCTGTTTCTTGATAGAGCCTCCCCATGCCCCACCACACCGACGAACAAGGTCGCGTCGACATCCGCAGCCTCTCGCTGCCGGAGATCCGCGAGCTGGTCCAGGGCCTGGGCAAGGAGAAGTTCAGGGCGCTGCAGGTCTACAAGTGGATCTGGCAGCGAAAGATCGCCGACTTCATGGAGATGACCAACATCTCCAAGGCCTTCCGTGCCGAGCTGTCGGAGCGGGCCTACCTGTCGTGGCTGGAT
>CAYVQL010000690.1:0-2339 GCA_964454135.1 uncultured Enterobacterales bacterium | reverse complement strand
GTTCCGTGATAGTTGCCGTACTTGGTGCGATACGGTAATGGTGCCTATACCCAGCTGGGCGAAGCGTAGACGGGGAGGGTCAGCCAACTGGGGTAGGGGGGCGATCCCACCGTTCACCCAGGTGCCAAGGACCCATGTGGCGACGGCATCGACTCCGACTGCGATGGCGTGGGTGCGGGAGATCCCGACGACGACGAAGATGGCGACGGCCTCAGCCTGGCTGAAGAGCAGAAGCTGGGAAGCGACGTCGTGCCTGGATTCCAGCCGGGAATGGGCTTGTGGATGTTGATCTGGTCGATGATGCCGCCGGCGTGGTAGAGCGAGTAGCCCTCTTCGTAGTCCCACCAGAGGCTGTCGGCGGCGGCGATGTTCTTCTTGCGGTCCCTCACCTCCAGCACTGCGGGGTGGTCGCTCGACTTGCCGAGGGTGTCCAGCAGATCGTCGAAGATCACCAGTGGGCGGGCTGCCCAGGCGGCCTCTTCTTCGTCGAGGATCCGTTGCCCCTCTGCGGCTCGCTCGGCATGCTCTGCGGCTTTCCCGGCCTGCCAGGCCTCGAGCCAGGGTTCGAGCCAGACTGCCCAGGGCCGACCCTCGTAGCGACGCACATAGCAGCGGGCGGCCCAGACGCCATCATCCCCCAGCTCCGGCCGGCGAACACTCGTCCAGGTGAGCTCGGCAAAGACCCCCTCTATCGGATCGGGACGCCCGACCGTGATCTGGCACTCGCCCGCGTTCACCAGGCCCCCACTCTCTGGCACCACCACGACGTTCGGCACGGGCTCCACGACGGCACTGTACGGCTGGAACTGGGGGGGGAGCAGCGTGTAGCTGCCAGGCGCGAGGCCGGCCCAGACCACAAAGGACGGATGGTCGCATTCTTCGAAGAGCTGGCCCTTGTGACGCTTGCCAGCCTGGTCGACGAGCCACACCCCCTTGATGCACAGGTCGTCCTCCCACGAGTTGTAGTCGTCGAGTTTGATGGTCAGGGCCACGAGGCCCGCGCTCAAGATGCCCCAGGGGACTTTCTGCGGAGGGTGCATCCCATATGCTGACAGCCAGACGACCCTGGAATGCCGCTCTTCGAGGAGCCTATGGCCGCCACCCAGGAATCGGACGCCAACGGACTGAGGCCGCGTCGGACTCTGTCACGGAGTGAGGCCTATGCGGATCCAGTGGCGCACTCCCTCCCGACAAGCCCGGCAAGGGGTAGGCTTCCGACTTCCGGCTTCCGACTACCGGATCCGCCCTCCGGTAGCCCGTAGCCGGTGGCCGGAAGCCCTCCTGGCGGCCAGTGGTCGGTCGTCATGAGCTGGGATGCACCCTTCTGCGGAGGCGGGGGACGGTTTTTTCCTCCATGCGGATCTGGCCGTGTGACGGACCAACCCAGAACCCCTATGGTATGAGATGCCGTTCTTGCCCGGTCGGGCACCAAAGCCGGCAGTCTTGCCAGCAAGTCCAGTGGCGAGAACAGCAGGTGGTCGGAACCGTCCGACCAGGCCTTCCGCAACTTCAAGACGAGCATGCCGTCCTTGGGCTGCTCCAGGCGGTCCTTGGCCAGCGGAAGTCGCAGCAGATCGCGGCTCAGGTGGAAAGCGGGCTCGGCGATCTGGTATGGTCGGGAGTGCGCCCGCTGCCGTCCTGCAGGTGTGTTGCAGCGTGTCCAGTGGAGGTCCGATGAAACGGCTGCCCCTCCTACTCGTCCTTCTGTCCTTGGCCGCCTGCCGCACGAGCAAGAACGGGGACACCGCCAGTGAGGCCGACGTCGATGCCGACACCGACGCCGACGCCGACACCGACACCGACACCGACGCCGACGCCGACGCCGACACCGACGCCGACGCCGACGCCGATACCGATGCGGACGCCGACACCGATGAATGCCCGGTGCTGGCCATCTCCGACAGCAACCTGGAGTGGAACTCGGCGCTTGTGGGTGAGGCCGAGAGCCGGACCCTGACCATCGAAAACGCCTGCGACGGCAGCGCCGATCTCGAGGTGCAGGCCGCGTTTGGCGACGGCACATCCTCCGCCTGCAGCGGCGAACTGGCGCTGGCCGCCATCGCGCCAGGGGCCTCGGCCGAGCGGGGCATCGTCTTCACGGCTCCGGACTACGAGGCCCACACGGGTTCGTTGGAGCTGACATGCAACGACGCCGCCAACCCCAGCGCCACGGTGGCGCTCTCCGGCCGCGCCTCGGACGACGTGGATGGCGACGGCTATCCGGCCGAGGAGGCGGGTGGCACGGACTGCGATGACGGCGACGCCAGCATCTATCCGGGCGCCACCGAGACCTGGTACGACGGCAACGACCAGGACTGCGACGGCGCCGACGACTACGA
>CAYVQL010000689.1:0-2340 GCA_964454135.1 uncultured Enterobacterales bacterium | reverse complement strand
TCCCCCTCTACACCGCCCAGTTACGGTGCCCAACCGCTATCTGACGCGGTACCTTATCGGTCCGTGCAGCAGGTAAGTGACGCCGGCGTTGGTGCCAATGCCTGCATCGGCATTCGGGGCCGCGACCATGGAATCGGCGTAGCCATCGGAGTTCACGTCACCCGCGGCCGAGGTCTGGTAGCCGGCGTAGGCGCCGGCGGTCTCGCCCAGGAGCTTGGAGTCGGAGTAGGCCAGGTCGCCCGATCGCTCCATGGGACCCAAGATGAGGTAGGCCGCGCCCGCGTCGCTGCCCGCATCGTCGTCTCCATAGGCCCCTACGAGGATATCGTCGTTGCCGTCGCCGTCCGTGTCGCCGGTCAGCGCCACGGAGTAGCCGGCGTAGTCCGAGCCGGACTCTCCGGAGAGGGAGTAGCCGGCGTCAGCGGCTTCGATGCGGCCCGTGCTGACCGGCCCGTGGATCACGTAGACGGTGCCGGAGTCGGGCCCCGCCGGAGCGGCCCCGTGGGCGCCGATCAGCAGATCATCGTAGCCGTCGCCGTTCATGTCTCCACCGCCGCTGACGGAATACCCGAGGTGGTCGCTCCCCGCGTCTCCGACAAGAGCCGTCGTGGCTTCGTCCAATGCCATGCTCCCGCCGCTGACAGGGCCCATGACCAAAAAAGCGGTCCCCGAGTCCGTGCCCCCGGAGTCCGCCATATGGGCGCCGATGAGCAGATCGTCATAGCCGTCGCCGTCGGTGTCGCCCGCGCTGCAGAGCCCGTAGCCGGCGTAGCCGTTTGGATCGGCTCCCGTCAGGATGAGGTCAGCGCTGGAGAGGTTGCTATCCGCGGTCACCGGGCCGAAGATGACGTAGGTCTTGCCGGCGTCGGGCCAGATTCCGGAGTGGGCGTCGGCGCCTGGGCTGCTCACCAGCAGATCGTCCAGACCATCGGCATTGATGTCGCCTCCAAAAGCCACCCGTCTCCCAGCTTCGTCGCCGCCGTCCTCGCCGAAGATCTTCACGTCGGCCCCGGTGAGGGAGTGGCTGCCGCCCCAGCAGGCTCCCGGCCCGCCGTCGCAGTCGTTGTCCACACCGTCACCGCAGACCTCCGCCGCGCCGGGGTTGACATCGTAGTTCGTATCGTCGCAGTCGGTGGAGTCGGAGGAGTACCCCGAGGGCTGTGTGCAAGCCAGGAGGCTGACAAAGGCGTCGCCGAAGCCGTCGCCGTCGTCATCGGCGTACCAGGTGCTGGCGTCGCTGACCTCCGGATCATCTTCATCCGTCAGGCCGTCGCAGTCATTGTCTATTTCGTCGCAGACCTCCTGTGCGTCGATGTAGATGGTGTTGTCCGTGTCATCGCAGTCTCCGGAGATGTCGACATAGCCAAGGGGCTCCTCGCAGGTGGTCTGGCTGACGTCCGGGTCTCCGTAGCCATCGCCATCGTTGTCGAGATACCAGGTCTCGATGCCTCCTGCGGAACCAGGGTCCACCACCCCATCGCAGTCGTTGTCGATGCCGTCGCAGACCTCCTCGGCCCCGGGAAAGACCGCGGGATCCATGTCGTCGCAGTCTCCGGGCTCGGGGAGCCAGCCCTCCGGATGCCAGTCCTCTTTCTTGTCCGAGGCCTCGTCGCAGGCCTGGATGGTGAAGTCCTCGGAGCCGTACCCATCCTCGTCGTCGTCGATGTACCAGGTGGTCATGTCGACGGCCCCGTCATCGACCAGACCGTCGCAGTCGTTGTCGGCCCCGTCGCAGACCTCCTCGGCGCCGGGATACGCCGTAGCGTCACTATCGTCGCAGTCTTCGTCGTCGCTGACGGCGCCGCTGGGCTGCGTGCACGACGCGCTGGGGGACAGGATGTCGCCGAAGCCGTCGCCGTCCGAGTCGGCGAACCAGGTCGCTGCGTCCAGGGCGTCGTCTTCATCCGTCTCACCGTCGCAGTCGTTGTCGATCCCGTCGCAGATCTCTATCGCTAGCGGATGTACGGCGGGATCGGCGTCGTCGCAGTCGCCTCTCGCGAAGCCGTCGCCGTCGATGTCGCCGTCCGCCTCGACTAGGGGGACTTCATTTTCTTCGCCGCCCTCCGGTCGGCAGGCTGTGAGGAAGAGCAGGAGCCCTCTCGAAATCACGGGGAACCGCATCGTCGCACCTCGGGGCTTGCAGATCATCAGAAGCGCCCGGCGCCGCGGGCGTGGAAGAGGAAGAGGTTTCCAGCAGCTTGATGGTTGGCATCGGCCATGGGAGCTCCGACTGCGAAGTCGTCGAGGCCATCCCCATCCATGTCCCCGCCGCCCGCCACCACGTGGCCAGCGAACGATCCGTCCTCCTCTCCCAGCAGCAGGACACTGGATTCTGCCAGG
>CAYVQL010000688.1:0-2357 GCA_964454135.1 uncultured Enterobacterales bacterium | reverse complement strand
CAATCCGCGGCGCGGGTGACCGGCCGCCCAGCCCACCAGGCCCACGGCCAGCGGCAACGCCACGGCGAAGCAGGTCATCAGCAGCTCCGCCACCTGGCTGGATTCTCCCAGGGCGCGGAATGCCAGGCCGTAGATCAGGGGCACCAGGGGGAAGATCTTGTGGAAGCGCCCCTGGGGGACCTGCCAGGCCAGGGCGGGCCAGTCCCAGAGAGTCTCCAGCGGAGAGCGCGCGAAGTGCTGGGCGAAGACGAAGTAGTTGACGGTGTCGGGTTGACCCTGGGCGGTGTCGAGCAAGGGCAGGTGCAGCAGCAGGGCCGCGGCCGCCAGCAGCGCCCAGGCGCCCGGACCCCGCAGCAGCCCGCCGGGCCAGCGGCGCTGGTAGAGCCAGGCGGCCAGGGCGGCCGCCAGGGCGGCCAGCGCCACCAGCCACCAGCCCAGCTGGGCCATGTGGGCTTGCACGCGGAACCAGGCGAAGGTGGCGGTCCCCACGCGCCCGCACAGCAGCCAGGCCAGGGGCTCGCACAGCAGCGCCAGCGCCACCAGGGCTAGCGTGGCGCGGCGCGGCCAGCCAGGGGAGCTCATGGCTCCAGCCAGGCGGGCGCCTGCACGGGCCCCGCGATGGGCGCCACCTCTCCATCGAGCAGGTTCTCCCAGCTGGCGGCTCCTGGCGGCGCTTCGGGTTCGCCCCAGAAGGCCAGCCAGCCGGCGCTGGTGCGCAGCAGCCGGCCGCCTTCGATCGGGACCTCCCGCAAGGACGCCAGCTCCGCCCGGGACAGGTGGGCCTGCAGCCGCCGGTAGACGGCCGCGGCGGGCTTGTCGGCGTACTGGTCGTCTTCTGTGAGGCGCAGCAGGGCGTTGGAGCCGAAGCCCCGCGGCTGTCCCTTGCGGCGCTCGGGAGGCGTGACCAGGGAGTGCCAGAAGATGCGCTGCGCGCCTTCAGCCAGGAAGGCGCCGTACACGGCCACCAGCATGCGCGCATGCCAGGCCTCGTCCACCCAGGGCTTGCGGCCGTCGGAGGGCACGCTGGTCTCGGTGATCCAGACGGGCTTGTTCGGGGCCAGCTCCTGCGCCACCTGCATGGTGCCCTGCACTACGTCCAGCCGGTTCTCGGCGAAGTAGCAGTGCAGGCTGAGCGCGTCGATGGCATCCGGAACGCCGGGCGTCTCGAGCACCTGCCTCAGGTAGCGCGATCCGTCGGGGGTCATGGGGCGGTAGATGCCGCCGGAGAGCACGAAGGCCTCCGGATCGGCCCTGCGGATGGCGCGCGCTGTGGCCAGCAGCAGGCTGGCGTACTCCTGCGGCGTCTCGAAGCTGCTGGGCTGGTCTTCGCCCTCGGCGCCCTTGGGCGGGACCGCGTTGTGCAGGTCGGGCTCGTTGTCGATCTCCCAGGCCACGACCGTGTCGCCGATGCCCGGCATGTCGTCGTTGCCGTCGCCGTCGTAGCGCTCCACCACCCGCTCCACGTAGTCCTCGTAGGCCACCATGTCGGCGGGCATATAGGTCTCGGTGAAGGAGGCCGTGCGCGCGCCGGGCCAGGGTCCGATGACCACGACGGCCTGCAGCCCGTACTCGGCCAGGGTGGCGAAGTAGTTGTCCGAGGCGGTCCAGCTCCAGTCGCGGGCCTCGAGCTGCAGCATGTTCAGGTAGGGGTAGATGTGGCTGCTGGAGCGCACAAGCCTGGAGCCCAGCATGCGGGTCTGCTGGGCGCGGCGTCCCAGCAGGGCGCGCTCGTGCAGCCGGGTTCCCAGCTGGCCGGCGTCCAGCGAGAGAGACACGGCCTCGTTGATGCCCATCACCTGGCTGGCCTGCCCGGCGGCGCCCGAAAAGGGCCGTGGCTCGGTTTCCTGCGGGGCGGCCTCCTGGGACGCGGCCCGGTGTGGGCCCGTCGCCCGTGGAGGGCGCTCGGGTCGTTGAGGCCGGCCCAGCAGCCAGGCCGCGGTGGAGGAGAGCGCCGCCAGCAGGGCGAGGATGGCCAGGCGTTTGGGCTCGAGCTTCAAGGGCGGCTTCCGTCGGTCCAGGGATACGCGTGCGGCAGCGAGACTAACACCCTCTCGCCGGCCCAGGCAGCGCGCTGGGGGCCTGGGACGGGCGGGTTAGGCTCTGGGCACCCCCGTCCCACCACCGAGTCCCCCATGACGGCTCGCCCACAGCGCCGCGCGGCTCCCTGGAGCCTGCTCCTGGCTGTGCTGCTGGGTGCGCTCTGCGCGGCCTGGATGCTCTACCCGGCCTGGCTCGACGGCCAGCACGTGCTGGTGGGCGACTGGCGCCACCCCGACATGCTCTCCAACCACTGGCTCTACTGCTGGGTGGCCGAGCAGCTGTCCGCCGGGGCCTCCATCCTGCACAACGACCGCTAC
>CAYVQL010000687.1:0-2363 GCA_964454135.1 uncultured Enterobacterales bacterium | reverse complement strand
CTACGTGGACGTCACCGCGCCACGGACTGCCAGGAGCGCTGAAGCCGGTGCCAAAGACCAGCGCCAGAAGCGCGCCTCAAGGCCGCGGGTGCCTGCCCTGTTCGATGCCGGGTACTTGAAGGCAGGGCAGCGCGTGTGGTTCAAGAGCCAGCCGGACAAGAAGGCCACGTTGACCGAGAACAGGAAGGTGGAGTTCGAGGGCGAAGAGATGAGCCTGCTGGCCTTCGGCAAGAAGCTCTCGGGCTGGGGCGCGGTGAACGTGTATGACTGGATGGTGCACGAGCCCACAGGGAAGCTGATCGGTGAGCTGCGTGAGCAGCTCGAGGCAGACCTGGAGGCCCAGGAACGGGCCGCCGTGGAGGATGGCGAGTGAGGGCTTCCAGGGCCACTGGTGGCTCGATCTTGGAATCGTGACGGCTGGATGATGCCCCACCCACCGACCGGTTGATGGGTGGGGCATCATGGCATCAGCGGTTAGCTGGATGGACACTCAGTCGGGCTGTACCACCCGGGCCTCGATCCAGGATTCCAGGGCCGCGGTATCGAAGCGGATCGTTCGTGCTGAGAGACGAATGTGTGGGATCCGGTGCTCGCTCACCCAGGCGTAGAGCGTGCCGACCGGAATGTTGAGGAGTTTGGCGGCTTGCCTGTAGGTGAGCAGCCTACCGCAGGTTGGCTGGGTCGTTCTTGACGAGTTCATGGAACCTCCATGGTTGATGGCGACATCATCGAGCCGCCCGGGAACTCATCGAGGTCAATGGCCAGTGGGCGTTTCTATGGGACCGGTTGAAGTCAGTTCTTCCGTGAGGTTCAGGAGAGCGTCCCCTGGTCCCCCAGTGTCCAGCGGCACCGCGCCCACGCCCTCGAGAGCTGCTCCTTCGCCCTTGTCAACTGGATGGGCGAAGAACAGGTGCTCCGTCCCTGGGTAGATCACCCAGGCTGTTCGAGCCATGGGGATCGCGTCCCGGTAGGTGTGCATCTTGTAGATGTCGGCTCGCTTGAACACCCCGGTCCGCTCCTGGTCGGCCACCTCGCCCTCGGCTTCGTCGTCCTCCTCTCCGGTCGGCAACGCAGTCTCCAGCCAGTCCACCTTGAACTTGGCGTCGAAGAGGTGGTAGCCGCTGTTCGGCCGGTCTGGTGGGATCCAGAGCGCCAGGTCGGGGCGCAGCGGCACGGAGTAGCTGCTCCGGCCGCCGCCACGTCCCGGAGAGAAACGTGGGTTGTAGGTCAGCCTGATCCCTCCGGGCCAAGCTGCTCGGTACTCCCATGGCACGCCCTTCTGAAGGTCATCGACCCTGATGCGGCCCACCGATCTCGGTGAGCCCAGTGTCTCTTTGAGAGCGCGGATCAGGGCGAAGCAGCTCCATACCTCGTAGAGCAGCGCGATGTCCTTCACCTCGAGCAGGGCTTCGGAGGTGGGCCCGTCGAGCGGAAGACGGGAGCCCAGCCGTAGGCGGTTGTGGGCCTGGAAGACGGCCCGGTAGCTGCGGCGACCGTGTAGGACCGTCGAACTCGCAGGGAGGTGCACCATGGGCCCCACGGCACGCCACATGGAGTGCTGGCGTACTGGTCGCAGCCCGCGATCCACCGTGTCACACCCCGCGAGGATGCGGCTCTTGAGGGTGGACGAGGCCACCTCCGCACGGGCACGCATGCGATCCACCACCCAGGCGCAGCTGCCCAGGAAGGCCTTGATGAAGCGGTTCTCCGGGGTGTCCAGCGTGTCGCGGGACACGGGCTCCTCGATCTCAACGGGGAGCCGGTTGCCCAGCGCCAGAGCAAGGGGGCCGGAAGAGGGAGGCGCGCGCATCATGGGCCAGCGCCCGGCGACCACATCATCGAGGGTTCGAGCGTCGATGCGTCGGGCTCGACCGATGGACACGACGCGCGCTGTGCGCTGCAGGCGGCGGTGCGGATTGCGCAGGATTCCTTCGAGGGCTGGGCGAAGCGCGTGCTCACGGGAGGCGGTCGGGCCCAGAACGTGTCGTAGGAAAACGAAGGCGTGGTAGAGCACGTCGTCGGCGTCACGGACAGCCCGCTCGAAGGGGAGGGCTGAGGGGGTTCCTGCAGAGAAGGGGAGCGCCTCTGCCTCCTCCGCGATGCGCTCCAGCAGGCGGTCGTAGTCCTCCTCGCCCCACTTTCCCGAGTGGACCTCGATGGTGCCAAGGGGACCAGCCCTGTACCTGCCGACGGCGTTGCCGAAGGTGAGCAGTAGCAGCCCGTCGGCCAACGGATCGCACACCCTTCGCGGCAGTAGATCGGCGATGCGGGCGAGCACCTGCCTTGGGCCCTCGACGACCCAGCAGGCTAGGCACCTCCTCTGGGTGGGGCGGGGCAGCCTCAGCCGGATCGAGGCTCGCCCC
>CAYVQL010000686.1:0-2386 GCA_964454135.1 uncultured Enterobacterales bacterium | reverse complement strand
CGTCCATATGGTAACATTAACCACCAATATCAGCCTAATCGATCACGGATGCCCGCGTGGGGTAGAGGAAGATAGTTCGGCCCAACTGTTGGTCGGTGAGCTGGTGCTCGATCCACTTCCAGGCCGCGAGGGTCTTGCCGGATCCGCACGGCGCGAGGAGTAGGGCTCTCCTGCCAGCCAGTGCCGCGCCGCGCTGGAAGTCGCGGAGCTCAAAGGACTTGGATGTCCGAGTCTCGATGGTTGCGATCCTGGGCCGCAGGACAGCAGCGCTCAGGTCTGTCGAGGCGAGTGGTTCGGCATGCACCGCGTCGTCGATCCAAGCCTCCAGTGGATGCCCTTCACGGACCAGCCCGGAAGCGACTGCGTCTGCGGCCACCAAACCTGCCTTCACAGCGAGAGTGAAGCGCTGCCGGCGGCGGTCGTTCTTGAAGGAGCGCCGGAAAGCTCTGGCGGCGTGGAAGTTCACCTTGTCCCAGGGAGAGATGTCCGACTTCCAACGGTCGGGGAGCGGGGGCGGCGAGGCCAAGCCCAACAACAAAGCGACGCGGAGGAGGATCCTCCGCACGTCATCATGCATAAGGAAGAGGGTGACCCAGCCTCGCCCATGGCTCTGGCCGAAGCTCCACTTCTCACGACCGAATCCCGCTTTGGCGTGGTGGGAGAGCACAGCGGCGGTCACGATATCGACATCGAGGCCCGGAGAGCCGCCGAGCCAGTCGAGCATGGCGGGAAGCCGCAGGATGAGGGCAGACAGGTGCTCGTGGCGCAGGGTCTGCTGCTCTCGAGAGCCACGGACGACAGCCTGGAAATCGGCATTGGCTTTTCCGAGGTCGTGCAGCAAAGCGGCAACGCGTAGGTGGAGCAAGAAAACGACAGCGTCACTTGCCCCGAGCCTGAAGAAGGCGAGCCAGCGCTTGAGAAATCGGCTGGAGTCGGCGAAGACCGATCTGGCCGCGCGCTCCGTATCGAGCAGATGTCGTGCCAGGGTGACCAGCTCCCGATCCTTGGCAAAGCCCTTGGCGAGCAGGACACCCTCGATGGAGTCCGCGCGTCGAGGCCCATGGTCGGGTGCTGGAAGGTGCATGCAGGCTACCTCCCCGAAGAAAGCGTGAGGAGCTTTTCGCCAAGCTCGCGGCGTGATGGAACCAGAAGCCCACAGCCGAGACGGCGCCGCCCACCGAGTCCCTCCTCCATCAGCGCGAGAGCCTGCTCCCCTGTGAGGCCGGTCAAGCGCAGCGAAAAACCCACGACCTTGTGCCCAGCGATGTTCACGATCTTCCGCGCGCCCACCTCGATGCCGGCCTCGATGTCCCTCATGGCGAGCTGTAGGGCGACGGCTGGGCCGAAGCTCTCGGGCTCCATGTACCCCTTGATGGTGACGATGCGTGCCGAGATGGCGGAATGGGCGACGACGGGGGTGACAGAAGGCGCCCGAAGGCACAGCGAGTGCCCGCCCACGTCGAGTTCAGCACCGGAAAGGGGGACCACCCGCGTGAGCTCACCCACGAAGATACGCATACCGAACCTAGCGTGTCTTCCGAAGAGGATGGCGCCCTTCCCGTCGCGACGCCCTCGCACGGTGTGCAATCCCCACCAGTCTGCCCCGTGCAGCTCTGGAAGCGCCCCACAGAGGGCCGAGTAGAGAGCATAGCCGTGGTCGGCGGGCAGAGAGCGCCCGGTGAATGGGAACCAGAGATCAACGACGTTTTTTGAGTGCATATCTTCCTCTACCTCGACGCGTTGTCATTCTGGGTCACGCCCCCCGATGTCAACACCTCCAACCCCTCCTCGTGCAACCTCCGCACAGCCTCCACCAGCTCCGGTGGCGCCACGGGCCTGGCCATCCCGCCGAAACCCGCCACCCAAGTGGCTATCTCGGGCAGACCGCCGGCCTGCATGGTGAGGCGCACGCCCCAGGGGACATCGGCGAGGCGCTGGCTGTGGTGGTAGCGAAACTCGCGCACGAGGTGGGCCACCTCGGGGCGCAGTTCCACGATCACCCGGTACACAGGCCCCTGGTAGACACCGAAGCTCTGGCGTGTGAAGGCACCCGGTTCGAAATCGGGATCCGGCTCGAAGAGCTCGTCCAGCAGCTCCGCGCTCTGGATGCGTTGCACCGCAAAGACGCGCACGTCATCCGCCTTCAGGCACCAGGCCACCAGGTACATCCGCCCACTCGCATACCAAGAGCAATAGGGCTCCACGACCCTCTCACTCGATTCGCGCCGTGGAGCGGCGTACACGATGCGCAACCGTTGCTGCTTCTCGATGGCCTCTTGGATGGTGTCCAAGGTCTCCCGATGATCCTCGTACTGGCCGGGAGCGAAGAGGGTTGTAGGGCCCCACGGCGCCTCGTCCCCGCCACACGTCACCTGACCGGGCTCTG
>CAYVQL010000685.1:0-2394 GCA_964454135.1 uncultured Enterobacterales bacterium | reverse complement strand
CGGTCGTCGTCCAGCTTGTCGCGCAGCAGGCCCAGCACGGTCCACTCGGGGCCGTCCAGGGCGCGCTCCACGGCGCCGGCCTGGAAGTAGGCGCGGCCCAGGGCCTGCAGGCTGGTGCCCTGCAGGGAGGCGCCGGCCAGCCCCTCTGCCAGCAGGCGGTCGGAGCGGGCCTCCAGGGCGGTCAGCAGCTGCACAAGCACGGCGGCGGTGGCCTGGCGGTGGGAGGTGTCCTGGACCTCGAAGCCCTTCAGGCGCTGCTGAAGCAACGCGGGCGTGCGTTGCGCGGCGCGGGCCTGGGCGCTCTGGGCGGCCGCGCGCAGCCTGCCGGCCAGCAGGGCCAGGTTGCGGGCGTTCAGCGCCCGGCCGCTCTGCTGCACGTCGAAGACCACGGCGCGGGCCAGGGCCTGGTTGAAATCGGACTCGCCAGGCAGGTCGGGTTTGGCGAAGACGGTGTAGGGATCGAGGCGCGCGTTGGAGGGCCAGCTGATGGGCTGGCCGCCGATCTGGGCCACGCGCCTCTGGCGGGCCGCCCAGAGCCAGGCCACGAGCGCCGCGGCGGTGGGCTGCAGCCCCAGCAGGCGCTGGGGGTCCATCCAGCGGAAGACCTGCTCGGCGCTGGGCTCGTCCACGTTCTCCTGCACACGCTGCTGCTCGATGGCCTCGAAGGCCAGGTCCAACAGCTCCACCTGCTGGGCGTGCACGCGGCAGAGCCTGAGGGGCTCGCCGATGCGCTGCAGCTCCTCGCGGGCGGCGCGGTCCACGGGCGCCATGCCCCCGCCCTGCTCGGCCAGGGGCTCCAGCAGGGCGCAGACGCGGCCCAGGCGCGCCGGGCTGGGCGGCACGGGGAAGGGCGGGTGATGGGGGTAGCGGGCGTCCAGGATCTGCTGGCCCAGGTCCTGCAGGCCGTCCTGCATGCTGCCCACGCGCGGGGTGCGAGGGTCCAGGGCATCGTGCAGGGAGACCACGTGCTCCCGCACGGCGCGGTTGAGGTCCAGGTGGGGGTCGTCGGGCTGGGGGCGCGCCACGCCGTAGGCCTTCTTCATGGCCTCCAGGATGTCCAAGCGCTTCATCTCGCGCAGGCTCTCCAGGTCGGTGCGCGCCCGCTGGTGCTGGTCCGGGGGCACGTGGGCCAGGAAGGACGGCAGCAGGTCCGGGTCCAGCACGTGCTCCAGGCGAGCCAGGTCGCCCAGGTCGGACAGCACCTGGCGCGAGAAGAAGGTAGGCAGCCAGACCAGGGTGGGCGTGGCCGCGCGCAGCCGTTCGCGGATGGCCTCCAAGCGCCGCTCGTCGTCATGGGGGGTGTAGCCCTCGTCGTCGAAGGGGTAGTCCGCCACCACCTGCCACTGCAGGTTGTCCGGGCAGCGCAGCTCCTCCAGGCGCATCAGGCGCACGTTGCCGAAACGCACCTGGCCCGTGCGACGCGTGTTGTGGAAGTCCACGTTGTGGCGCTCCACGGGGTTGTCGCCGGAGACGCCCAGCTGCTCGAAGAGCAGCTTGCGCAGCAGGGTGCGGCGCCGCTGCGGGGTGTCCTGGTCGTCGGCCCGGCTCATGATGGGCTTCAGGTCGATGCTCTGCAGGCTGACGATCACCGCCGGGTCGCTGCCGTCGCCGATGCGCAGGGCGTGCACGTCGCGCGCCAGGTCGCGCAGTGTGTTGGCCGCCAGATGGACCTTCATGTTCTCCACCGGGGCGCGCACCGCGCCGTGATTCAGATGCACGAGGCGCTTGACGGTCAGGCCGTCGAAGGGCCGCGCGCGGGGCACCAGGGCGGCCAGCAGCGCCGTCTTGACCAGGCGGTTGTCGTTGCGGCAGGCCACCTGGGCGCAGCCGGAGCAGCCCAGGCGCAAGGGGTGGCCGTCGCGCAGGCGCTGGCAGCGCTGAGGCGCGGTGGCGCCGTGCTTGGCCTGCAGCCGCGGCAGCACGTCGTGCAGGTAGAGGTCGCGGGCGCGCTGGAAGGCGGCGCGGGAGGGGCCGTCCACGGCGTCGTCGGCGCTGGCCACCAGGTCGAAGACGTCGCCCGTGGGCACCACCTCGCCCAGCTTCAGGTCCGGCAGGTGGTCCACCAGCATCTCCACCAGAATGCGGATGGCCGTGCGGTCGCGCTGAAGGCGGTCGGACAGGGCCACCAGGGCGTCAATCAGGGCCGGCGAGAAGGGGTAGACCTGGCGGAAGTCGGCCTGATCGGCGGTGCCCGCCTGCAGGGTGTCCAGGGCGGTTTGGGCCGTGCGCCACATGTCGGCGAAGCCGTCCTCCAGCCGGGCGCGGTCGCCGGGGCTGCGGGGTATCACCACGCGGTGGGGGATGATGGCCCGCAGGTTGGAGTCCTCCAGCTCGATGATGTCGAAGCGGCTCTTGTGGTGGGCGATGGTCTCCTTCACCAGGGCCTGCACGGCG
>CAYVQL010000684.1:0-2421 GCA_964454135.1 uncultured Enterobacterales bacterium | reverse complement strand
TGGGCATGCACTGGAATTCAGCAGAGTTCGAGGTGCATGAGGCCGTGCCACCAGGCCTGGACCTGGGCCGGGCTCAACGGGAGGCGCCGGCTTCGTTCCTGCAGGAGCAGGTCTCAACGTTGGGGGGGCGCCTCTTCTGGGGCCTGGAGGCCGCGCTGCGCAACCGCTTCCCCGTCCCACTGTGGAAGGGAGCCGCCAGGATCCACTACGACTCCTACACGTTCTCGCCCCCTGCCACCGACACCTCGACCGCCTGGCGGCGCTGTCGGACGCGGGCTGCCCGCGTCGAGCTGCACCTCCACCTGCAGCTCGACAGCGGCGAGCGCTTGCCCTTCGTGCTCCCCTGCTCCCTGCCCATGCCAGACGAGCGCGGCTGCTTCGTGCTGCGGGGCCGGCTCCTGCGCTTCCTGCCGCGGGCGGACCAGGACGGCCGGCTCGCCATGCGCCTGCTGGACAGCGCTGGCGACGACCTCGGTTCGGACTTCCGCCAGGAGGTCGAGCCCGACGAGGCAGCCCCAGAGTCGGTCGGAGAGCCGCCGCGATCCTCGCTGACCGTCTTCGAAGGGGCAAGCCTGACGGCTTTCCTGGGCTATGCCGTCGAGCGCAAGCTGGCCGGGGTGTTCGGTCACCTGATCAGCCGGACCTGGAAGCGGCCCCGACCCGATGGCGATCCCCTCGTTCATGTTCGGCTCTTGCTGCGCCGTTACCTGGACCAGGAGCGACGCTTCGTGCTGCTGGCCCTTGGCTGGCTCGGATCCTCGCTGGAGGTCGTAGACAACGTAGACGCGCTCCAGGACGCGCAGATATCGGTCGCTTCCGATCCCCCCCAGGGCCCCGAGACCCCGCCCGCGTGGGCCTGTGTCGACGCCTCCGCCGAGCGCGGTCACCGATGGATCCCCGTGTCCGCCGCCCGCCTCCATCCTTGTGGCCTGATCGCCCTCCCCGCGGGCGATGGACGGCCGCGGCTGGCCGTGGCCGGCGGCGACGCTTTCACGGTCAACCCTCGCCTCGGAGGAAGCGGCCGTGGCCCCCTCGGCTGGTGGGCAGCGCCGGGTCTGGACGAATTCGCCCACCTTCCCCCGGGGCGCCTCGAGCACGCCAGCGTGGTCGCGCGATGCGCGTCGAGCCTGGCCAGCCTGTGCATCGTGCTGACCAGGGGCTCTCGCACGCGGGCCGTTGCACGGCAGGGTGCCCTTTCAGCGAGAAAACCGCGACGGATCCACCTCCAGGCCGACTTCCCTGTCCACCCCGACGGAAAAGGGGCCCCAAGGCTGCTTGTTCAGCCGGGGCAGGCCGTTCGTCCCGGCACACCCTGGGCCGCTGCTCCGCTGTCCGTCTGGCCCACCCGCTCCACTACCCCTCCCCATCTCCTGGAGCGTCTCCTGCAGCGTGGTCGGTTCATGCGCGTCGGCCACGTGCTCGACGAACTAGACGGCCAGCACGTGCTGTACGCTCCACCCCACGCCAGCGGCGAGGTGCTGGGGGCGGAGCTCCACGAGCTCGGCGACCGGTATGGCCTGCCGGTGATCCAGCGGCTGACGGTGGTACTGCGTGGGAGCACAGAGCGTGCAAGGTGGATCGTGCTCCCGGAAGGTACGCTGGTCCGCGTGAAGGAGGAGGTGGGCAGCGAGGAGCTCCCATGGGCGGAGGATGGCACCTGCGCCGACATCCTGGTGGAGCTGGAGGAGGGTGTTCCCGAGCCGCAGGGCTCCCTCTGGTTCAGCGGGCGCAGCGGAGAGCTCCTTCCCAGCGCGACGCGCGTCGCCCCTGTCTCCCTCTTGGAGAGCCCGACGGATCCGCTCCTGCCCCCCTCGCTGACCGGCCGGCGGCGGCTGCTGGACCTGGAGCTCGAGGCATCCGCTCTCCCCAGCCCAGGCCTCGACGCGGTTGCGCTGCAGTGGTGGCTGGCGACGGACCCTGAGTCCTTCGCCGCGGCCCTCATAGCTCTTCCTGGCTCCACGCTGCGCGGCTGGCAGGTCAGGCTGGCCCAGGTTGCTGATGCAGTGCGGCTACCGCAGCTGGCCAAGCTCCACGCAGAGCAGGAATCCGCGCAGCGATCCTGGGAGCGCGACGAGCTCCCAGATCCCATGGTCACCTCCATCAAGGCCGCCAACGAGGAAGAAGGAGCGGTCGAGCACGAAGAGTGGACGTGTGCATGCGGTGCGCTCGCCGGGATGTCCCTGGGCGCGTTGCCCTGCCCGACCTGTGGCCACGAGGTCGCCCTGTGTCCGCGTCCCCTCCGCGATGTCCCCATCAACTTCGTGGAGCTGCCACTCCCACTGCTGCATCCCTTGTACAAGGATGCAGCCGCTGCGGAGTTGGGGCTGACCTTGGACGAGCTGGAGGCGCTCTTGGCCCGGTTCGGACCCGCGGCCGTGGTCGCTTTGCTGTCCAGTGGGGATCCTCCCGGTACACGGGCAG
>CAYVQL010000683.1:0-2422 GCA_964454135.1 uncultured Enterobacterales bacterium | reverse complement strand
CCAGGCCCGCCCCCGGGCTGCTGGCAGCTATCCGCCTTCAGCGGCTGCCGCTGCCGCAGATAACATCAATTCCAAGATCCAATGATCAAGACTCGGAGGGCGCGGAGCGGGCGAGGCGGAAGCCCAGGCTGAGCCCGTCGTCGGACGGATCCCTGAAGTAGCGGTTGGCAACCCGCGCGTGGACGGGCTGGTAGGCCCAGGAGCCGCCCCGCAACACGCGCCTCGCACCACGGTCGGGGCCGGCCGGATCGCGGCCGGGGCTCTGCGCGTAGTAGTCGCCATCGTACCGATCCCAACACCACTCCCAGACGTTGCCCGCCATGTCGGACAGCCCCCAAGCGTTGGGATCGAAGCTGCCCACGGGCGCGGGGCCGGCGTAGCCGTCGTCGCAGGCCTCGCTGGCCCTGCTCCAGCCAAACTCGGCCTTGGCCGAGCCATCCGCCACGTTGGCCACCTCGCAGAGCCGCGACTCCTCCTCAGCGCCGGGCCAGAGCCTATGCGTACCCGCGCGGGCCGCGTACTCCCACTCGGCCTCTGTGGGCAGGCGGTAGCCGTCGACGGCGTGGTCCCAGCTCACGTCTTCTCCGGAGAAGCTGTAGGCCGGCTGCAAGCCCTCCATCGCGCTCAGGGCGTTGGCGAACTTCGCGGCCTCGACCCAGGTCACGCATTGCACGGGCAAGGTATCGCCCTGCAGCGAGACCCCCATGTACTCATAGCAGGAGGTGCCCTCGCCCATCACGGTCTTGTACTGGCCCTGGGTGACCTCGGTAGCGCCCAGCCAGAAGGCCGACAGCGACACATCGTGTTGGGGGCCCTCATCGCTGCTGCGCTCATCCTCGCCCTCAGGGCTGCCCATCTCGAAGCTGTCGGCCCGGATCGGCAGCATGCGCAGGGGCTGGGGTGTGCCGGCCAGGGCTTCGTAGGCTGCGAAGATGACGGGCGGGTCGTCCGGGGTGGTGGGGGCTTGTTGGACGTCCGGCTCAAGCTGGCGAGCCATCATCCATGCGGCGCCACCTCCCAGCAGCGCGGCGCCCGCCACAAGCGCGGCCACTAGCCTCGGGTTTCGCCACTTCGGGGGGGCCAGGCCTCCCCCCCCCAGCCGCGGCCTGGCCCCCGCTCAAGCGGCTTCTCGGAACCATGCCAGCAGCTGCTTGCGGAGTTTCGCGGGATCCCGTTGCCTACCGGCCTCTGCGGAAAGTCCTGGGTGGAGAGAGGCCCGGCGCAGCGTGGTGATCATGTCGGCGAACGAGGTGCAGTCCTTGTGTCCGTACCAGGGCCTGAACTTCCATTCGGCTGCCGGGCTTCCATGGCCTTGGCTGACGTACCAGAGGACGACCAGGCTGTAGAGGAGCATGCAGGTGGGGGCGGTGCGGAGCACGGCTTTCTTGGTGCGTGGTTGGGGATGGTCGACACCGAGACTGTCCTTGGTCTCGTGGAACATCACTTCGATGCACCAGCGCACGGCGTAGGCCTCGACGACCTCGGCCGGCGTCAACTCGGCATCCGTGCTGAAGAAGACCTCGTAGGGTTGCTCGGCGTTGGGCTTCCTGCGAGGCGTCCTGCCCAGGTGCAGCTGTTGGTTCGAACACCAGCCCTTCCCCCATCACCGCGTGGCGATCACGAAGAAATCGGCCGGGCGCAACGCAAGCCGTTGAGCCTCGTGGCCAGCGAACGCACCTTGGACGGCAAGAAGGCATGGGCAACACGAAGGCGGACCTGATGACCCAGGGTTTCCGATGCCGTGCCCTCGACCCGGAGCCCATCGAGCAGACGGTCCGAAGCCCAAGCTCGGCACCCGGGATCCACAGAGGTCACCACCTGTCCTCCAATATCGCCAAAAACCCTGTTTTGCGGACAGAATTTGGCCTTCCCAAGCTTGCCCCCGTCCACACGCCCTGTTAGATCATATCCATGATTCACACTCAAGATATCGAGGGCGTTCCCTTCGTGGAAGCCCTGGGATTGGTGACCCCTTCGTCCTGGCAACCACCTGGCTGCCAGACGCAGGCCCGGCCCCTGAGCTACGTCCTCCCGTCCCCTCCACCGCCCCCCATGGCGGCCGAAGGCGACGGCCCCCCCTACGATCCCACCTCGCCCGGCGGCGGCAAGCCCACCCGCGCCCCCGAACCCTTCGCCGAGTATCAGGGCTGGGTGCGTGAGCTCTGGCTGCACGGATGGAACGATCAGCCCCTGAAAGAAGGCGCGTCGCGCGAACAGGCCGCACGCCAGCTGCTGCGCCGCATGGCGGCCCTGGCCGGCGGCGGCCGGGCCCTGGATCTGCGCCAGGCCAGGCTGCTGGTCTGGTTCCGCACCCAGGATCTGTCGCTGCTGGGCTACCCCGGCTTCCCGGCCTTCCTGAACGAGCGTGTGGACTGGCAGTCCAGCTGGACCTACCAGCTGATGAAGCTGGCCTCGTCGGGCC
>CAYVQL010000682.1:0-2430 GCA_964454135.1 uncultured Enterobacterales bacterium | reverse complement strand
CCGTGGATCCGGCCTTCGCCGTCGAGCGGGCCCGCGAACTGGGGCACCAGCTGCCCCTCGTGGAGCTAGCCCTGGCCTGCAACCGCGCCCGCCCCGGCGAAGTTGCGCAGGCCGTGCTCGAGCTGGGCGCGGGGCAGCCTGAGCCCAGCGCCGTGCTCGTGGGCGTGAGCTACAAACCCGGCGTGGCGGACACCCGCGAGAGCGCGGCGAACGAGGTCCATCGTGCGCTTTGCGCGGCCGGCTGGCGCGTGATGTTCCACGACAGCCTGGTCAACCGCTGGCAGGGCATGTCGTCCGTGCCGCTCAGCCGGGCTCTGCTCTCCTCCGTCACGGTGGTGGTCCTGGTCTCGCCCCACGACGACGTGGAGCGGAGCCTGCTCCTGGCCCACGAGGGCCCCATCGTCGATGCCCGCGGTTTCCTCAACGGATGCGCGGGAGCCAACGTGGTGAGGGTCTAGATCATGCGCATCCTCGTCACCGGCGCCGCGGGTTTCATCGGATCCCACGTCGTCCGGCACCTGCTGGTGCGGGGCCACCACGTGGTGGGGCTCGATGATCTCTCCAGCGGCTTCCTGCACAACCTCCCCGGACGCGGCACGGCGCACTGGAGCTTCGAGCGAGGCGACGTCTGCGATCGCGCCTGCTGCCTGTCGGTCATGGAGGGCGCGGATGCCGTGATCCACCTGGCGGCGCGCAACTCGGTGCCGCGCTCCCTGGACGATCCCGACGCCACCATGCAGGCCAACGTCGGGGGCATGCTGGCCCTGCTGGAGACCGCGCGCGCACTCGGCGTGCCGCGTCTCGTCTACGCCAGCTCCAGCAGCGTCTATGGAGACGACCCCGCGCTGCCCAAACAGGAGCGTGCCCGCCTGCTCCCGCGCAGCCCATACGCCGCCAGCAAGGCGGCGGGAGAACACCTGGCCCGGGCCTGGGCGCGCTGCTGGGATCTGCAAACGGTGGGCCTGCGCTTCTTCAACGTCTTCGGCCCGCGCCAGGATCCGACGAGCCAGTACGCCGCGGTGGTTCCCCTGTTCATCCAGGCAGCGCTGCGGCGGGAGCCGGCCACCATCCACGGCGACGGCAGGCAGTCGCGGGACTTCACCTACGTGAACAACGTCGTCCATGGGATCGCCTGCGCCCTGGAGGCCCCCGCGCATTCCGCTGGAGAGGTCTACAACATCGCCTGCGGGGGCAGCTTCACGTTGAACCAGCTCCATTGCGCCATCGGCGATCTCGTCGGAATCCAGGTCCCCCCGGTGCACACCGCGCCCCGCCCTGGCGACGTCCCCCACAGCCGGGCGGACATCAGCGCAGCCCGCCGCGATCTGGGTTTCGAGCCTCGACACGACTTCCACGAAGGCCTGGCCCGTACCGTGGCCTGGTATCGCTCCCGCTCCCATGGAGAGCCTGATGACCACTGAACCTACCGTCTCTGGACGCCGGGCCGTCGTCGCCATCGTCGGCGGAGCCCGCGGCTCGCAGGAGCTGATGGGCGCCGCGCAGGAGCTGGGCCGCCTGCTGGTGGACGCCCGCTTCAGGATCGCCACGGGCGGGCTGGGGGGCGTGATGCAGGCGGCCTCGCGCGGGGCCCGGGGCTCCGAGCGCTGGCGCGAGGGGGACGTGGTGGGGATCCTGCCAGGGCTGGACGCCTCGCAGGCCAACCCCTGGGTCGACATCGCCATCCCAACGGGGCTGAACTACGCCCGCAACGTGGTGCTGGTATCCATGGCCGACGCGGTGGTGGCGGTGGGTGGGGGCGCCGGCACGCTCTCGGAGGTGGCCATGGCCTGGCAGCACCAGAAGCTGGTGGTGGCCCTCGACCTGGGCCAGGGCTGGAGCGCCAGGCTGGCGGGTGAGGCCCTGGACGCTCGCCGAGCTGACCGGATCCTGCGGGCGGTGAGCCCTGCCGAGGCGTTGCGGCTGATCCAGGAGCGCCTGCCCTCCTGGGTAGGGAGGGCGCATGCCTTCTGAGCGCACCGAGATCCTGATGTTCCATCGCGTGCTCCCCGACGAGCCCCGCGCCTTCGGCCTGCCGGGCTGCTATCGCATCCGGGGTACGGCGTTGACCTCCAGTGAGCTGCGCAGCGCCGTGGAGGCCTGCGGCTGCGTCATCCCGTTGAGGGAAGTCGAGGAGGCGCTGGAGCAGGGCCGGAAGCCACCGCCGGGCTGCGTGCTCAGCTTCGACGACGGCTACCGCGAGCACGCCGCCGAGGTCGCGGATCTGCTCGACAGCCTGGGCATCAGCGCCACCTTCTATGTCTGCGCAGAGGTCCACGCTGGGGCCAGCGCGCCGCTGGTGGTAGACGCCTGGTACTGGCTGCTGGACAACACGCGCAGGGCCCGCTTCGCGTTGACCACGCCTGGGGGCGAGCGCCTCGAAGGGTGCCTCGACAGCCTGGAGGGCAAGCGGGCCTGGGTCGTGGGGCCACC
>CAYVQL010000681.1:0-2441 GCA_964454135.1 uncultured Enterobacterales bacterium | reverse complement strand
TTCAGCTCGTCGTCCAGCAGCAGCTGGGCCACATCGTCCAGAACGGCGCGTGCGCGATGGGCGATGCGGTCGTCGTCCAGCCGGGTCCGAAGCAGGCCCAGCACGGTCCACTCCGGGCCGTCCAGGGCGCGCTCCACGGCGCAGGCCTGGAAGAAGGCGCGGCCCAGGGCCTGCAGGCTGGTGCCCTTCAGGGAGGCTCGGGCCAGCCCCTCTGCCAGCAAGCGATCGGAGCGTTCCTGCTGGGCGGCCAGCAGCTGCACCAGCACGTCAGCGGTAGCCTGGCGGTGGGGGGTGCCCTGGACCTCAAAGCCCTGCAGGCGTTGCTGCAGCAGCGCGGGGGTGCGCTGCGCTGCGCGGGCCTGAGCGCCCTGGGCGGCCGCACGCAGCTTGTTGGCCAGCAGGGCCAGGTTGCGGGCATTCAGCGCCCGGCCGCTCTGCTGCACGTCGAAGACCACCGCGCGAGCCAGGGCCTGGTTGAAGTCCGACTCGCCGGGCAGATCGGGCTTGGCGAAGACGGTGTAGGGATCGAGACGCGCGTAGGAGGGCCAGTTGATGGGCTGGCCGCCCGTTTGGGCCACACGTCGCTGGCGGGCCGCCCAGAGCCAGGCCATGAGCGCCGCGGCGGTGGGCTGCAGGCCCAGCAGGCCCTGGGGGTCCATCCAGCGGAAGACCTGCTCGGCGTTGGGCTCGTCCACGCTCTCCTGAGCGCGCTGCTGCTCGATGGCCTCGAAGGCCTGGTCCAGCAGCTCCACCTGCTGGGCGTGCACGCGGCAGAGCCTGAGGGGCTCACCGATGCGCTGCAGCTCCTCGCGGGCGGCGCGGTCCACGGGCGCCATGCCCCCGCCCTGCTCGGCCAGGGGCTCCAGCAGGGCGCAGACGCGGCCCAGGCGCGCCGGGCTGGGCGGCACGGGGAAGGGCGGGTGATGGGGGTAGCGGGCGTCCAGGATCTGCTGGCCCAGGTCCTGCAGGCCGTCCTGCATGCTGCCCACGCGCGGGGTGCGAGGATCCAGGGCGTCGTGCAAGGAGACCACGTGCTCCTGAACGGTGCGGTTGAGGTCCAGGTGGGGATCGTCGGGCTGGGGCCGCGCCACGCCGTAGGCCTTCTTCATGGCCTCCAAGATGTCCAGGCGCTTCATCTCGCGCAGGCTCTCCAGGTCGGTGCGCGCGCGCTGGTGCTGGTCGGGGGGCACGTGAGCCAGGAAGGACTGCAGCAGGTCCGGGTCCAGTACATGCTCCAGTCGGGCCAGATCGCCCAGATCGGACAGCACCTGGCGCGAGAAGAAGGTGGGCAGCCAGACCAGGGTGGGTGTGGCCGCGCGCAGCCGTTCGCGGATGACCTCCAGGCGCCGTTCGTCGTCGTGGGGGGTGTAGCCCTCGTCGTCGAAGGGATAGTCCGCCACCACCTGCCACTCCAGGTTGTCCGGGCAGCGCAGCTCCTCAAGGCGCATCAGGCGCACGTTGCCGAAGCGCACCTGGCCCGTGCGGCGCGTCTTGTGGAATTCCACGTTGTGGCGCTCTACGGGGTTGTCGCCGGAGACGCCCAGTTGCTCGAAGAGCAGCTTGCGCAGCAGGGTGCGGCGCCGCTGCGGGGTGTCCTGGTCGTCGGCCCGGCGCAAGATGGGCTTCAGGTCGATGCTCTGCAGGCTGACGATCACCGCCGGATCGCTGCCGTCACCGATGCGTAGGGCGTGCACGTCGCGCGCCAGGTCGCGCAGGGTGGAGGCCGCCAGGTTGACCTTCATGTTCTCCACAGGGGCGCGTACGGCGCCGTGGTTCAGGTGCACCAGGCGCTTGACGGTCAGACCGTCGAAGGGCCGCGCACGGGGCACCAGGGCGGCCAGCAGCGCGGTCTTGACCAGGCGGTTGTCGTTGCGGCAGGCCACCTGGTCGCAGCCGGAGCAACCAAGGCGCAGGGGGTGGCCGTCGCGCAGGCGCTGGCAACGCTGGGGCACGGTGGCGCCGTGCTTGGCCTGCAGGCGCGGCAGCACCTCGTGCAGGTAGAGGTCGCGGGCGCGCTGGAAGGCGGCGCGGGAGGGGCCGTCCACGGCGTCGTCGGCGCTGGACACCAGGTCGAAGACGTCGCCCGTGGGCACCACCTCGCCCAGCTTCAGATCCGGCTGGTGGTCCACCAGCATCTCCACCAGGATGCGGATGGCCGTGCGGTCGCGCTGCAGGCGGTCCGAGAGGGCCACCAGGGCGTCAATCAGGGCCGGCGAGAAGGGGTAGACCTGACGGAAACCGGCCTGATCGGCCGTGCCCGCTTGCAGGGTGTCCAGGGCCGTCTGGGCCGTGCGCCACATGTCGGCGAAGCCGTCCTCCAGCCGGGCGCGGTCGTCGGGGTTGCGGGGCACCACCACGCGGTGGGGGATGATGGCCCGCAGGTTGGAGTCCTCCAGCTCGATGACGTCGAAGCGGCTCTTGTGGTGGGCGATGGTCTCCTT
>CAYVQL010000680.1:0-2441 GCA_964454135.1 uncultured Enterobacterales bacterium | reverse complement strand
CAGAGCCCGGTCAGGTGACGTGTGGCGGGGACGAGGCGCCGTGGGGCCCTACACGTAGCCCGCAGGCTGCTCGCAGTCCACGATGCTTGCAGAGCCATCGCCGTAGCCGTCGCCATCGGTGTCGGCGTACCAGGTGGACGCATCCAGCGCGGTCTCTTCGTCGACATCCCCATCGCAATCGTCGTCCTTCCCGTTGCAGTACTCGTCAGCTTCAGGATGGACCGCGGCGTCATTGTCATCGCAGTCCGAGCCGTCCTCCACGTAGCCATCGGTCCCCTCGCAGCTGACCACCGAGTAGGAGGTGTAGCCGAACCCGTCGCTGTCGCTGTCAGGGAACCATGTGCTCGCCCCGATGGCATTGTCGTCCACTTCGCCGTCGCAGTCGTTGTCCAGCCCGTCGCAGTATTCGTCGGATCCTGGATGGACTCTGTTGTTGTCGTCGTCGCAGTCCAGGCCCACCATGTGACCATCTCCATCCTGATCCAATGCGCCAGACGACACCCAAGCGCCGCAGCCGTGGGGAGCGAGGAGCAGTGGCAAGATTGGCAGAAGAACCTGCTTGGCCATGTCGCGTTGTCGAGGAGAGAGCATCGGGATCGGACCGCCGCAAGAGGTACGCGGTTATCATACCAGCGTGGGTGGACGCCATTCGATGGCGTGGGCCGCCCAGAATCGTCGGTCCGGTTCTGACACGCCGCCTGCTATCGGTATGGCCGAGCATCTCGGCGCGCCCAGAGTCCCCGTTGATGCGCGGTGCAGGTGGCCCATGGTGCAGATCAGGCCCCGGAGACGGCGACGGGGGGCGATCTGACGGCAGGCCGGCCATCTGGGGGCGCACCGGTTCCCCGAATGGCGAGCCGTCAGCGATGGTCAGGGGTTTCTACGGTCAGCCCGGGGCTGCCCGGCGCGGGCGAAGGAGCGCGGCCAGTTGCACCGCGGCTTGGCGCGGGGCGAGCTACGGGCAGGATCGGGTGAGTCTCCTCTGGGCCCCCGCGTGAGCCATGATGCCCGGTATGCCCTTTGGACAAGGGCAGGTGGTCCGCTGGCTCCTGGGCCCGCCAAGGGCCTCCTGCATGGATGCGCCGTAGGACAACCCCCAGTTGCGCTGCGCCCACGCCCAAGCCGAGGCTGCACAGCCTGGGGATGCTTGCGACGGTGCAGCCGGCAGACCGCATGGCCATGGCGTTCCTCCCGCCGCGACAGCATGCCGCAGGGGCGTGGCTGTGGTCGGCCGGTGCGGGCGCCAGATGCAATTTCTGTCGCAACTACCTGGTGACGGCCTGCTCGGCCCAGGCGAAGAGGATCGCGGCGCGACGGGCGTGCCCTCCTCGCGGGTGCGGCCCAGGGCCTGGGCGCGCCGCGGGGGCCTGCCAGTGGGTCGTGCTCTACTGCGACCGGCGGCGCCGCTGGCTCTACGTGCCGCTGCTGCCCTGCGGGCCATGCCCGCCACCACGCCGGCCGCGAGCATGCCGCCCAGCCCCAGAGCCACCCAGCTCATCACCTCGGGGGCCTCCATGGCAACGGCCGAGGCCTCGGCGGTGTCCAGGGCCAGCAGCACACCCGGAGGCACGCCGCCCGAGTGGACAGCCGAGTCGGCTTCCTTCATGCTGGATGGCGAGGAGGCGCCATGTTCGGGTCCAAGTCCAGCAGGCTTGAGAAGCGGAGGAAGCGGATCGAGAAGCTGATCGCGATGGGGAGGAGGCGCTATGTCCTGCGGCAAGTGGTCATTATTTGGCCCCTCGCGAGCATCATTTCTCTCGGTCTTTTCTGGCTGATCGGAGATGTTGACTGGGACGTCGCCGTTATCACCCCGTGCGGCATCCTCGTCGGAGTGGGAACCTCGGGCGTCTGGAGCTGGAACCAGCTCCCCGAATGGCATCGCAAGGCCCAAGACCCCGAAGCCTGACCACCACACCCGTCAGGCCCCCCTCCTCCACACCCCCACAATCCGGCTGGGCCTCGGCACCTTCCGAGCCGCCACCCCCACCACGCTCTTGCCGGTCAGCGCGCCCACCGCGCCGGCCAGGATCCACAAGGCCATCACGGCCGCCTCCTTGGCGTCGGCGCTCTCCAGCCGCGCCATGGCCCCGTAGCCCAGCAGAGTGGCCATGAGGGAGACGGCCACCAGGGCCTGGCGGCGTCGGCGGTGGTGCTGGTGGTCCAGCGGGCGGCCCGGCGGGCGGGGAAACCGTGTCCTGACGAAGTTGCTGACCAGCTTCCTTCCGAAATCGTGCCTCGTGGTTGGCACAACATGCCGATTGCTGACTTGCCAGTCTGGCTGAGAGGCCAGTGTTGCCAAAGAGGGGAGGATCATCCTGCCATGGACGCAGCGCAGGGTTCGATGGTAGCGGCTATGCGGATATCGTCCAGGTTTGAGCTGTTCTTCTCGGAGCAGGCGACAGAACCGGGAGCCAGCCTCCACGGGTGGCCTGCGCCGCCAG
>CAYVQL010000679.1:0-2443 GCA_964454135.1 uncultured Enterobacterales bacterium | reverse complement strand
AGGCGAGGGGAAGCTCCCTTCCCCTGCCGGCCGCTGCAGCAGACGCACAGGTGTTCGGCGCAAGAGGAGTGGCTTGGGGGGAGGCTGCTCGAGTCTTCTTGTTCAAGAGGGTATCCGGATGTACGCTGAGATGTACGACTGGAGGTACAACTGATGGCACGTGTACCTGAGATCATCCCGATCTCCGACCTCAGGCAAGGGGCAGCGGATGTTCTGCGCAAGGTGAAGGACTCCGACGAACCGCTCGTCATCACCCAGCGGGGCCGAGCCGCTGCGGTCATGCTCAGTGTCGATGCCTATGAACAGGCGGAGAAGGAACGCGATTTGCTGCTGCTGCTCGCACGCGGCGACAAGGAGATCGCCGCCGGTGACGGCATTGAACTGGCAGATGTGCTGGCCGACGCGGACAACCTTCTCGAGGAAGACGTGCGGTGAGGATCTTGTTCACGCCATCTGCGCGTGATCAGTTCCTCTCTGGTCTCGCGTACATCCGCAAAGACAATCCCTCGGCAGCCCGCGAGTTCAGGCTCAAAGCCGAGCGAATACTGCGGAGGCTCGAGGACTTCCCACAGTCGGGGCGGAGACTTCCCGAGTTCCCAGGGCTACCCCACAGAGAGGTGGTCGTGCCTCCATACAGGTCCTTCTACCGGGTCCAAGGCGAGACCGTCTGGATTGTGGGGGTGTGGCATGGAGTTCAACTGCCACGGAGTCCTGCCGAATAGCCACGTGCTCATTCCTGCCTTGGCTGGTCACAGGGGCGGGCACCCACGCCTTCTGCCGGCTCCACACGTGGAGGCTCTGCGCCGAACAATGCTAGCTGCTGACAGCGGCCACGTCCGTGGTAGGTTGGAGCGTGGGTGAGCTCAGCGGCGTGGTAGGGCAGTCAAGCACCTGTCCTGGGTGGCCGCTGCAGCAGAAGCGCACCGCTGCCGGCCGCCGCAGCAGAATCACAGGTGTTATCAGCCCACGAATGAACAACAGGTGGTGAGTCATGTCGAGATTTGGTTACGAGGACGTTTTCTCATCGAAGAGATCGGCTCAGGAGTGTGCGCAGGCGGCCCGTGAGGCCTTCTCTACGATTGGGTGTAGGCCGACTGAGGGGCAGGACGGTACTGAGTTCACCGGGAAGGCGGGTATGGGTTGGGCCATACGGATCATCGGTGGTTTGATCGCTCCGGCCACATGGTTCCCCGTCAGCCTGTCCGTGCGCATCACCGAAGGCGACGCTGGGCGCCTGGTCGCTGTACGTGCGGACGAGAACTTCGGCGTCGGGACGCTGGCGGGTGTCGAGGAGAAGATGCGAGCGCGGTGCGACGAACTTGGGGGGCGGATCACTCATCTTCTCAAGACGCGTCTTGGGTAACCGTGTGCGATCGGCCCGATGCCCGTAGGCGGGCGGTCCACGCAACAACAACCTGGTTGTTGTAACACGAAGAATGGGCTTGCATGCATTGATACTCCTCGCTGTAGCTTGGGGGATTGGGTTTGAAAGGGAGCGTAACGAGTCAGGCAACGCCTGCTGCAGACAGCGGCGGTCCAGTGGTAGCCTGGGAGGTGGTTGCATCATTCTGGGGAGGCACGATGGACAAGCTAGAGCGCAGTGCAGTGGAAGTTGTTGCCCGGGCGATCTTTCCGGAACAGCCCGTGGAAGAAACCATGGCCGCACTCGACAAATATGGAGTGGAATCTCACGAGAGTGAGCGGAGCCGCGTGCAACTCGCTATCTTGAAGCTATGTGATGAAGATCCTGGAGTGGAGCTGAAAGCCTACGTCGGAATGGCGAAAAAAGACTATCGTGATGTTCTCTCCTGGGCCGAATATCCGCAGCAATCCATGGGAATTGCGAGGGCTGGAGAGAGTGCAGAGAGGACGCGAGAGCTTGTACGACAAGACCGACTACAGTACGAGACCTGGTTAGCTGGGAGGCTGAGGTCAGGGGAACGAGCCTGAAGACAGAGTGCCTGTCTAGAACAACAACCAGGTTGTTGCAGCGACCCAAATATGCCGACGCGTAGCGTTCGTTGCGGTTGTAGCGTGCGCCCCCTTTGAGGATTGGGTGGTCGAGTTTCTCGCTGTTGTACGTTGTGCTCTACAAGAGGGCTGATCCAAGCGCTGCAACATACGCCAGTCTCTCCTCACCCGATCCACCACTGGAACGGCACGAGCGCCGACGGGCCGGCAGCCTGCGGGCGGCTTCGTATGGATGGGAGCCCTCCAAATTCGACGCAGAGGCGCAGAGGCTTCGGGGAAGGACCGGTCGGCGCGCTTCGCGCGAGGGGCTGGGATGGCCGGAGAGGATCAGGATTTCATCTAAGGAAGGCAGGAAGGCAGGAAAGGAAGGCAGGAGAGGGGGCTCCTTGCCTTTGTCTTCTCCTGCCCATTCCCTCTTTCCCTCTTTCCCTCTTTCCCTCTTTCCCTCTTTCCCTCTTTCCCTCTTTCCCTC
>CAYVQL010000678.1:0-2448 GCA_964454135.1 uncultured Enterobacterales bacterium | reverse complement strand
CAGGCACTAGGAATTGATACTTCTTGAAAGTATCAATTCCTAGTGCCTGACACCCTCAAACAGGGGAGACGCAGATCAAGGCCACGGCCCCAACAGCAGGTAGCCCGCCCCCGCCCCGCTCCCCCCCGAGCTCTCGCCCGGCGCCCCGATCAGCAGATCCGGGCTTCCATCCCCATCCGCGTCCCCCACCGCCAGGCTGCCGCCTACCTGGTCGCCAGCAGCTTCTCCGAACACGATGGTATCGGCCTCGGCCAGCGAGAGGCTGCCGCTGAGGGGCGCCAGCACCAGGTAGGCCGCGCCCGAACCGCCCTCGGCCTCGGCTGCCCCTACCAGGATGTCGTCGAACCCGGTTCCGTACACATCGCCCGCCGCGACCAGCGCGCCCCCCGCACCGTCGCCCGCGGCCACTCCCAGCAGCTTGGCATCCGCACTGGCCAGGTCGGCGCCGCCGATCCCGGGCCCCAGCACCACGTAGGCCGCCCCCGCGTCGCAGGCGCCCTCGTCCTCGGCCAAGGCGCCCACGGCGTAGTCGGCACGACCGTCCCCGTTCACGTCGCCCACTCCGCTGACCGCCCAGCCAGCCAGATCCATGGCGCTCTCGCCCGTCCTCATACCGTCGGCATCGACCAGGCTGCCCGCCCCCTCCACCGGTCCCAGCAGCAGGTAGGCGGCACCAGCGCAAGCTCCCCCGCTGTCCTCGCCCCAGGCCCCCACCAGCAGGTCGGCCAGGCCGTCGCCATCCACGTCGCCGGCAGCGGCGACGGTGCCGGCGTAGTCGTGATCCGCGGCCCCTTCCAGCCGCACGTCCGCGTCTCCCATGTCCAGCTCGCCGCTGAGGGATCCGCGCCAGATCCAGGCGCCGCCCCCATCCGTGCCGCTGCCGTCGAAGCCCCAGCCCCCCACGGCCAGCTCCGCCAGGCCATCGCCATCGGCATCGCCCAGACCCGCCACGCTGAAGCCCGCGTAGTCCGAGGCATACTCACCGCGCAGCGTGGCCTGGGCCGTGGCCAGGGAGACGCCCTGGCTCAACGGTCCACGCAGCAGGTAGGCGGCGCCCTTGCCTGCCTCCAGGTCGGCGCCTACCAGCAGGTCGGTGAAGCCGTCGCCGTCCACGTCACCCGCCGCTGCCACGGCGCAGCCGGCATCGTCTCCCCCTGCCACGCCCTCCAGGGCGACGCCCAACGTATCCACGGCGCCATGTCCGACCCACGGGCCTGTCACCAACCACGCCGCCCCGGCCCCATCGCCAGGCGCCCCCAACAGCAGCTCGTCCAGGCCATCGCCATCGAAATCGCCCATGGCCACCGAGCTCCCCAGCCGCTGGGCTACCGAAACTCCGGCGAGCTGGGCATCAGCCAGAGCCAGGTCGCGATCGTTGTCCAGCAACCCGTCGCAGTCGTCGTCCAGACCGTCCTCGTCGTCATCGCGAGCCGCGGGGTTCACGGCCGCGTCACCGTCGTCGCAATCGCTGCCGTCACTCACCCAGCCGCTGCCGAGCAGGCAGCCCCAGACCGCGGTCTGCGCGTCCCCATAGCCGTCGGCATCGTCATCCTGAAACCAGAATCTCGATTCGACGGGATCCTCGTCCGCCTGGCCGTCGCAGTCGTCGTCCAGGCCGTTGCAGCGCTCCTCGGCGCCGCTGTGGATGAGGGCATCCTGGTCGTCGCAGTCGGTCCCGCCGTAGTCCTGGGCGTCCTGGCCGTCGCCATCGGCGTCGTAGTCGCTGCCGCCGTCGCAGTCCGCATCCACGCCGTCGTAGGGCGTCTCCTCGGCACCCGGGTGGACCTGGGCGTCCAGGTCGTCGCAGTCCCGTTCTCCCTCGCTGGCCACGTAGCCGCTGGGTTGCTGGCAGGCCTGCGTCGTGGTCGCGGGATCGCCAAAGCCGTCACCGTCCTCGTCGCGCAGCCAGGTCGCCGCGTCCAGGGCGTCGTCCTCGTCCAGGGCGCCGTCGCAGTCGTCGTCGCGGCCGTTGCAGCGCTCGGGCCGATCTGGGTTGGCGTAGGCCAGGGCGTCGTCGCAGTCGCCGGCCTTGGCCACATAGCCGCCGGGCTCTTGGCAAGCCTCCAGGCTGGCGGTGGCGTCGCCGTAGCCGTCGTCGTCCTGGTCGGCGTACCAGGTGGGCGCGTCCACAGGCTGCTCATCGACCTGCCCGTCGCAGTCGTCGTCCAGCTGGTTGCAGCGCTCGTCGGCCTCCGGGTGGGCCGAGGCGTTCCTGTCCAGGCAGTCCGCGTTGTTGCCCACGTAGCCCTGGGGGGGCAGGCAGCCCACGTGGTCCTCGTTGGGATGGCCGTAGCCGTCGCCATCGTGGTCGAGATACCAACGCTGCGGACAGATCGAGCCGCCGTCGCCGCAGCCCCCCAGGGCGGCCAGGAGCAGGCAGGCGCTCCAACACGGGATTTCGAGGCGGCCCTGGGCCATGCTCTCTCCTGGAGGGGGCTCAATGTAGCA
>CAYVQL010000677.1:0-2455 GCA_964454135.1 uncultured Enterobacterales bacterium | reverse complement strand
ACCGCTGCCCCGGCCAGAATTGCGCCGGTGAGGGCTGCGGCAACGGTTGTCACCAAGAGTCCTCTCCGCAAGGACGCTTCAGCAGTTGTCGGTGCGGGATTCTGGCCGGCTCCGACAAGACCTCTCAGTTCGCTGGGGTGTCGCCAGAGCCGGTCTTCGGGGGGCAGGGGGAGGGGAGAAACGACGGCTCCAAGGGGCCTTGTCGTGAGCTGGACGCCCCCTGCACCTGCCCACACGATCGTCGAAAGCGTCGAAAAAGCGTCGAAAAGCGTCGAAGCGTTCGACACCCCCCGGAGGGCTGGCTGGTCACCCCCCCCCGGCCGCTTTAGCTGCCCCGGGGGGCCGCCCCCCCCCCCCCCCCGCCATGGAATTCGACATCCACCACCACGTCCCCGTCGAGCCCCGCGCCTGGTGGGGCCTGCTCTCGGATCAGAGCTTCCTGGCCTACCAGGACAGCCTGGCAAAGATCGAGCGCCGCCAGCTGGCGAACGAATCCGGGGCAGGGGAGAACGGCCAGCGCCTCTACCGCGTGCGCTTCGAGGCCAAGCACGAGCTGCCCGGCTTCATGAAGCGCATCCTGGGCGCCGACCGCCTCTGGTACGAGCTCACCCAGCACATCGACGACGAAGGCATGAAGCTGGTCTGGGTGGTCAAGCCCCCCATCTCCGAGAAGCGCTTCTACGGCCGCGGCACGTTCCACCTGGAGCCCAACCCCGCCGGCGGCTGTGAGCGCTACGTCCACGGCCGCATCGAGGTCTCCATCCGCCTCGTGGGTGGCAAGATCGAGCAGATGCTGGCCAAGGAGATCATCAAGGGCCACGAGGTGGGCGCCCAGGCCGCCGAGAGGTGGCTCCTCCAGGGCCCCCAGAGCGTCTAGGTATGCTCCAGGGCCTCCAGAGCGTCGTCCTGCTGGCCACCTTGGGGGGCTACGCGGACTCCCAGCACGTCAGCGCCAAGGCCGGCGACGGCAGCTCCGTCGAGATCCACCTGCCCTCCTGGGAGGAGCGCGACACCCACCTGTGGACCAACGCCGCGCGCGTGGCCCCCGACGAGTTCGAATCCGAGTACAACATCGGCGGCTGCTCCACGGCTGATTTCTCGGAAGACGAGCTCACCCCCAAGGCCCCCGTCTACTACAACGTGCCCCTCAACCTGGTGGCCTGGGAGCACTCAGACGACATGTACGTCAACGGCTGCTTCGAGCACGACGACTGCGACGGCACCAGCATCAACGTGCGCATGGGCGAGGCCTACGTGGACATGTGGGGCGAGAACATCGGCCAGGGCTACTCGGGCGGCTGGGACGTGGTGCTGCAGGGCTGGATGTGCTCCACCGAGGGCCACCGCGCGAACATCATGACCGGCTCCTGGAAGGAGCTGGGCGTCGGCGTGGTGAGCGCCTACTTCACCCAGGACTTCGGCTCGGGCACCCCCTCGGTGGGCTTCCCCGTTCGCATGGGCATCCACGCCCCCGAGTTCCCTCAGGCCTCGGTGGAGTTCTTCGCCGACTGGCAAGCCAGCGAACCGCCGGCCAAGCTCTACGCGGTGCTCGACGGCGATCCCCTCTCCATGGCCCTGGAGTACGGCGCGGCCGAGCAGGGCATCTACCGCACCGCGGCCGAGCTCTCCGACGCCGACTGCTACGAGTACTACTTCACCTGGGAGACAGCCGACGGCGACTGGGGCACGGTGCCCGAAGAGGGCTCCTGGCTCTTCGGCAACTACTGCGACAGCGAGCCCATGTGGAAGCAGGGCCAGTGGCCCCTGGTCGGCAACGACGGCGACCTGCTGGACGACGTGCGCCTGGTGGGCTGCACCACAGCGTCCACAGGTTCCAGCATGCTGCTGGCCCTGGCCGGGCTGCTGGGGCTGCGGCGCAGGAGGCGCTCGGGATAGACACCCCGCAGCTCCGCCCATGCCCGATCCCACCACCCACATCGTCGTCCGCGGCGCCCGCGAGCACAACCTGCAGGGCATCGACGTCGACCTGCAGCGCGACAGCCTGGTGGTGGTCACCGGCCTGTCGGGCAGCGGCAAGTCGTCCCTGGCCTTCGACACCCTCTACCAGGAAGGCCAGCGCCGCTACCTGGAGTCGCTCTCGGCCTATGCGCGCCAGTTCCTGGGCAAGATGGAGAAGCCCCGCGTCGAGCGCGTCGAGGGGCTCTCGCCCACGTTGGCCATCGACCAGAAGGGCATCAACCGCAACCCACGCTCCACCGTGGGCACGGTCACCGAGCTGCTCGACCACCTGCGCCTCTGGATGGCGCGCCTCGGCCAGCCCCACTGCCCGGTCTGCAGCCAGCCCATCCAGGGCTCCACCCCGGGGCGCATCGCAGACGGCCTGATCCGCGATCACCACGGCGCCCGCTGCATCGTGCTGGGCCCCCTCGTGCGCGAGCGCTCTACTCTTCTCACCACTCGATCTTCTCGCCAGACTGGCCGCTTTGGTGCCTCG
>CAYVQL010000676.1:0-2467 GCA_964454135.1 uncultured Enterobacterales bacterium | reverse complement strand
CCTGCCTCCAGGATAGAGGCTTATCAGGTGTCCAAGGAAATCGGGTGCCCCTCAACGCCCCGCGCGACACGAGGAGCGGGAACGAAGCTACGTGCACTACCGAAGAACCCGCTTCTACTTAGACAGGGCAGCATGGGAGATGCTGGGCAAGAACGACGTGCTTGTCATGCGTGTCGCTCAGCGAGGGCAGCGCGGAACTACCTACGCACTAACGCGACGGGAACTGGACGAGACTTTCGGTGAGGTCAAAGAGTCAACTTCGTGGGAAACGGTGCGTTGCTACCACTTTCCGCAGATGCCGCCGGCCGCCGGGAGCTTCGCCGTCTTCGTCGGTGGTTCTGCGCAGAAGCCCGTTCCCCGCGCGAGGCCTGGCAGGACCACAGCAACAACGAAGCAGAGCTACGGTAGATCGGGCGACGGCCCCCTAGCTTCGGCCATGTCTCAGGGCTCCCAATCCAGCGGACCTGACCCATCACTGGAAGCGTTTGCCTCACGCTGGGCTCAGCGCGCAGGAACAACCGCCGAATCAACAGAATACCTGCGGCGAATTCAGCAGTGGCGCGACGCGTGGCGACCGCCAGAGGTGAGGATACTGCTCGTCGCCGAAAGCCATGTCGCTGAACAGCCCGGCGACATGGAAGCTCGAGTACAACGCCCCCCCGGGACGGACGGCTCCTTCCCGGATGGGTACTGCCGTCTCGTCTACTGTCTGGGCTATGGCGAGAACGAGATTTGTACGCCCGCTCCTCGATCTGGCAACAGCGGAACCATCCAGTACTGGGACCTCTTCGGTGCGGTAGTTGGTGGCGTGGACAATCGACAGCCACGCAAGAGTGACTCGGACATGGCGTCGCGATTGGCATGGAAGATCGAAGTTCTTCGCAAGATGGTAGACCATGGCATCTGGCTGGTGGATGCAAGTGTTCTGGCGTTCTACGTGCCTGGCGGCGGCCGCCCTTTCAAGGGTTCGTCGCACACCGAACTGTTGCGTGAGAGTTGGACGCAACTCGTGTGGCCGAGTGTCGCGCACGAGCCTATCGAGCAGGTCTGGGTTATCGGCAAAGGTGTCTTTCACGCTCTCGCGGGACGCCCTGGGATAGACACAACCCGCGTGATCAGCCAACCGCAGACTCGGGACGCTGATGCATACCGCCGTGATGTAAAACGGATCACCCGCAGGATCGGAGTCGCGTCCCTGGGGGGGAGGACGGGGAGTCCATGATCCCAGCCGCCCTTGCCGCCCAACTCCAGCAAGGCCTCGCCGACTTTCTACGCGTGTCTTTCTGGTCCTCGACCCCAGGCATGGAGTCGGTTATCGAGGACCTGATCGCCAAGCCCGGCGCCCTGGCCAAGGGCCCGTACCTGTCGGTGAAGCTGCCGTTCGCCTCAGGGAGCAATCCCCGCTACTTCCCCGACGTGCCGCTGCGGTTCACACCCCACGCGCACCAGGAACAGGCCTTCGAGCGGCTGGGCGGACGGCGCAAGCTCAGCACGCTGGTGGCCACAGGCACCGGGTCGGGCAAGACCGAGTGTTTCCTGCAGCCGATCCTCGACCACTGCAGCGCCGAGGCCGACGTCCCCGGGGTCAAGGCGATCCTGGTGTACCCACTCAACGCCCTGGCCACGGACCAGGCCGAGCGCCTGGCCAGGGAGATCTGGAGCAACGACAAGCTGCGCGGCCGGGTCACGGCAGGGCTGTACATCGGCGGGACGCAGAAGAAGAGCAAGTCGTCCGGGTTCTCGGAGATGGGTCCGTCACACCTGCTGACCGACCGCAAGGTGATGCAGCAGAGCCCGCCGCACATCCTGCTGACCAACTACAAGATGCTGGACTACCTGCTGCTGCGGGCTCGGGACCGAGGAGTCTGGCAGCACAACCAGCGTGGAACGCTGCGCTTCCTGGTTGTCGACGAGCTGCACACGTTCGACGGGGCGCAGGGCACCGATCTGGCGTGTCTGATCCGTCGGCTCAAGCGCCGGCTGCATGCCGACGATGGAGCGCTGTGCTGTGTCGGCACGTCCGCGACCCTCGGGGGCCCACAGGCCGCGACCGAGTTGCGGCGCTACGCCGGGGAGGTGTTCGGCGAGACCTTTGATCCGAACTCGGTCGTGGGTGAGTCGCGGGTTTCGGCGAAGCAGTTCCTGTCCGGCGCGGAGGTGGTCCATCGAGACCAGCCCGATGTCGAGGACCTGGCCGACCTCGACCCGGCCGCTGCCGGAGACGCCGACGTCTGGCTGCAGACCCAGGTTCGCCTGTGGTTCGGCGAGGGCGCAGAGGTGTCCGACGACGCGGACGGCCGCGTCGAGCTCGGCGAGAGGCTCCGCAGGCACGCGGCCTTCCAGGCCATCGTCGAGCTGCTCGACGGCCGCGTGGTGGCCCTGGGCGAGGTGGTGCGTGCCCTGGGGCGCTCTCGATCCGCGTACCTCCAGGACGCCCGCTTCGGCCAGATGGCGGTGCTGAGCTTGC
>CAYVQL010000675.1:0-2470 GCA_964454135.1 uncultured Enterobacterales bacterium | reverse complement strand
TACATGGACCCTCTGACGAGGACGAGGCCATTGACGCCAGCACCTGGTACGCGGACGGCGACGCCGACGGCTACGGCGACGCCTCGGTCAGCGACGTGGAGTGCTACCAGCCCACCGGCTACGTGGGCGACAGCAGCGACTGCGACGACGCCGACGCCACCTCCTACCCCGGCGGCACCGAGGTCTGCGACGGCGCCGACAACGACTGCAACGGCACCGTGGACGACAACCCCACGGACGGCACGACCTGGTACGCCGACGACGACGCCGACAGCCTGGGCGATGCCGACGACTCGGTCGTGGAATGCTCGCTGCCCAGCGGCTACACCGACAACGCCTACGATTGCGACGACACCGATCCCAGCGAGCCCGTGGTCGTGGACATCGCCACGGGTTCTGCCAGTGGCTCCGGGACGCTGGGCAGCCCGCTGGACGTGATCCAGGACGGCATCGACCGCGCCTACTCTTGCGTGATCGTCTTCGCGGGCACCTACGAAGAGGAGATCGACTTGAGCGGCAAGAGCCTGGACCTCTGGGGCGTGGATGGCCAGGACGTCACCTTCATCGACGCCAACCTCTCCACCTGCGACTACAGCAACCCCACTTCCTGCGCCTCTACCGTCAGCATCGCCAGCAACAGCGGCGCCACGGCCACCATGCACGGCTTCACCGTGCGCGGCGGCACAGGCACCTACGCCGCGAGCAGCTCCTCCCAGTCCTGCGCCGACTCTTCTTCCTCCCATGCGGGCAACAACACCTGCACGGTCACCACCTACGAGTACTGCGGCGGGGGCATCTACGTGGAGGGTGACGACCCCATCTTCTACGACCTGGTGGTCGAAGACAACACCCTTCCCGACTTCGCCCAGGTCGTGACAGGGCAGTTCCAGCAGACCTGGATCTACAGCTACGGCGGCGGCCTCTGCGTGGTGGACGGTGTGGCCGACCTGACCGACGTCGATATCTTCGACAACACAACTACGCCGACCAGGGCGGAGGCATCTACGCCTCCGACGGCGCCTCCGTGACCCTGGTCCACTCGCGGATCATGGACAACGACGCCACCGACGGCGCCGGAGCCAACGCCAACGACGCCGTGCTGGCAGCCAGCAACTCCATCTTCGCCTGCAACGCCGCGGTCACCGACGGGGGCGGCGTCTTCCTCGAGGGCAGCTCGAGCGCCGCCGCCTTCGTAAACGCCATTCTGTACGGCGACACCTCCGCCACCGGCACCAGCCACGGCTCCGCGGTCTATGGCGGCTCCAGCACCACCCTGACGATGACCAATGCCATCGTCTTCAGCGACAGCACCGCCTATTCCCTGTACGGGGCGGGCACGGGCAGCTTCGACTACAGCGATGTCTACAACGACTCCTCCTCGTCCTACACCTACGGCGGCAGCTACAGCGCTGGCACGGGCGGCATCAGCAGCGATCCGGACTTCGTCTCGGTGAGCTGCGACGGCAATCCCAACAACGACGACTACGCCCTGGGCACCACCAGCCCCTGCATCGACGCTGGCCACCCCTCCACCAGCTACTACGACGTCGACGGCAGCCAGAACGACATGGGAGCCTACGGCGGACCCGAGGGCGCCTGGTAGCGCGCGACGAGCGGTACAGCGCCAACGGGTGCACGCGATCATGGCGTAGATGGCCATCCGCGCGAGTCGGGCGGGTGACACTCCGTGACAATGGCCCGGGAAAAGCCGGATGTCTCGACATTTTCGGCTCTTTCCAAGCGCCATTTCGCCACCGATGCCGGCTCGTGGGTATTCGCCCTTCAACCAAGACGCCCGATCTCCTACACTCTTGGGGAAGCTCCAATCCCTCGCGAGGCCTCCATGTCCCGCTTCCAGCACTTCTTCTACGCATCCTGCATCGTCCTCTGGACCGCCTGTGATGAAGGCCCCGGGGGGGGCAAGGACCACACGGGCGACAGCGGCACCCCTGTCTCGCAGCAAGATGCTGACGACGACGGCTACACCGCCGACGAGGACTGCGATGACAACGACGCCTCCATCCACCCCGGCGCCACCGAGCTCTGCGATGGGCTGGACAATGACTGCGACGGCGTAATCGACGAAGATGTCAAGTCCACCTTCTACGCGGATGTGGACGGCGACGGCTTCGGCGATCCGGAGGCCTCCATCGAGGCCTGCGAGAAGCCCGAAGGCTACGTGCCCAACGGCTCCGACTGCGACGACGAGGCCGCCGGCGTCTACCCCGGGGCCACCGAGGTCTGCGACGGGCTGGACAACGACTGCGACGGCGATACCGACGAGGATCTCGCCGAGGTCTTCTACTCCGACAACGACGGCGATGGCTACGGCGATCCCGACAGCGCCGTCGAGGCCTGCGAGCAGCCCGCGGGGACGGTCACCAACGGCGACGACTGCGACGACACCAGCGACGAGGCCTACCCCGGGGGCACCGAGGTCTGCGACGAGCTCGACAACGACTGCGACGGC
>CAYVQL010000674.1:0-2470 GCA_964454135.1 uncultured Enterobacterales bacterium | reverse complement strand
TGGCGTCCTGGGCATCATCCTCGTCGATGTCCTCATCGCAGTCGTTGTCGATGCCGTCGCAGAATTCGTCGACGTCGGGATTGATCTCCGAGTCGTCGTCATCGCAGTCCTCGCCGACGTCGATCCATCCGGAGGGCGCCTCACAGGACACCGTGTAGTCCTCCTCGTCGCCGAAGCCGTCGCCGTCGTCGTCTGCGTACCAGCGCACGGCGTCTTCCGCGCTGTCCTCGTCGACGGTGCCGTCGCAGTCGTTATCGAGCCCGTCGCAGTACTCCACCGCGTTGGGGTTCACCTCCGCGTCGTCGTCGTCGCAGTCCCCCGCGCTGGGGGCATAGCCATCTCCCAGCGGCTCGCAGCTCGACAAGACCGCCCCGCCGCCGTAGCCGTCGCCGTCCTGGTCGGCGTACCACTCGCCGGGCAGGCCGACTGAAGGGTCCTCGTCGTCGCAGTCATCGGGCCACCAGGCGCCGTCGCCGTCCTGGTCGAAGCGGGCCTCTTCCGTGGCGTCGGAGATGTAGGCGCAGGCCGAAGGCAGGCACAAGAGCCCGGCGAGCAGCGCGCTTCTCGACCATGAACGGAGTGGGGCCATTGGGGGAAGATACCAGAAAAACGCCTGAAGGCGGTAGCTGCGATCGCGGCGGCGCGCGTCCCCCGTGCCCGCATCTCGCCGGGCGAGCCCGCGAGCCCCGGTTATGCCCCCGCGAAAGCAACAGCGGCCTGGTCACGCCCCTTGCTACGCAACACCTGCCACCGTGAAATCCTCGATAACATAAGTTCTACTGCGACGGCAGACTTGCCCGGTGCAGCTTTGCGGGGGGTATGATCCCCGATCCCTAGCTTTCAATGGGGCATGACTCGCCCGGTGTAGCCTTGCGGGGGGCATGTTCCCAGGGCGGTGGTCCGGATCCGGCGGGTATCCGCCGACGTACCCGGGACCACCGAGTTTTCGAGGAGCTGGCCTCAACCATGACCGGGCCAAGCGAGAGCCCAACCCTCCCGGGAGCACCTGCCTCGGCTGCTCCCAGGTCAGGGTACTGGCCAGGTGGCCCAACGGCGTCATGATCGCGGCCAGGGCCAGCACCGGCCCCAGCTGCGTGGGTGTCTCTGCTGCGGCCAGGATTCGGGAAGCCCCGATCAAGGTGTCGATGCAGCCCGCAGCCAGGAAACCCAATCCCGCTGCGCATGCAGCGATAGGCGTACCCGCGTTCCGGCTCGTCGCCCCCTCCAAAGAAGGCCTGGCCGAGCTGGCTTCGGGGCTGGCAGCCGTGGGCCACCACCAAGGCGCCGCTGTCCACCGGCAGCACGATCACCAGCGCCGGCAGGTGGAGAAAGACCCACCACGAGCCGCCCACGAACACGGCGGCCGCCACCACGGCCAGCACCAGCACCTGGCCAAGCCAAGCGCGGCGCCTCCGGGCGCGCCGTTCCAAGCCCCGCTCGCCGCCTGTCCCGGAGTCGTTCTACGTGGCTCGCCACCTTCCTTTCCCTCGCCCATCGGCTCCTTGGCCGGCGCCGTGCGCACATCACCGAGATGAAAATGTGAGCTGCGCAGGGAGGATCGGCGAGCTTTGCCAGGGCAACAAGGCCGCTCGCTTCGTGTACAATCGAAGCTCGTCTCTCCCCCTGCTGGTCGAGATCTCCCTCATCGCCCCCCGGTACTCCACCATGCCCACCGTCGCCCTCGCCATCGCTCTGCTTTCTGCGCACCCGGTCCAGGCCGCCTGCGAGGTCCGCAGCTCCACCGCCGACCTGGCCGCGGCCCTCAACGCCGCCGCGGCCGCCATGGTGGCCATGGACTTCCCCGGCTTCGTCGAGAACCGCAACCGCGCCCAGGACGCGCTGCACTGCCTGGGGGAGCGCCTGACCGCGGTGGACGTGGCGGCTTTTCATCGCGTGATGGCGCTGGACGCCTACCTGGATCAGGATCCGGAGGGCACCGTCGCCTCCTTCCGCTCAGCGCTGGCTACCCAGCCCGGCTTCACCCTGCCCGCCAGCTTCGCCCTGCCGGGCAACCCGCTGCACGACCTCTTCCAGCAGGCCCGAGAGCAGGGCGCCGGCGCCTCCAACGCCATCTTCCCGCCCGCCGGCACCGTGATCTTCGTGGACTCCCTGCTGGGAACCTCCCGCCCCGTGGAGCGGCCCGCCATCCTCGAGCTGCAGGCCGCCGACGGCTCGCTGCTGTGGACCGGCTACCTGCCCACCGGCGCCGAGAATCCGGACTGGACCCAGCTGGAGCTGCAGATCCCCACCGCGCCGGGCCACCTGTCCGGGGTCAAGCTCTCCACCGTGGGGCCCTCCGTGCCCTTGCTGGTGGCGGCCGGGGGCACGGCCCTGGCGGCCGGCGGCCTGTACGCCGTGGCCTACGGCATGAGCCGCAGCTACCGCGACCCCGAAAACCCCGACATCGAAGAACCCGCCGGCCATTCCTAAGATCTCGGGCCCACGTCGATCCTTTTTCTTGGCTTGACGA
>CAYVQL010000673.1:0-2483 GCA_964454135.1 uncultured Enterobacterales bacterium | reverse complement strand
AACACCTCCGTGGGCGTGCTCGCGCTCGACTCCGGCACCTCGGTCACCCTGCGGGAGACGAGCATCGAGGACACCAAGCCCGACGAGTCCGGGGGCGGGGATGGGATCCAGGTCTCGGATGGCGCGAGCCTGCACGCAGAGGCCTGCATGGTTCGGAGGAACACCTCCGCGGGCGTGATTGCGACCCAATCCGGCACCTCGGTCACCCTCCGGGAGAGCGCCATCGAGGACACCCTGCCCAACGAGTACGAGGAGGATGGATTCGGCATCGTGGTCCGGGCCGGCGCGAGCCTGGACACGGAGAACTGCCAGATCGGGGGGAACACCTCCGTGGGCGTGCTCGCGCTCGACTCCGGCACCTCGGTCACCCTGCGGGGGACGAGCATCGAGGACACCCGGCCCAACGGGAACGAGGAGGGCGGGTTCGGCATCCAGGTCACCGGCGGCGCGAACCTGGACGCGGAGGGCTGCGAGGTCAGGGGCAATACCGGAGCGGGCGTTTCCGCGTCCGACACCGGCACTTCGGTCACACTGCGGGAGACGCGGATCGACTCCACCATGCCCGGCGAGCTCCAGACCGTCGGCATTGGCGTCGTCGCCCAATTGTCCGCATCTATCGTGGCGACGGGAATCGAGGTGTCCTCGAACGAAGGGCCTGGGTTCTACATCGCTGGGGAGGACGCTCATTCCTCCTGCTCGGGCTGCGTGATCCAGGACAACCAGTTCGCTGGGGCGGTCGCGACGATCAAGGCATCCCTCCAGCTCGCAGACTCCTTCATCGAAGGCACCACCGAGCAGGAGAACATCGGAGGCGGCGTCGGAATCTTCACGGACTCCTCTCAAGGCGGTCCCCCGATCTTGTCGGTCTCCAATACTACCATCCAGGACAACCCTATCGCCGGTGTCTTGCTCTCCGGCGAGGGAAGCTACTCGCTCACGGACAACACCATCCACGGTGGAGAGGGCTGGACCAGAGAGAGCTTGAACAAGTGCGGCGATGCGGTCTATGCCGGGGACGGGGTGACCACCTGGGACGGAAGCTCGGGACTGCTGTTGGAGAACAACGAACTCCTGGATAGTCTGGGAGCCGGCCTGTTCCTGGAAAACGCCTCGGCTACCCTCAATGGTAACAGCTACGTAGACAACGCCGTAGACATCGTCAGCCAGGGCGCAGACTGCGCCACACCTCCAGCAGGATACGAAAACGAGGCGCTCGGCTCGGCGGAGCTCTGCCCCACCTACGACTACGCCACCTGCGGGGATGATTTCACGCTCTACCTGGAGCTCGTAGAGCCAGAGACGGGCCACGGCGCAACGTTCATGCGCCCTGGGCTTCCCTGTCCAAGTACCCTGCACCACTCCGCGCTACCGGTCGCGCCCCCCCTTGCCTACGACCTCACGCGCCTATGAGTCACGCCCCCCCCGCCTCCTGACCACAGCCAGCTGCGCCAGCAGCAAGACCAGCCACGAGCCGCTCGCAGCCCCCGCGCCGCAGCCGCAGCTGGGTTCTTCAGGCTTGTCCGGCTCTATCGGCTGACAGTCTTCCGTCAGGCCTTCCGATCCCGGAAAGGCCTCGGGATCCGTGTCGTCGCAGTCCGTCCCGACATCGTAGCCGTCCTGGTCGGCGTCGTAGTCGCTGGCGCCGTCGCAGTCCTGGTCCACGCCATCATACCAGGTCTCGTCCGCATAGGGGTGCACCGCCGGATCCTCGTCGTCGCAGTCCCCGCCTCCGTGGCCATCGCTGTCGAAGCCGTCGGCGTCGGCGTCGTAGTCGCTTCCGCCGGCGCAGTCCTGGTCCACGCCGTCGTACCAGGTCTCGCTGGCGTCGGGGTTGACGCTGGCGTTCTCGTCATCGCAGTCCTCGCCTCCGAAGATGTTGCTGTCGTAGCCGTCGCCATCGGCGTCGTAGTCGCTGGCGCCGTCGCAGTCCTGGTCATCGCCGTCGTACCAGTTCTCGGTGGCGTCGGGGCTGACGTCGGCGTCCTCGTCGTCGCAGTCCTCGCCTCCGTAGGCATCGTTGTCGTAGCCGTCGGCGTCGGCGTCGTAGTCGCTGGCGCCGTCGCAGTCCTGGTCCACGCCGTCGTACCAGGTCTCGGTGGCGCCGGGCATGATGTCGACGTCCGTGTCGTCGCAGTCGCTGCCTCCATAGGCGTCGCTGTCGTAGCCATCCAGGTCGGCGTCGTAGTCGCTGAGGCCGTCGCAGTCCTGGTCCACGCCGTCGTACCAGGTCTCGGTGGCGCCGGGGTTGATCGTCGCGTCCTCGTCGTCGCAGTCGGTCCCCATATGCCAGGCGCAGCCGTAGCCGTCGGCGTCGGCGTCGAAATCGTTGGCGCCGTCGCAGTCCTGGTCGTCGCCGTCGTACCAGATCTCGGTGGCGCCGGGATACACGGTGTTGTTCGAGTCGTCGCAGTCGGTGCCCCCGTAGTCGTCGCTGTCGTAGCCGTCGTAGTCGGCGTCGTAGTCGGACAGGCCGTCGCAGTCGC
>CAYVQL010000672.1:0-2485 GCA_964454135.1 uncultured Enterobacterales bacterium | reverse complement strand
CCTCGTTGTCCACGGTGCCATCGCAGTCGTTGTCCAGGCCGTCGCAGACCTCTTCACCGCCGGGGTAGGCCTCGGCCGAGCTGTCGTCGCAGTCGTCGGCGTCAGCCACGTAGCCGCTGGGCTGGGTACAGGTGCTGGCGGTGGTGCTGGCGTCTCCGTAGCCGTCGCTGTCGCTGTCGAGATACCAGGTGCTCGGCGTGCAGGTGACGAAGAGGTAGGCGGCATCACCCCCGTAGGCCCCCGCGATCACATCGTCGTAGCCGTCGCCATCCACGTCTCCGGCGCCCGCGACGGACCACCCGAGGTACTCACGTGCGCCACAGTCGTAGGCGTGAAGCTCGGTCTCGCTGCTGGCGTCGATGCCGCTGCTGCTGCCCAGGTAGAGGTAGACCGCGCCAGCAGAGTTGGCGCAGTCTCTGTCGCGCATCGCGCCGACGACCACGTCGTCGTAGCCATCGCCGTCCACGTCCCCGGCGCCCGCGACCGAAGAGGCGAAGTTGTCGTAGGCCGCGCCGTCCGAGGCGCTCAGCTTGATCTCGCTGCTGAGGTCGATGCCGCCACCGCTGCCCAGGTATGCGTAGGCCGAGCCGGAATCGGTGCCGTTGTCGGAGTCCTCGTAGGCTCCCACGATCACGTCGTCGTAGCCGTCGTCGTCCACGTCCCCCGCTCCCGCGACCGCGTTGCCGAAGTAGTCGTTGGACGCACCATCGGAGGCGATCAACTTGGTCTCGCTGGCCAGGTCGACACCGCCGCTGCTGCCCAGGTACACGTAGGCCGAGCCAGAGCGGTTGCCGTTGTCGTCGTCTTCGTTGGCTCCTACGATCACGTCGTCGTAGCCGTCGCCATCCACATCCCCGGCGCCGGAGACCGCGTCGCCGAAGTAGTCCGAAGCGGCCCCGTCCGAGGCGATCAGCTTGATCTCGCTGGCCAAGTCGATGCCGCCGCTGCTGCCCAGATACGCGTAGACCGAGCCGGATTGACCTCCGTTGTCGTCGTCCCCGGAGGCCCCCACGATCACGTCGTCGTACCCGTCGCCATCCACGTCTCCCGCACCCGCGACGTGCTTGCCGAAGTAGTCCAGCGGGGCGCCGTCGGAGGCGCATAGCTTGGCCTCGCTGCTGGCATCTGCGCCGCTGCTACCACCCAGGTACAGGTAGACCGAGCCGGATGAAATTCCATTGTCATCGTCCCCATCGGATCCCACGATCACGTCGTCGTACCCGTCGCCATCCACGTCCCCGGCGCAGGCCGCCGCTGCGCCGAAACAGTCCGATGCGGCCCCGTCCGAGGCGATCAGCTTGGCCTCACTGCCGAGGTCGATGCCACCGAAACCGCCCGAAAACACGTAGGCCGCACCGGAATTGGTGCCGTTGTCATCGACGTACCTGGCGCCCACGATCACATCGCCGTAGCCGTCACCGTCCATGTCCCCCGCGCTCGAGACCGTGCAGCCGAACTGGTCACTCCCGCTGCCATCCGAGGCCGTCAGCTTGCTGTCCACGGCCAGCGTCGGGTCCACATGGAGCGGGTAGACCGCGTCCCCATCGTCCGCCACCAGGCGCAGGCCCCCATCTCGGGCCTCCATCCAGGCAGCCACAGGCTCACCCGCAGCGTCCCAGGCCCGCAGCCCGGAATAGCGCCAGGCCAGGCCGCTCGAGCCCAGGATGCTCGCTCCCAGGGCGTCCCCATGGATCTCCCTGTGGCTGGCGTGCAGCAGGTCAAGTTCGAGGATCAGCGGGCCACGCCCGTCCGCCCGCTCCTCGATCCGCCAGCCCTGCTCCACACCCTGGGAGACGACCCGCCAGTGCTCGGTCAGGCCGGGATGGGCCAGCTCCAGGCGCCCGCAGCTGGAAAGGGCCGGCTCGTCAGCGGCTCCGCAAGCTCCCCGGAGGGGCTGCGCAGGCTCCACAGCCTGCAAGGCTCCTTCCCGACCCCAGGCCGAGAAGCGCAGGCCCAGCTCGTCGGCGCCGCGCCGCACCCGCACCCCATCGCGGCTCAGCTCGGCCTGCAGGCCGCCGGCCGAGGCCGTGAAGCGGCCGGATCCCCCCTGCCACGTCGGCTCGCTGGCGGAATGACCGCTGTGGGCGGGATCACCGCCGGGGGCGCAGGCCTGCAGCAAGAAGAGGGCGGCGAAGGGATGCATCGATGAGAAGGTGGTCCTCGGTCGCGCGCGAGATCCGACGTTGGAGAGTGCTTGATTATCCCTCGCAATTCTGGGACTGCGCAAGCCCTGATCCATGCCACCACGGCAGGATCCGGAGCTGCCAGCACCCCCTCCTTCGGCGGGCCACCAGACCCAGCAAGGGGATCAGCAAGGGGAGCCCGACTCTAGGCGCCGACGCGCAGCCGCAGCCATCACCTTCGGTCGCATCCCTCCCGTCGCAGTCCTGATCCACCCCGTCGTCGGGGATGTCCTCGGCGCCGGGATGCACGTAGTCGCGCCAGTCGTCGCAGTCCGCCACGGGGGTGGGCTCGGCGCGGCAGC
>CAYVQL010000671.1:0-2488 GCA_964454135.1 uncultured Enterobacterales bacterium | reverse complement strand
AGCTGCGACGGGGCGCGGGGCGGCGGACGCCGTCCTGGCGCGCCTATCCCCGTTACATGCGCCAACGCGGAGGGGCGCGAGGATGGGCAGGAGGCTGTCTCGGGTGGGGGCGAGCACGGCGATCCTCTCAATGGCACGCAAGCGGGAGGAGGCGCGGGGGCGCAGGAAGCGGTGGGACTCCCAACTGGAGGCGCGGCGCAGGCGCCACGTCGTACCCCAGCTCCGGCTCCGCCAGCTCCAGGTACAGCCTGAACTCGTCCCCGCAGGTGGCGTAGTCGTAGGCCGGACAGAGCTCCACCGAGGCGAGATCCTCGCCTTCGTAGCCCTCGGGCGGCTCTTCACAGCCCGATCCCTGCGCGATGAGGTCCACGGCGTTGTCCCCGTAGCTGTTCTCGGAGAGCGTGGCCGAGGCTTCATCCAGGAAGAGCCCGGCACCCAGGCCGTCGCGCAGCTCGTTGCCCTCCAGGAGCAGACCGGCGCTTCCGTCCCAGGCGCCCACGCCCGCTCGCGCGTGGACCGCGTCGCCGCACTTGGTGAGGCCCTGGCGGGTCCAGCCCTCTCCGCCGCGGATGGTGCTGCCGGAGAACGAGTAGCTGCCTTCACCAGCCAGCCAGACGCCCGCGATGGGATTGTCCTGGATACCGCAGCCGGTGACCGCCAGGCTGGGGGGGGCGCCCAGCCAGGGCTGGCAGAAGATGCCTGTGCCTCCTCCCAGGTTCTCGTCCGCGACGGTGCCTTCGACGAGGGAGTCCACTAGCTCGAGGGACGCTTCGGCCACCACCACCGCTCCGGCGAAGTGGTTGTCGGCGAGCGTGCAGCGCGAGCAGCTGATGCGGGAGGCTCCGTCGATGGCGTACAGCCCGGGGCCCTCGTTGGCGCAGACCTGGAGTCCTGTGGCCTCGATCTGGGCTCCCTGCTGGGCAGCGACGCCCTGTCCGACCGTATAGGTCTCGGCGCGCCTGGTGGCGGCGACGGTCGTGTCCCACAGGGTGACCTGCGAGCCGGAATGGGCCGCCACGATACCCGCCGCTCGGTTGCCGGCGACCTCGCTGTTCTCCGCCTGCAGGCTCGCGCCCGACAGGACCGCGATGCCGTAGCCGACATTGCCGCTCCCATCGGGCAGGGTGTCCAGGATGCTCGTCTCCCAGAGCGTGGCCGTGCTGTCGAGGCCGTAGACCAAGACACCCACCGAGGCGTTCTCGGCCACCTCGCAGGACAGCAAGCTGAGGTTGGCGCCGTCGTACACGTCGATGCCTTGCCCGGCAACCCCGTGTTCGTCGGGCAGGGTGCCCCGGATGACCGTCTCGCTGAGCTCCACCGAGGTGCCGGAGTCCATGGCGACCACACCTGCACCGGTGTTCCCCGACAGCTCGCAGGACTCCCCGGCCACGCGGGATCCCCCGTGGGCATTGATGGCGTACCCGCCCTGGCCCCTGTCATTGGCCAGGTTGTCCCGGACGAAGGTCTCTCGCAGGCTGACCAGGGTGTCCGAATCGGCCGCGTTGACACCCGCGGACCTGTTCCCCGTCACCTGGCAGGTCTCCGCCAGCAGGCTGGCGCCGAGCCGCACATCGATGCCGAACCCGTTCTCCCCTTTCTCATTGGGCAGGGTGTCCGCGACGACGGTCTCGTAGAGCTCCACCTCGCTGCCGGAGCCCTCTGCGTGAACGCCCAGCCCGGTGCTCTCCCTCACCTCGCAGGCCTGCAGCGTGAGGCTGGCGCCCCCCCAGACGTGGACGCCGAACCCGAGCTGCCCCAGGTCGTCGGGCAGGGTGCCCCGGATGATCGTCTGGTTGAGCGTGACCGTGGTGCCCGTGTCGATGGCGAGCACCCCCGCCGCCCTGTTCCCCTCCAACTGGCAGGACTCGACCTCCAGGCTGGCGCCGTCGTAGACATCGATGCCGAAGCCGGCCTCTCCGTTCCCATTGCACAGCGAGTCATGGATGCTCGTCTCGCGCAGGCTGATCCGCGTGCCGCTGCCGAGCGCCAGGACGCCCGCCGAGGTGTTCCCCGACAGCTCGCAGGACTCCACCGCGAGCGTCGTCTCCTCCTTCCCAGCCTGGTAGGCCGCGATGCCGATATGCCTGCTCCCCACCACCATCGCATCCCGGATCGTCAGCCTCCCGGAGCCGACGAGCACGCCGTTGAGCTGCGCGTCGCTCACCGTCAACCCCGAGACCTCCACCTGCGAGGTCTTCACATCGACGAAGATGCCCGGCGTCCCCTCGTCCCCCGCGCTGGCGTCGATGACGACCAGCTCGCGACAGCGCCCCGCGAGCCGCACATCATCATGCTCCGAAGCCAGCTCCAGGGTCTCCACGTAGCTCCCGGCGGCCACGGCCACCAGGCCGCCGCCAGCAGCGCCCGCTGCGTCCAGCCCGGCCTGGATGGACGTGAAGGGCGCTGCCTGGCTGCCATCACCGCCTTCCGCGACCATGATGTCCACGTAGACCGTGCTCTCGTCCGTCTGCAGCTCGCCCCAGGTGCC
>CAYVQL010000670.1:0-2504 GCA_964454135.1 uncultured Enterobacterales bacterium | reverse complement strand
GGACGGCGAGGACAACGACTGCGATGGCGTGGTGGACCCCGACTCCTCGGAGGATGCCGCGACCTGGTACGCCGACAGGGATGGCGATGGCTACGGCGACGCCACCATCAGCACGGCAGCCTGCGACCAGCCCACGGGCTTGGTCGCCGACGACACCGACTGCGACGACACGGACGCCGAGGTCTCGCCGGGAGGAACGGAAGTCTGCGACGACGATATCGACAACGACTGCGACGGCACGGCGGACGAGGGCTGCGGGCCCGTGACATGGAGCCTGGCGGACTCGGACGCGGTGATCGAGGGGGATTCCACGTACACCTACATGGGACATGGGATGGGCAGAGCCGGGGACCAGGACCTCGACGGCATCGAGGACCTGTTCGCGTCGGCCTACTGCGCCGACAACTACGGTGGCTACCACTCGGGCGAGGCCTACGTGTTCACCGGGCCCCTGAGCGGGACCCTGAGCTACGCCGACGCCCACGCGACGTTCTGGGGTGAGCAGGCCCACGACTGGGCAGGGATAGCCAACATGGTCGAACCGACCGACATCAACGGCGATGGCAACGACGACCTCGTGATGAGGGCCACTCAGTACGGTTCCGGTGAGTATGGCCTCACCTACGTGGTCTACGGCCCCGCCAGCGGGGTCCATTCGATGAGCGGATCGGACGCGCGGCTCCTCGGGACCGAATACGAAGGGAGAGCCAGAATCACATCGACGGTGAACGACACGGACGGGGACGGCTACGACGACGTGCTCATCGGGGCGTGCGGCGTGGACGCGAACGGCACCGATTCGGGAGCCGCCTACCTGGTGATGGGACCGGTGAGCGGATGGAACAGTCCCGAGGCGGCCGCGGGCGCCACCCTGGTGGCGGAGGCCGCGGAGGACCGCGCCGGGAACGGCACCGGCCTGGCCGGCGATCTGAACGGCGATGGACTCTCCGACATGCTCGTCGGCGCGAGTGGGGACGACGAGGCGGCGGCGGATGCCGGCGCGGTCTACGTCCTGCTCGGCCCGGTCAGCGGCGAGGTGTCCCTGGCGGACGCCGACGCCAAGCTGCTGGGCGAGTCCGAGGACGACAAGGTCGTCAGCAGCAGCAAGCAGCTGCGGGGCGGGACCGACGCCGACGGCGATGGTGCCGACGACTACCTGATCGGTGTGACGTATGCGGACGTGAACGGCGAAGACGACGGTGCGGTCTACCTGGTGCTGGGAGACGTCTCGGGCACGTGGTCCCTGGCGGACGCCAGCGACCTGCAGCTGATCGGGGAGTCTCCCGGAGACGAAGCAGGCAACTCAGTGGCCTTCGCCGGAGATGTCGATGGCGATGCGTTCACCGAGATCCTCGTCGGTGCCACGGGCGTGGACAGCGACGCGGGCGCGGCCTACCTGCTTTTCGGTCCGGCGCAGACGGGCACCGTGTCCTTGTCCGCAGCCGACATCGAGTTCCTCGCCGAGGTCACCGGTGACAGGGCGGGCGATGAGGTGGCGGGCTTGGACCTGGATGGCGACGGCCTGTCCGAGGTGCTGGTCAACGCCTGGTTCGCCGAACCGAACGGTCAGGAGTCCGGGGCTACCTACGTCTTCGACGCGACCACGCTGTCGCCGTGATCTGCTCCGCCGGACGGAGCGGGGGACTGGCGTCGCGGCCCCGGACGACGCGTGGGTCCTTCTGTCCCAATCGCCGCGGCCGCAGCAGCCTGGACAGAACGCCGTATTGACTCAAAAAAGGGAACTATGCGATGGTGGTCGCATTCGGGGCGATGAAGCTGTGCGAAGCCCGCATGGAGCTGGCCGCAGTCCAGGTATGCGCGGAAAGCCTTCTCCACCCGGGAGGGCAGCTGGCGGCCGTCGTCCTGGACCCGCGCCAAGAAATCGTCGAGATGCTCCTCGACGACCTGGTGCAGCAGGTCCCGGCCAACTCCGCAGCGCTCGACCGTCGTCGCCATGGCCGCCTGGCCGTGTCGTGGCCACCTCGTCCTCCGGGCCGGGGTGGCCATGAACATCACCCGTTCAGGCTGCCCAGTCTGCAGGGTTTGGCGGAGGCCATGTCTCCCTTCAGCTCTCGCTCGAAGGCCTCACCCCTCGCGCGTGCCTGACCAGCGCTCCGATCGCCTGCGGGCGGGTCGGACCTGGCCTCGACATGGCCAGGCTGGCCCTCGCGCTTCGCGGCCCGCCCTGGGCTCCCTGCGCGCCGTCCTGGCACCAGGAAAAGGGCTGAATGGCAAGAGGGAAAAGGGTCATTCGGATCTCGCCAGGCGGAATCCCAGGTTTTCCCTGTCAACACCCGGGGAGTCTCTGTAGCGGGTCGCAGAGCGCAGGAACTGCGGGTAGTTGCCCCAGCCACCGCCGCGCGCCACACGGTAGGAGCCGTCTGAGTCCCCCCAGGGATCCGTAGCGTAGCCTGAGTAATAGCAGCCATCCCACCACTCAAGGCACCCCACCCAGACCTTGCCCTGCATCTTGATGTCTATGGCCCGGATGACACACGCCTCGC
>CAYVQL010000669.1:0-2524 GCA_964454135.1 uncultured Enterobacterales bacterium | reverse complement strand
GAGCCGAAGAACTCTTCTGGCCGCCCTGGAGCTTTCTTCAACTCCCGTCTTCCAGGATGCTGCCCATAAAGGTGTCTGAAAACAAGTTCGCCCTTTCGTAGGGACTGCGAACCGCGCTGTCAAGATGACGGCGCTTTTCTTATTTCTGGGCAGTTTGCTTCGTACGCGCTACTTCTCCTCGTCGCCCTCACCAACAAGCGGCTGGATGGAGGGCAGGCGCGAGAGCGCCTCGCGCAGGAGCTCCTCGTCGGAGTGCAGGTACTCGATGGTGGTCTGCAGCGAGCTGTGGTTCAAGGACTGGCGGATGACCTCGGTGGGCACCCAAGTGCGCATGAGAGCCGTGGCGTGCGCGTGGCGCAGGGCGTGGGGATGAAGGGGCGTTGACAGCCCAGCCGCCTCCTTGATGGCCTTCAACCTCTTCTGGATCATCCTGACGGACAGGCGCATGCCCTTGTTGTTCACGAATACGGCCTGGTCGGACGCAGCCGGCCGCGCCTTCAGCCATCTCCTCATGGCCTGCACAGCGCTGTCGTTGAGCGCGATGTCCACCTTGTCGCCCCCCTTGCGCTTGGTGTCGCGCAGAAGGCCCGTTTCCAGGTCAACCTGGCCAAGATCGAGGCCTTGGAGCTCGGAAACGCGCAGGCCGGTGTGGAAGAGGATGGTGATCACGGTCTCGTCGCGCACTCGCCGCCAGGACGGCGGCTCTTGCTGGAGCGCTTCGAGCGCCTGGCGCAACTCGTCGGCCGTGAGGGCCCTCCTCTTCCTCTTCGGGACTCTGGCTCTTCGGATGTCCTCGGTGGGATTGCTCTCGATGACGCCCTGCTCCTTCAGGTAGTCGAAGAACGTCCGCAGAATGATGAGCCTGCGGTTGCGGGTGGAGGGCGCCAGAGGCGTGCCGTCCTGCTTGGCGGAGACGTACTTGGAGACGGCTTCGGCTTCCATGGGCACCTTGGAGCGCACGAGGAGCCGGAGCTCCTGGCGGTAGCCCCTGATGGTGCTGGGAGACAGGCCGCGGTCTTCTTCGAGGTGGCGCAGGTACTCTCGGACCTGGGTGTGGGTGGGCATAGGCGACGACATGCCCGGCATGTAGCCGGTTCGCACTTCCTACGATTGTGCGAACCTCTTCCGGCTCACGCCGGTTCTTTTTTTCGTTTTCTCCTCTTCAGAGTACGCGATCAGCGAGATCCGGCAAGAGCGGGGGGTGTGGACAACATCGAAGGGAGTCCATCATGTTTCGACCATCATCTCTCCTTCTCCTGGCCTCTATCCATGCCTGCCAGCCGGACGATCCCGAGACCACGGACACCCCGCCGGACGCGGGAACGACGACCTTGGCAGATAGCGGAGACACCGCCGATGATCCCTACATCGGTCCGGAGATATGCCTCCTCGACGCGACGCCCCGGACTTTCCCACTGTCGGGCAGTGTCATCGAGTTGCACAAGTTCGGAGACCTCGACGGAGATGGGCGTGACGACCTGGCCTTCCGCACCGAGTACGCCGACCGGGACTACATCGCCCATCTCCTGCTGACCGCCGGGACAGGGGGCGTCCCAGAGTCCACGACGGCAGCCCTATATGGTGCTGATAGGCTCGCGCGGGCCGGCGACCTGGACGGGGATGGACATGCAGACCTCGCCGTGTGGGATGGCGACTACGAGAACAATGAGTACCTGGTCTTCTACGGCGGCCCAGATGGTTTCCAGGACAGTCAAGACCCCCGCAACGACGCCGACACTTCGCTCTGGCTTGTTCCAGCTGCGGAATTGACCATCGCCGACCTTGATGGCGACAGTCAGGATGACCTCGTCTTCGCCACCTACGGCGACCTGGAGACGGGCGACTCGGACGAGCCTGGCGGCATCTTCATGGTGAGTGGGACTGCATTCGCGTCTCGACCAGCAGAGATCGACTTGGGAGAACACGCCCGCGAGGCGGTCCACGGAAAGAAGTGCGGTGGCGACGACGCCACCAGTTTCGCCTACCCCTACACGATGGGGGACCTAGATGGCGACGGCCGGCAGGAGTTGTATGCCACGCACTACAAGTTCTCATGCGGTGACAGCTCCCATGGTGTGGTCATTCCCGGCGGTACTCTGCTTGAGGAGGCCATGGATGTTGACACCGTGCCCCACGTGGACGATTGGTCGAGCATTGTCCACCCGCATGAGGTCGGCAGCGGTCGTGCCGACCTGGGAGGCAGCGAACTGCCGGATCTGCTGCTGGCGTCCACCTCCGAGGAAATCGCGGTCAGGTTGTACTTCACTACGGGCTCCCTGGCCACCGACTTCCAGGGTGAGGGAGACTGGTCTTTCGCGCAGGCATATGTCGCCGACGACAACTCTTGGAGTTTCGAGGTTGGTGGCATCACCGAAGAGGGCGACATCACCGGCGATGGCGCGGCAGACGTGGTGGTGTTCGGGATCTACCACGTGAACCGCGGTGGGGACGACTGGAGGATCTACGCTGCAAGGCGAGGCCGGCGGCAAGCGCCGGCCCTGGGCACTGCCCTGGGCGGACCTGT
>CAYVQL010000668.1:0-2528 GCA_964454135.1 uncultured Enterobacterales bacterium | reverse complement strand
GGGCGATGGCTGCGAAGCCGATGCGCCTGGCCTCGTTTTCGTCCTCATCGCCTTCGCCGCAGGTGATCCAGCCTTCGTCGATGGGATGTCGCCATGGGGTCGCGGCGAGCTGCTGGACCTCATGGCCGAGCTGCCCTGGAGCGGGGGGCCGGATCAGCAGGCCACTGATGATCGAGAAACGCCAACGGGCCCACATCAGTGCGGGGTGAGGGGGCGTCTGGTCGCTCATCTCGGCTCCGGGTCCGGATGGGGTCCAGCCTCCACCATGGAGGTCGGCTCATCGGGATTGGGGCCTGCTATGGGATCGCGAATGCTTCCATGTACTCACTCTCTGCGTGAACTCGATCGGCCCTCGTCATGCGTGCCGCCCGAGCGGGGGGAGACTGCCAAGGGCCAGGAACCGCAGGCAGGCCACCAGCCCCCTCGCCGGGTCACCGGTGGCCTGCTCGAAGCGAGCGACCAGGCTCCCCGGGAGGCCGGCGTCGCCCACCTCGGCACCGACGCGACCGCGCAGCCGTTGCCACCACGCCGATGTGGGGAACGACTCCCGGAAGTACCGCAGCCAGCGCACCAGCGTCGCCCTCGACGCGCTGATGCCGAGCTTGCCTGTCAGGCGGTCTACGTTCCAGCCAGACGTCCGCTGCTGGAGCAAGGTCGTCGCCACGAGCACCACCGCCCCCCAGTGCCAGCGCCGCCCGTGGAACAGGCACGACGGCGGGAGTACGCGCTTCCGGCAACCAGGCCGGCCGCAGCACAGCCCGAGCCGCTGGCGGAGCTCGTCGGGCAGGCCATCAGGTCCACCACGCCCCACGCGCGGGTACTTCGCATAGTGCAGCGGACCTCCGCAGAAGGGGCAGCCCTTCCGGCGGGTCTCCTCGGCCAGGTCCTGGTCGATCTCGAACAAGACCCTGTAGAACGCCACGTCACGGATGATCTCGAGATACATGTCTCTTGCCTCGCTGGTTGGCAAGGCAGGGGCCCCCGTCAGCGGCTCTAAACGTGAGGGGGCTCCACACCTCTCCCCCGCGTAGCGTGCCGCTCTACGGCCTACGAGCCATCAGGCTGCGTGACGGGGCTCAGGTCTAGGTAGCCCATCCCCCCGTCGAGCCCGTAGTGGGCCCGGAGAGCCATACGGAGTTCCGAGGACACGTCCACGGCTTTTCTGGCAGCCTCCTCGTGGAGCATGGCGTCGGTCTCCGGGTCGAGCCGGATCGTCCTGCGGGGGCCGTCCTTCGCCGGTCGTGCCATCAGATCCTCCTCATGTGTGTGGACTGGGGATCATCGGCCAGGGCCAGATCACCACTGTCGAGCACCACCACGGCCTCGTCCGCGACGGTGGCGCGGTGGGGGGGAGGCAAGCGTCGAATGGCGGGCCGACGAAGGGGGGCCCGCTGAAAGCGCGGCACGGTAGTGATCGGTCAGGGCTCTTCCGTCCGGGAGGAGACGGACGAAGTCGCGCAGGCTGGCCACCTCCCGCGCCTTAGAGGCTCGGCATCTTGCAGTCGGTGGCGCCGGCCAGGTCCGGGATGCTGCCATCGCATTTCAAGGCGTCGGCCATGCAGCCGTAGTATTCCCTCATGTCCAGGGGGCTCTGGTTCAGCGCGGAGGGGCACATCTCGTCAGCGTCGAGTTGGACACCCGCGGCGGCGAGGCAGTCGAGGCTGTTGTACTTCTCCACGTAGGCCCGGCAGGCTTCGACATTGCCATCGTGTCTGGAAGGAGGCGATGTGACCGGCTGGGCACTTTCTACCATGAGGACAAGCTGGTTCCCTTCAACCACCGCCGAGAAGGTCTCGTTGCCTTTCCTCCCCTGGTAGACGAATGCTTCCACTACTGCAAAGGCTGTTGTCTCCCACCCCGTGCCTTCGGCGTAGGTCTTGTAGAACTTGATGATCTCGCTAGGGGTGCCCCCCTCGATGATGAAACCGGCGGTAGTATTCTCCGCGGTGGCGCTGAAGGCCACGAGTTGAGCATCGGTGTAGCTCGGGAACCCAGCCAGGTGTCCTTTCGCCCAATCAGAGGCGTAGACTGTGCTCGACAGCAAGGCGCCCAGCATCAAGGCGAACAGCGTGATGAAACGTCTCGTCACGGCTTCCTCCAGATGCCCGCCAAGGGCGGGCTGGGAACGAGGTTGCTACACCGACGCGCTCAGCGAGTCCGCCCCCGACGGGCAAGTCGGAGGGCGCTGAGCGCAGCGATGTCGGTGTAGCGAGAAGACGGTAGCACGTTCCCTGACTGCCGAGAAGCCGCAACCTCCGAAGTCAGAACGGCACTGCCCTCACCGCCCGCCTCCCAGGATCCCAGGCGCCCATCTCCCGGGACCCCGCTTGGTCCGCCTGAGATGCCAGGTTCTCCGGTGAGCTGGGCGACAGGCTCTCGCCCTGGTGCAACGGCTCCGGTGTCGGCGCTGGACCGTGCAGCCGATGCCCTGCTCTTGCCCACGTCGGTGGTCTGACGACGCCCCCAGGACCGCGCTGGTTGCACCCGCAGCCTCGGCGTGACCGTGAACGCGCCGACGCGGTGCTCGG
>CAYVQL010000667.1:0-2550 GCA_964454135.1 uncultured Enterobacterales bacterium | reverse complement strand
AAAAACAGGCCGACTCATCGTTGCGGCCGAATGGCCGCAACGATGACCAAGGCCTCGTCCGAGAGCCGAACAGCAACGCGTCTGGTACGCCCTGGTCCAGGCGTCGCGTGCGTCCGTGATGCGGTGGCGTTCGACGACGCTGCGTTCATCGTCCGAGTACGAGAACACGAGAGCCCCCCCTTGCTGGGCCTTCAGCAGCGATTCGTCGACTTCCAGAAACGCTCCATCCAGTGAGAGCGTGTAGAGCATGTCGGCGGAGTACGCGGAGAGCACCCTGTGCGAGTCGTCCCGGGCAGGCTGCTGCAGGACGAAGTCGTCGCCATCCATGCAGAACTCGTCCCCTCCGGCGTAGTGGATGAAGATCAAGCCCGCGTAGTTCTCCCCCACCACCGATGACGGCACGCGGATAGGCTCCTCCTCCAGCGGATGATGGCCCGTCGTGGAGAATTCGCAGAGGCCCCGGCTGGCGCCGATGTGATCGTCAGCATCCACGTGCTCGCAGGGATCGCCTCCCGTGTCTCCGGCCAGATGGGACTCGACTTGGGCTTCCACGAAGACAACGGGTGTCAACTTGCAGGCGGCCAGGAGGCGCCCGCTCGTGACGAGGGGGGAAGATGGTCAATCGAGCTCGCGTCGCTTCTGCTTCCACACTCGCTTCTGCGCCCGTGTCTCGGCGCGGGACTGACCACCGAAGCGGTAGGCCACGTCGACCGCTGCCAGGAGCCAGGTGTACGGCACGGCCGAGTACCCGCCTCCGAGCTCGAGCTCCCAGTGCTGCCAGGTGAACATCCAGCCGCCCACCACCATGAAGGACAGCTTGGGGTGGAGCCAGCCCCCATTGGACAGCATCAGCTCGAGGTCGAGGGGGAAGCCCTCGATCACCAGATCATCATCCAGCTCCACGTCCTCCATGGTGACTCCGCCCCGGACTTTGGAGTAGGGAGCGAATCCCGTCGCGAGGAACAGGGTGTCCCGGCGGTTGAGACGCACGTCCGTGCGCAGGAAGAGCTCGATGGTGTCGGCGCGGATCTTGGGAAAGAGGATGATCTTCTCATCCTCACCCTCGCCCGTCTCGTCGGCCCCGTCGCTCGGCGCCAGGAAGGCCGACAGGTTGCTGAGGTCGTAGCTCCCCGTGGCGTGCAGGAGGCGGTAGTTCAGGCTCGCGTGCATCGACCAGTGCTGGTTGATGATGAAGGAGTTGCGCGCGCCCAGGGTGAGGGCAACAGCGTCGTCGACGATGTCCTGCTCAACCAGGTCCAGCCCTTCGAGGAGCTCGCTGACGGGGATGAACATGCACGCGGCGAGGATGCCGAAGTCGTGGCGCCCCTCGCGCAGCATGTTTGCCTTGAGTGAACCGGTGATGGTGCCGAAGGCGAGCATCTCCGGGCTGATGCCCAGCTGGACGCGGTCGTGCAGGCCGTAGCTGAGCTCCGCCAGGCCCAGCCGGAACTCGCCGCGCTCGAGGGTGTAGGCGGTGTCGATCACGTTGGCGTAGGGGTCAGGCGGGAGGCGGCTGTACTTGGGCTTGAGCTTGCGCAGCTCCTGGCGGTTGAGCTCTGCGGTTGGTTCCTCTTCCGGGGGCTCGGTTGGCTCGGAGAGCAGCAGCACCTCGGTCGCACCGGAGTCCAGGGCCAGCTCACGCAGCTCGGCCACGTGTGTCCACGTGACCTCCGGGGCCACGGTGAGCTCCAGGACCACGCCCTCGGCAAGACGCTGCTGCAGGGCGTCCGGCTCGATGAGGGCCCCGTCGAGCTGTGGGCCCGTCGGGTCGAGGACCACCTGGAGCACAGCGGGTTCCTCCATGGCGTCGGCTGGGGGCTGCCCCCCGGTCTCCGTGGACGAGCCCTCCGCAGCGCCGAGTGCGCTCATCGGGGGAGGCTCGGGGGGAGGCTCTTCCTGGCCCAGTGCCACCGAGAGGATCAGCGTGATGTAGAGCACCTCGTTCCTCCCTTGATCCGCAGCAGCAGGCAGCGTCAGGATACCGCGACGGCCCCTGGCACTTCAAGGGTCGAGGAAGGGGTGGGGGCTGCTATGGCACCTCGGGTATCTCCACGGTGGTCACCACCGTGAACACCGCAGAGCCCACGTACATCATCGAGAGCAGGGGGTTCAGGGTCTCGGAGACGCCCCGGTCACCCATGATGTCGAGCCCCAGGAGCCCGATGCCGTACAGGGGCTCGTCCGCGGAGAAGGTGGCGCCGGGGATGGTGATCACCTCGCCGGGCCCGATCCCCATCTCCCCCTCGAGCAAGGCCTCCACGTTCTCTTCGCCAGGGAGCTCGGAGTAGACCATCTGGCCGGAGGAGTCCACGACCACGGCGATGTAGGCGTCGTGGGCCCTGGGGGTGGTGATCTCCAGGTCGGAGCCAGGCTCCTGGTAGCTCAACGGCTCAGGGCCCACCTCGCTGGGCGCGCCCGGGGCCGCCATGGAGAGACTGTAGGACTCTCCCTGCGCCTCCACGCCGAAGGTGTAGGTGTCGCCCACCTCGTACAGCAGGCTGGGCTGGCTGGCGGAGTCGGTGATGAACAGGCCCTCCAGGCTGTCGGAGG
>CAYVQL010000666.1:0-2554 GCA_964454135.1 uncultured Enterobacterales bacterium | reverse complement strand
GGGTCGGGGGACCTCCGATCCAAGGAACAGCGTAGATGCCGACACCTCCGCCTAGGTTCTCCTGCTCGTTGGTGTCTTCGATGAAGGAATCGGAGATGTCGAGGGTGCCATCCCTGACCACGACCGCTCCGGCGAACTGGTTGTCCAGGATCGTGCAGCTCGAGCAGCTGAGCGAGGTGTGATCGTTGAAGACATAGAGCCCCACCCCTTCGTTCGAAGAGACGTCGATGCCCGTCGCCACGACAGATGCGGATTCCTGGGCGGCAACGCCGATGCCGACGGTGTATTCCTCTCCGCGCATCGTGGAAGCGATCCTCGTATCCCCTAGGGTGACCGAGGTGCCGGTGTCGGTGGCGAGCACGCCCACGGCGGTGTTCCCTCCGACCTCGCAGGCCTCCGCGTGCAAGCTGGCGCCGTCTTGGACCCCGATACCGTACCCGAACGCCCCGTCCTCGCCGGGCTGGTTGTCCTCGATGGTGGTCCCCCGGAGGGTGACCGAGGTGCCGGAGTCCTTCACGGCCACGCCCACCGCGGTGTTCCCCCTGACCTGACAGGACTCTGCGTCCAGGCTCGCGCCACCGTGGACCTGAAAGCCGTACCCACCCACCTCGTTGTCGTCGGGCAGGGTGCCCTCGATGGTAGTCTCCCGAAGGGTGACCGACGTGTCGGAGTCGTACGCGAGCACGCCCAGGGTGGTGTTCCCCTTGATGCCGCAGCCCTCCGCCTGCAAGCTCGCGCCGTCGCTCACCTGGATACCCGCCCCGCCTTCCCCGTTTTCGTCGGGCAGGGTGTCCTCGATGGTCGTGCCCTGAAGGGTGACCGACGTGCCGGATTCGGCCAGGGTCACACCCACTGCGGTGTTCCCCCTGATCTCGCAGGCCTCGGCGTCCAGGCTCGCGCCGCCGTGGATCTGGATGCCGTACCCACCTTCCCCGTTCTTGTCAGGTTGTGTGTCCTCGATGGTGGTCTCCCGGAGGGTGACCGAGGTGTTGGAGTCGAGCGCGAACACGCCCCCGGTAGCGTTCCCCCTGACCTCACAGGCCTCCATCGTCAGCGTCGTCGCATGGATCGCTGCCTGGTAGGCCCCGACACCAATCCACTCGCTTTCAGCCACCGTGGACTCCCGGATCGTCACGGTCTCCGACCCGACGAGCAGCCCGACATAGCGCGAACCGCTCACCGTCACGCCCGAGACCTCCACCTCCGACGACTTGGGATCCGCTTCGATCCCCGGCGTGCCCTCCTCCCCCACGCTCGCATCGATGATCACAAGCTCCCGGCATCGACCAGCCAAGTGCACGCCGTCGTGTCCGTACCCCAGCTCCAGCGTCTCCGGGTAGGTCCCGGCCGCCACCGCCACCATGCCGCCGTCGGCGTCGCCCGCCGCGTCCAGCCCCGCCTGGATCGAGGTGAAGGGCGCAGCCTCGCTACCGTCCCCGCCCTCCGCCGCGGCGACGTCCACGTAGACCGTGCTCTCGTCCAGCTCCAGGTTCCCCCAGGTGCCGGTGCCGCAGGCGGCGGACACGCACTCGCCGTCGTCGTCGAGGTAGCCGGTGTCGCATTCGGGGTCGGTGTCTGGTGCTGGGCCGGTGTCGTGGGTGGGGGAGGTGTCGTCGTTCGAGGGCTTCTTGCGCTTGTCCTTGTGGCAGGCGTGGAGAAGGAGCGCGATGAGGACGATGAACCGGATCTCGCAGCTGCGGAGGGACACGGAGGGCATCTCAATGCTCCCTGGGTGCGACGAATGGGGCCGGGGGCGCTGGCTCGTGCCACAAGGCCCGCGGGCGCAGGTTCAGCGGCTCCAAGCGCGGCGCAGCAAGCAGAGGCGGTAGCGGATCAAGGGCATGGGGGAGCGCGGCCGGCATGGTGGGGAGTGGCAGGGCGCCGGGATCAGCAAGACCGGGGCGCAGGAGCGCCGCGCCATGCCCGGACCCCGGATCTGCCAGGTCGAGGCGCAGTCTGAACTCGTCCTCGCAGGTGGCGTAGTCGTATGCGGGACAGAGCTCCGCGGAGCCGATGACTTCGTCCTCGTAGCCGGTCGGAGGCGTGGCGCAGTCCGCGCCCTGGGTGACGAGGTCCACGGCGTTGTCCGCGTAGCTGTTGCCCGAGAGGGTGGCGGAAGCGTCGTCCAGGAACAGGCCGGCGCCCAGACCGTCCAGCAGCTCGTTGTCCTCCAGCAGCAGGCCCGAGCTTCCGTCCCAGGCCGTCACGCCATCCCGCGCGTAGATGGCATCACCGCACTTGGTCAGGCTCTCGCGCGTCCAGCCCGCCCCCCCGTGGATGGTGTTGCCCGAGAGAGAGTAGCTACCCTCGCCAGAGAGCCAGACGCCGGCGATGGGGTTGTCCTGGATGGTGGTGTCGGTGACCGAAAGAGAGGGGGAGCCGCCCGTCCAGGGAACGGCGTAGATGCCGATGCCGCCTCCAAGGTTCTCCTGCTCGGAGGTGCCTTCGACAAAGGAGTCGGCGATTTGGAGAGTGGCATCATGGACTGCGACAGCGCCGGCGAACTGATTGTCCCGGAGCGTGCATCCCGTGCAGGTGAGGTGGGTGTCTTCCC
>CAYVQL010000665.1:0-2558 GCA_964454135.1 uncultured Enterobacterales bacterium | reverse complement strand
CCAGGATCTCGACGTGTTGCGGGGCATCGAGGGCTATGGCGCGCGGTCCTACTTCAAGGTGCTGGGGCTGGGCCTGCGAAACCCGCTCTTTTCCTTCGAGCGACGCAGCAAGCGGCCGCCGCGCGACCCGGTCAACGCTGCGCTCTCCTTCCTCTACACCCTGCTCTGCGAGCGTGCCGCCCACGCCGCCCGCGCCGCTGGGCTCGATCCCTACGTCGGCTTTCTGCACGACGCGGGGCGTGGGCGCGAGGCCCTGGCTTTCGACCTGGTCGAGGAGTGGCGCCCCCTGGTGGACGGTCTGGTCCTGGGGCTCTTCAATCGCAGGCAGCTCGCGCCAGAGGACTTCGTGGATCCCAAGGTGGATCTCTCGCTGGTCGGCGTGCCCGATGATGATGAAGCCGACGAGGAGGACGAGCAGCGCGGCCGAGCCGTGCACCTGGGGCCCGTGGGCCGCGGGGTGGTGTTGACCGCCTGGAGCCGGCGTCTGCGGCAGCGTGTCTATCATCCTGGGCAGCAGGGGCGATACGAGCTGCGGGAGATCCTGCGTCTGCAGGCAAGAGCGCTGGCCAGGGTGGTGGAGGGCAAGCAGGAGGCCTACCAGCCCTTCAGGTGGCGGGCATGAAGCGACAGCTGTACCTGCTGCTCTGTTACGACATCAGCCAGGGCTCGCGCCGCGCGCGGCTGCAGCGCCGCCTGGCCCAGCACCTGGTGCACGTGCAGCAGAGCGTGTTCGAGGGGAACGTCAGCGCGCACAGGCTGGACCAGATCATCAAGCTGGTGGAGGCCACGGTCGACCTCGAGAACGACACGGTGCGCATCTACCTGCTCTGCTCCGCCTGTGCCGAGAGCACCATCTTGCTGGGCACGGCCGAGGCCGTGGAGGACAGGAGGGATCCGTGGCTCTTCTAGGAACGCCTGGTGCGGACCTTCTTCCACCTGACGGAGCCCCGCTCCCGCACCAGCAGCCCGCCGAGCCAGGGCAGGACCGCGCCCTCGCGGGGAGCGACCACCAGGGTCTTGCGGCTGGAGAGGAACAGCCCGGAAGCACGCAGCGTGCCTTGCGCCCAGGCCAGCAGCGCCCGCCCCTGGCCCTTCGCCGGGCAGGCCAGCAGGAGATCATCGGCGTAGCGCGCCCAGGCTTTCAGCTCGATGTCTGGGTGTCCATTGCCGCAGCCACGGATCGTGGCTTCTGCGAGGGCCGCCAGGGGGCCATCCAGTGCCCGTGCCAGAACCAGGTTGGCCAGCAAGGGAGAGAGCGGAGCGCCTTGCGGGACGCCGTAGCCAGGCCCTCTTGGCCCGTACCAGTCGGCCAGAAATCCACGCAGCAGGCGCAGCCAGTCGGGATCGGTCCAGCAGACAGCGGCTGTCCGCAGCACCTGGCGGTGGTCAAGGTGATCGAAGAGCTCGTGAATATCGGTCCGCACCAGGTCTCCCGGCGCGCCTTCGGAGAGCTGCCTTGCAAGGCAGGCCGCGGCCGTGCGCGGCGAGCGCCCAGGGCGGAAGCCGTGCACGTGGTCGTGCAGCAGAAGCTCGGCCCTGGGGGTGAGCGCGGCCAGGATGCTCCGCTGCAGCACGCGATCGCGCAGGGTGGGGATGCCCAGCGTGCGGTAGCCGCCGCTGGGCTTGGGCACATAGATCCAGCGGAGCGGGTCCGGCCGCCACGAACGACAACCGATCCACTCGGCGAGAAGCTGGAGGTAGCGATCCAGGTTGGCCTGGAAGCAGCGCCCGTCCACGCCGTCGACCCCCGCGCTCGCCCGTGGCCCCACGGCATCCCAGGCGACGCGCAGGGCCATGGGCGTCAGGAAGGCCCGCAAGCTCTTGGGGGGCAGAGACCGGACAGGCGGCCCAGGGGCGCGCCTCCTGCGCGCGACCTCGGGTGCGGGCGGTGCCGTCTTCGCTGCGGTCATGGTTCTTCTCCCGGCCAGGCGGAATGCGGCCTTCACCGAAAGGACGCGAGCGGGGATGGCGCGCGGACAGTGGCGTATCCTGCCTCTGGCGAACGCCAGCGGAGATCCGGCGCCCGGCTGACTGTGGACGCGACCATCAAGCCGGCAACCGTGGCGTCTTGCCAGGAGAAGCCCGGGATGGGAAACTCCCACCCAGGGTCAACAAGGGCCCCGCCGTTCTTTGACATGCTAGCGGGATCTCCATAGAACCTCGATGGGCCGCAGCCGCCAAGGCTTCGCTCTCTCGTGCTCTTTGACCCTGTCTCGCACCTGGAGGACAATCGTCGTCCGGCTTGCGGGAATGTCGGCAGCTTGGTGAAAACAGAGGTTCGCCCGTAAGGTCTCCGCAATGGAAATGGTAGGAATATCAGCGAGTTGCGCAATCTCATCGGAGAGGATTTGGATCGTCAAGACTTTTTGGAGGAGGTCTCCGAAATCGTGTCCGAAAAGGCACGAAGGAGGCCCTCTCCCGGGGCCCGCAGCTGCGGCCCCTGCCCCGTGAAGGTGGGGATTGAAACATGGAGGTGTTTCCACACCACCACCTCCAGAGGTCCAGCAGGCTGCGGCCCCTGCCCCGTGAAGGTGGGGATTGAAACCAACACGGCGAAC
>CAYVQL010000664.1:0-2562 GCA_964454135.1 uncultured Enterobacterales bacterium | reverse complement strand
CAAAGCCCACCAGCAGCCCCCAGTTCGTTCAGCGGGCGGCGTCGGACCGCAGGTTCTCGATGACGAGTGCGGCTGTCCTCACACCCTCGGACGCCTCCAGATCGCGGCCCTCTCCCAGAGCCAGCAGGGTCAGCGCCTCGAATACCTCATCGCCGGTGAAGAACCCCTGTTCGACCAGGGCCGAGACCACGGACCCGAGGGTCGGGGGGCTGTCGGGCTGCTCCAGGCGGTCCAGGGCCACCAGTCGCTGACCACACTTCCAGACCTCCACGAAGAACCCGAGCGAGGCGCTGTCGAAGCCGTACACGGCGGTCCTGCATCCCTCGGCGTGGGTGAGCCTGTGGCGTCCCATACCGGTCAGCCCTGTGTCCCCTCGTCTGGGTGAAGGGAGACCCCGGTGATCGTGGCGAACGCGTTGTTGGTGATCGACACGACGGCGTGGGGCCAGTCGTCCGGCACGCTCGTTGGGCCACAGAAGTCCACCACCAGATGCTGATCCCGCAGGAGGGGTGAAGTCGGGGTGAACAGCAGCCTGGCGGCCAGGACGCCCGCGAGCCCGTCGTGAGGTGCCAGCAGTCGAGTGGCCGCCTCGATGGTGAGCCGCGACATGCACGGACCGTCCAGGGGCCTCACGATCTGCTCGGCGAGCCTGTCGCTGACCGCAACCACCGAGGCCACCAGCAACACCAGCCTCTCCTGCGGCCCAAGTCCAGACGCCTCACAGAGCCTGTCGATGCCCAGCCTGGGTCTGTCCGACACACGATGGGCCTCCAGCCTGGCTTCCAGGTTCTCTTGGAGTCGCCGCTCCTGCTCGTGTGCCGCCGACTGGAGCCGTTGTCGCTCGTCGGCCACCACCTGGTGCTGCGGTCCGAGAGTGCGATGCCCTGGTCGGGGGAGGACATGCTCGTCGTCCTCGGCCTGGAGCGTCAGCCCGATGCGGCGAGAACGAGCGACCAGCCAGGCGGAGGCGTCGGTGAGGAAGTCTGCGTCGTTCGCATACGGCCTGGTCATGGCGTGGTCTCCATCTCGGTCAGGGTGTCGAGTGCGTCGAGGTAGGCTCTGATGTGGCCGATGAGTGCGATGTCGCCCTCACCATCGGCTCCAGTCGCCGCCACCACCCATCCCCTGTCGTCGTCCTCGCAGACGACGCCACGGGTCAGCACTTCTGGCCTCGGTTCGCCTGTCGGGAGCCACAACCCGCCTTTGTGCTCTCCCTCGACCACCACAACCTGATGGTCGGCCACCACGGGTGCGTCGGGCTTGAGCAGCCAGCCGAGACTGAACAGGTCGTACCGGCTGGACCGGAACCCGTAGGTGACCATGACGTGGTCGGTCGTCAGGGCGGGCTGTAGGTCTCGCAGCGTCGCCACCACGGCTTCGGCTGGCCCATCGGGGGCGATCATGGGCATCGACATCAACGGCACCGGACCGCCTCTGTGAAGGATTGAAGGACGAGTCCACCAAACCCCGGTGGTGCTCGACGGCAGCTACCGCCCGTCCGGGTGATCCGAGACCCCTGGGCGACACAGCCCCCGAAAGTCGGGATGATGTTGAGCGGCCAGGCCCGAACCACTACCTTCTTGATCGAGGCGGCTTCATGCGAAGCCGACGACATCCCCATCGAGTGGAATCAGGACGGCGAGGGTTGAAGATGAGCACGACCAGGACGAAGCCCGCAGGGTCCAACGGAGCGTCGGGGAGCGGATCGGGGCGACTCACCCTCCCCGTGCTGGAACGCCACCTGTGGGGTGCTGCCGACCTCCTGCGGGGCTCCATCGACTCCGGGGACTTCAAGCACTACATCTTCGGCCTGCTGTTCTACAAGCGGCTCTGCGACGTGTGGGAGGAAGAGTACGAGGACCGCCTGGCCGAGTACGAGGACGCGGAACTGGCCGCCGACCCAGAGGAACACCGCTTCCACATCCCCGAGGGCTGCTTCTGGGCCGACGTGAGGAAGGAGTCGGTGGATATCGGCACCATCCTCAACACCTCCTTCCGGGCCATCGAGGACGCCAACCCCCGGCTCAAGGGCGTGTTCCAGGACGTGGACTTCGCCAACAAGCAGCGGTTCCCCGACCACCTGCTCGACGCCCTGCTCCAGCACTTCGAGACCTACAGGATGCGGAAGGCCGACGTGGACTCCCGCATCCTGGGCGACGCCTACGAGTACCTGATCGCCAAGTTTGCGGACGACGCGGGCAAGAAGGGCGGGGAATTCTACACACCCAAACAGGTCGTGAAGCTGATGGTGGAGATTCTCCGGCCCGAGGAGGGCATGACGGTCTACGACCCCACGGCAGGCTCTGGCGGCATGTTGCTGGAGGCCACTCACTTCATGGAGCGGAGCGGGCTGAACCCGCAGTCCCTCACCCTCTACGGGCAGGAGAAGAACCTCAACACCTGGGCCATCTGCAAGATGTCGCTGTTCCTCCACGACATCGATGACGTGTTCGTGGAGCGTGGCGACACCCTGCTCGACCCGAAGCACCTGTCCGGAGAGAAGGTGCTCAAGCGGTTCGACCTGGTGATCGCCAACCCACCGTTCAGCTTGAAGAAGTGGGG
>CAYVQL010000663.1:0-2580 GCA_964454135.1 uncultured Enterobacterales bacterium | reverse complement strand
GGGGGGAGAGGCGGTGTCCGCCTCGGATAGGGGGGGAAGAATCTGCCTTCCCCCCAAAAAAGAGGCGCCAACCAGCCCTGTTCGCCCCCGCGCTCGCCGCGCTCCTGGCCGGTTGCCAGTGCCGCAGCGCCGTCCCGGACTCGGCCGACAGCGTACCCGAAGGGGACCTGGACGATCCGCAGATCAGCTTCAGCGAGCTGATCCCCACGGTGGTCACCCTGAGCTGGACCAGCGACGAGCCGGGCACCTCCTTCGCCGAGTTCGGCCTGGACGGCGCCCTGGACATGGCCAGCCCCCAGACCGAGAGCGCCGGCACCGAGCACAGCGCCCTGCTGCTGGGCATGAAGGCCGGCCGCAGCTACAGCTTCCGCGCGGTCACCATCACCGAGTCAGGCCAGCGCCTGGAGGGCGCGGTGGGCACCGTGGAGATCGACGATCCACCCGCCGACCTGGCCCGCTTCACCGTCTCCAGTCACGACGAAGCCCAGGCCCAACCCGGGGGGTACATCATGACCAGCCTGCTGGGAGTGGACAACGGCTGGGTGGTCATCCTGGACCGCGACGCCGACTACGTCTGGTATCACAAGGCCGACGGCGGGCTGTCCATCACCACCACCCAGCCCGGCCTGGACGGCGCGAGCATCCTGCACAGCCAGTACGACGCCAGCCAGGAGATCGACGTCGCGGGCACGGTGCGTATCGCCGTCGACGGCTCCTACGAGACCCTCACCTCCACCGTACTGGGCCACCACGACTTCGACGAGCTGCCCGACGGCACCATCGCCTGGATCTCCATCGACATGGGCACGGCGGTGATCGAAGACAAGGAGTACTCCATCGCCGGGGACTGCATCCTGGAGGGGATCGAGGGCAGCGACGATCCCGAGGCCGCCGCGCAGGTCTTCTCCTATATGGACGACTACCACGACCCCTGGCCCAGCTGCGATCACTTCTGGGCCCTGGCCTACGAAACCGGCGGCTGGGACTGGGTGCACGCCAACTCGCTGATGTACGACGAGGACGACGACGCCTACCACATCATGGCCAAGAACCTGGACCATATCCTGAAGGTGGACCGGGCCACGGGGGAGGTGCTCTGGGAGATAGGCGGCGCGCACTCCACCTTCGAGCTGACCAGCGGCACCCCCTGGAGCCACGGCCACATGTCCCAGATCTGGGACGACGGCTTCATGGTCTTCGACAACGCCTATCACGCGGATCCCACGGTCTCGCGCGTGGTGGAGTACGCCTACGACGAGGGGGCGCAGACCTACGAGCAGGTCTGGGAGCACCTCGATCCCGGGGGCAACTTCATCCAGCTGCTGGGGGACGTGCGCAAGCTGCCCAACGGCAACTACCTCAACTCGTGGACATCGCTGGGCAAGCTGGACGAGGTCACCGCCGACGAGGTGGTGGTCTGGCAGGCCGAGGCCGAGCTGGGCAATACCACCGGCCGCATCCACTGGATCGAAGATCTGTACGCGCTGGAGTAGGCGCTACGAGGCCGGCTCCACCACCTACACCGGCTCCACCACCGTCATGATCAGGGGCACCGGGCTGGTGCAGGAGGTGCACTCGATGCCCAACAGCCAGACCCCCTCGGCGGAGAAACCGGGAAAGGCGCCACCGTCGGCGTCTTCGGCCAGCATCAGGTTGGCGTCGGTCTCGCCGTAGACATCCAAGCGCCAGATATTGTCGCAGGCGTAGAAGATGTCGATGAAATCTCCCTCGACCTCAGCCACGCTGGCGGCGTCCAGCTGGGCTACCATCAATCGGTCGCCCAGCAGGTCGTCGAACTCGTGGCCGCTGGCGTCCAGGTCCACGTCGGACCAGTCGGCCAGGTAGCTGCCCAGGCCGGACGAGGTGCGCAGGGGCTGAAGGGACTGCAGGTCGGGCTGAAAGGAGAAGGACGCGGTGTGGTCGTCGAAGGCCACCTCGGCCAGCTGGGCGCTCTCCAGCGGGAGCAGGTGCATGCTGGCCAGGATGTCGTCGCGGCCCTCGCGTTCCTGGTCCCAGAGCGACAGCAGCCAGGTGTGGGTGCCCTTCTGCTCCACGAAGTCCACGCTGGGTACGAAGTCGTTGCCGAGGATGCTGAACTCGCTCAGGTTGGCCGCAGTCTCGCCACCGCTGGCGTCGAAGATGCGGTAATCGCGGATGTCGGACTGCAGCAGACTGTTGGAGGCCACGTCCTCCAGCAGCTGCTCGATGCTGATGCTGAAGTCGATGATGGAGACGACATCGACCTGCTGGACCTGGCGGCCCTGCAGATCGGTGGTGATGGCGCTCCAGTCCGCCAGCAGATCCCCGCCAGAGGCCACCTCGTAGGATTCTACGTTCATCTGAGCCTGGTAGGCGTAGTTGTTGGCCTCGGCAAACAGCAGGTTTCCGTGGAGCAGCTCGCTGTCGTCGCAGGCTGCCAGTAGGAAGAAAGCGAGCAGGGGAGCGCAGGTTCTCAGCATGGTTCACCTCAGGGGGCGCAGCTTAGCGGTCGCGGTGGGAGGTGTCACCGTATTCAGCGACGCCGCCCCGGCCTTGGTCATCGTTGCGGCCATTCGGCCGCAACGATGAGTCGGCCTGTTT
>CAYVQL010000662.1:0-2594 GCA_964454135.1 uncultured Enterobacterales bacterium | reverse complement strand
CAAGGATGCGGTGAAGCTGGACCGATGACGCGGATGACGGATCAGCTGGGTCGAGCCAAGATAGAGCGGCGGGGGAGCGCATCGCAGGCCGCCCTGCTCGCCGCTCTTCGACCATTTCTGGCATCTGGGAAGGTGGGCATCCCCAGGGCCAGGCAGCCAAGGCTCTGCCCCGTGGCTGGGATCGCCACCTGGATCGGAGCCGCCGGACTGGAGAGTGGGCCGCCGCTACGGCCCGTGGACCACAACGGGAACCTGCGCCTCCTCACCAGCACGGGAGCAAGGCCGTGGCCGCGGTCGTGAAGTGCACTTCCGATGCGGCAGGGATGGCCCTTGCGGCACTCAACGCGGTCCGAATCCAGCGCCGAGGCCGCGCGGGCTGGAGCCTCCGAGCGCAGCATCATGCAGCTGACCGGACAGCGGAACGCAGCCACCGTGCCCGGCTACATCCGCGACGGGGGCATGTTCCTGGACCGCCCAGGGCGCCATACTGCTGTAGCGGATCTTGAGGCCGGGCCGGCCCGGCTGCCTCAGCCGAGGCAGATCTCGCTCTCCACGGGCTGGTGCTGCACAGCGCGCGACGGACTCATGGACGCGTGACGGCCGGGATGCCGAGCATCTGGGCGTTGGGCTGCAGAAGGGCCACAAGGCCGGCGACAACGCAGCACCGGCAGTCGGCGAACTCAACGCTCCCTGGCTACGACGAAGGGGACCAGTGGCGCCGGTTCGAGCCGTACTGGCTGTCGGCGGAACTCCAGCGGCGCCAAGCGCGGCGCGGGAGGCAGCAGCGGTAGGGGGTCGAGGGCAAGGGGGAGCGCAGCAGGCAGCGTGGGCAGCGCTCCTGGACCGGGGAGGCCGGGGTTCATGAGCGCCGCGCCGTGCCCCGACTCTGGCTTTGCGAGCTCCAGGTAGAGCCTGAACTCGTCCCCGCAGGTGGCGTAGTCGTAGGCGGGGCACAGCTCCGCGTCCGAGCTGAAGGCCTCGCCCTCGTACCCATCAGGTGGCGTCTCGCAGTCCCCGCCTTGGGTGACGATGTCCACGGCATTGTCTGAGTAGCTGTTCCCTGAGAGCGTGGCCGTGGCATCGTCCAGGAACAGGCCTGCGCCTGTGCCATTCAGCAGCTCGTTGTTCTCCAGCAGGAGGCCGGAGCTTCCATCCCACGTCGTCACGCCATCTCGCGCGAATACCGCGTCACCGCACTTGGTCAAGCTCTCGCGCGTCCAGCCCTCTCCGCCGTGGATGGTGTTGCCCGAGAGCGAGTAGCTGCCCTCGCCGGAAAGCCAGACGCCAGCGATGGCGTTGTCCTGGATTGTGCTGTCGGTGACCGACAGGGTTGGAGGGCCGGCAAGCCAGGGATCAGCGAAGATGCCGACACCGCCGCCGAGGTTCTCCTGCTCGGTGGTGCCTTCGATGAGGGAGTCGGCGAACTGGAGGGATGCACCGCCCACCACGACCGCCCCGGCGAATTGGTTGTCCTGTACCAGGCAGTCCGAGCAGTTGAGCAACGCATCTTCACCGGCAGCATAGATACCAGGTCCTTCGTTCGAGATCATCTCGACGGCGGTCGCGACGACAGATGCGGAGTACCCAACGGTAACGCCTGTGCCAACTGTTGCGATCTCTCCACGCATCGTGGCGGCGATCCTCGTATCCTTGAGGTTGACCGAGGTGCCGGAGTCGACCACGAGTACGCCCGTGCTGGTGTTTCCCGTGACCGTGCAGGCCTCCGCAAGAAGGCTCGCACCATTGGAGGCCTGGATGCCATACCCGCCCTCCCCGTACTCGGCAGGCTGGGTCTCTTCGATAGTCGTCTCCTGCAGGGTGACCGTAGTACCGGAGTTGATCGCGAGCATGCCCGCGCAAGTGTTCCTCCTGACTGCGCAGCCCTCTGCCACAAGGCTCGCGCCGTCGTAGACATAGATACCGAAGCCGCTCGCCTGGTCCTCTTCGGACTGGGTGTCCTCGATAGCAGTCTCCCGGAGGGTGACCGAGGTGCCGGAGTCGTGGGCGAATACACCCGTGCCGGTGTTCCCCTTGACCACGCAGCGCTCTGTGTCCAGACTCGCGCCTTCCGAGACATGGATACCGACCACGTACTTCCCGCTCTCGCCAGGCTTGGTGTCCTCGATGGCGGTCTCTCGGAGGGTGACCGAGGTGCCAGAGCAATAGGTGTTCAAGCCTACAAGGGTGTTCCCCCTGACTGCGCACGCCTCTGCCACAAGGTTCGCGCCGTCCGAGACATCGATACCGAGCCCTCCCTCGCCGTTCTCGTCAGGCTTGGTGTCCTCGATAATAGTCTCTCTGATGGCGACTGAGGTGCCGGAGCCGAATGCAATCACGCCCATGGTGGTGTTCTCTGCCACTTCGCAGGCGTTCATCGCAAGAGCCGTTGCCTGCAATCCCGAATTGTAGGCCGCGATGCCGATATACTCGCTCTCACTCACCGCGGAATCCCGGATCGTCATCGTTCCCGACCCGACCCGCACTCCGACAAAGAACGACCCGTTCACCGTCACCCCCGAGACCTCCACCTCCTTCGTCTTGGCGTCCACATCGATCCCCGGCGTATTCTCGTCCCCCACGCTCGCATCGATGAT
>CAYVQL010000661.1:0-2601 GCA_964454135.1 uncultured Enterobacterales bacterium | reverse complement strand
TCCGTGATAGTTGCCGTACTTGGTGCGATACGGTAATGGTGCCTATACCCACTGCAGCGATTGCGACGATGGGGACGCCAGAATCGCGGCTTGCGAAGACACGGGGGACACGGGCTGCGAACTGGGTAGCGAAACCTGTCCAGCCAAGAGCTGCGCCGACCTGCTCAGCAGCAAACCCTCCGCCGCGGCTGGCGACTACTGGCTGGAACAGCGGGATGGGGATGTGGTCCAGCGCCTCTGCGACATGACCACCGATGGCGGCGGCTGGACCCGCATCGTGGCCTTCGACGCAGCCGATTCGTCCAACGAGGACAGCACCTTCCGCTCCGACTTCATCCAGGACTACGACGACCAGGACCACTTCTCGGATAATGGCGACTACCTGCTGATGTGCGACACGGATTGGTCCGGCGACACAGCCCGATACAGCCTTGAAGTGCAGATAGCCAATAGCGGCGAGCTGCTGTACGAGGTGGATGTGGACGGAATCAGCATGGAAAACGGCGGCACCTATGTCTGGGTAGAGGACGCCGCCGCCAGTGAGTTCAACCTGGCCTGCTCCGACGACATCGACTCCAGCTACTACTCGTCCGCCGAGCTGGGCCACCTGCCGTCGTACACCTGCGCCGACAGCGACGTCGACTGGGACTGGGGTGGCAGCCAGCTGCAGGACGACCAGGCCGCGGACATCACCGTGCTGCGATTTGCGACCTGCACCCACAGTGACACCAGCAACCAGAGTGGTGTGACCGCGACCGTGGACATCGGGCCTTGTGCGGATGTCACGTTGGTCTACACCATCGAGCTCTGGGTGCGATGACGGGGAAACTGGCCCTACCAGCGTGGCCGGCTGAGTGGTACGAGGCGAGCCGATGAACTCCGGCGGAGACTGAACCTGAGCTGACCAGATCGCTGCCACCAGAAGAGCACTACGGGCTCCAGGCGCAGCTTCAGCGGCTCCAGGCGGGGCGCTGGAGGCAGGCGCGGCATAGCGGCGTGTCCTACGGCGCACGCAGGAGGCCCCTGGGGGGGGGCCCAGGCGCCGCCGCGCCACCAGCCCGCGCCGGAAGCCCGCGAAGAGCCGTTGGCGAGCCGGAGCACCAGGAAGGGACGCGGCAGAGGAACAGGGCTCACCCGTGCAGGCCGCCGGGCGATGCGGGCCAGGCGGCGGATACGGCTACGAACCGCCCGCGGCCTGCTCGCGCGCGCTGTCGAGGGGGATCACGTTTTCCGACTTCTCCTCCTCCTCCTCCTCCTCCGCGCGCGGCGGCCAGGTCCAGGTCACCGGCGGCAGGCCATCGACAGCAGCCCGGGCAGCGGCGGCGAGATCACGGCCGTAGTGGATAGAGCGCATGTCGCCGCGGTGGCCGACGAGGTGATCAATCACATCACGGGGGACCTTCTCGCCGGCCAGGTGGCCCTGCAGCGCGGCCCGGAACGCATGATCGGGCCTGGCGTTGGCGCGTTGGGGGGGCATCCAGACATGGACTGGCACTTCGCCCGCTTCGGTCGCGGCCTCCCACGCGACCCTAATCGTCCTCCAGATACGCCGTACGCGGAAGATCCGGCCGGTCTCCGGGGCGCGGCCGAGAAGCTCTTTGAACAAGGGCTCGGCGAGCAGGTGGCGACTTAGAGGGATCGTGCGCATGGCGGCCTGCTCTCTCCGGCTCTTGCCGATGCGCACTACCAACGTGCCAGCCGCCAAGTCGAGGTCAGCACGCTCAATCCCGAGGACTTGACCGACCCGGAGGCCGGTGTAGCGCTGCACGATGGCAACCACCACGGTGTCGAGCCTGGCGCGCCGCTTCCGGAGGTGGCGCAGCGCGGCATCCGCGTGGCCCATCGACGGGGCCTCGGTCGGTTCATAGGGCGCCCGCTCCGGGACGAAGTCGGTCGGATCGGCGGGCCACACAGGGACGCGGGGCCAGGACTTGGGATCAGCTGCGAGCCAAGCCCAAGCCCGCCACAGCAACCCCAGGGCCCGCGTGGGCACAGTGGCACCGCGCTGCTCCAGAACTGGGATCAACTCATCAAACAGCGGCCGCTCCAGGACCGTGACGGGCAGGGGCTCATCAGTGGGGAGGCCCGTCACGGCGTAGATGGCCTCAGCCAGGATACCCACCCGGTAGCGGTGGGTGGCTATCGTCGAGGGTCTCCTGCCGTGCCGCCGCGAGGACTCAAGGTATGCCAACAGGCCGTCGATCAGCGAGGCAGGGGGGGCGATTTTCGGCGCATGCTCAACGGGATCGTGGTAGCCCCGCAGGCGTAGGTCGTCGATGACATCGGCCCGGTAGCGTTCAGCGTCCGAGCGCGTGCCGTGGACGGTGTGCTGGCCCTGGCGCCAGCGGGGGCCTTGGCTCGCTACGCTGCCATCGGCATCCCGGCGCCGCTCGCGCCAGCGGATCCGCCAACGGCCCGATCCTGCGTCCTTGATGCTCGCGCTTGCCATGGTCGCCTCCTGCTCGCGTGTACGAAATGTGAACTTTGCGGATCACAATACCGTCGAAAACAAGCTGTTGCAAGCACTTTTCCCGTAATGTGCACTAACCCCGGGGACAGTGGGCCGAGCGGCGGCGACAGCGAACCGGGCGGCGACGACAG
>CAYVQL010000660.1:0-2610 GCA_964454135.1 uncultured Enterobacterales bacterium | reverse complement strand
CGGCGCTCCGCTGCGCCGGCACCCGGCGGCTGCGCGCTCACTGGGGGGCGCCGGCGCACCGCCAGCGCCGTCACCACGACCATGTACCAGCTGCTCGCTCGCCCAGGCGACCTCTGCCTGGACGTACGGGTGAGCGAGCCGCGCGTCGAGGGCGCGCGCGCCGGCTTCTTCTTTCCCGACCAGCCCGAGCCCTGCCACGACGAGCGCGGCCCCATCGATCCGCGTAGCGTGCAGGTCCATCTGGTCGAAGTGCCTCTCCCCCGGCTCCGGGGTCTGCTGCGAGAGGAAGACCTGTCCAGCTACCAGTCCGCCCTGGCCGCCTCGCAGGCGGCCATCGCCAGAGCCGAACCGCCCCGCATCCGCATCGAGCTGGCCGAGCCGCGCTTGTACATCAATGACGAATCAGTAGGCCTCACTCCCAGCCAGCTCGTCTGGTACACCGCACTCGCCTGTGCGCGCCTCGCGGGCGACGGATGGGTGCACGCCAACCAGACGTCCTGGCTCCGGGACGCCCTGGGGCGAATACGGCGAGCCCGCGGAATGCCCGGCTGGGCACCCAGGGGGCAGACCTTTGCCCTGGTCCAGCAGCAGGACGAGTTCGACTACGACTACCAGCCCGTCCGTGTCCTACGTTCCGACACCCGGGCCCGCGTCGCCACCTTCTGTCGAACGCAGAGGATCGTCCTCGCGGAGCAGGTGGTGCCTGCAAAGGAGAAGCGCCCCGACGGAGCCGGCTGGGCGTCCTTTCAGCGCATCACCATCGAACCAGTGCACATCCTCCTCCGCGGGTGAACGCGAACGTTCGTGAACCCCACGGCGGTAGGGCCGGCGGGTACATCCTCCATGGTGATCAACCAAGGAGAAAACGATGACCTTCGAAGACCGCTGCGCTGCCTCGTTCCTGGGACTGGCCCTCGGCGATGCCTACGGGGCTCCCCTCGAGTTCACCTCCGGTTCGCGCGTGCGTTCCAAGGCGGTGCCCATCGAGCCGGATACCTTCCGCTGGACCGACGACACCCACATGAGCTGGTACCTGGCGCAGGCCGTGATGGCCCAGGGGCCGGACACCCTGGACGGCGACACCTTCGGCGCGGCCGTCGGCGAGCGCTTCAGCGCCTGGCTCGAGGATCCGCTCACGCCCTCCACGGCGCCGGGCAACACCTGCCAGGCCGGAGTACGCGCGTGGCGCGCGAGCGGCGACTGGCGCACGAGCGGCATGCACCGCTCCGACGGTTGCGGCGCCGTGATGCGCATCGCCTCGCTTCCAATGGCCCTGGCCGGTGCGGACCTCGCCCTGGCCGCCGAGGTCCAGGCCCGGCTCACCCACGGGCACCCCAACGCCAGCGAGGCGGCCATCGCGGCCAGTCACCTGCTGCGCTGGACGCTGGAGCGGGGTCGCTTCGGCTCGGACCTGGTGGAGCGGGCCATCGCCCGCCTGGACGACGACTGGGCGCGGGGGGGCGGCACGGTGGCCGACGCCCTGCGCGCCGCCCTCGTCCAGGCGCAACGTGGCGACGACTGGCTGGACGAAGCCGCCATCCCCGCCGGCGACGGGGGCTGGCGCTCGGCCAGCGCCCTGGGGCTGGCCGTCACGGCCGCGCTGCGCTGGGGCGACGACTTTTCACAGGCCATCGACCGGGCAGCCCGCATCCACGGCGACTCGGACAGCGTCGCCTGCATCACCGGCATGCTACTGGGCGCAGCTTGTGGCCTGAGCGGGCTCCCCGCTCGTTGGCTCACCGCCCTGCCGTGGTGTGGCCGCCTGGAGCACATGGCACGCTCCCTGGCGGAGCGCGGCCGGCCCATCGTCGCCGTGGCCGACCTGCACGGCCACCTCGGGCACCTCGAGCGGCTCCTGGTCAGCCTGGACGAGCGGTATGCAGACTACACCCTCGTGCTGCTCGGCGACTACTGCGACAACGGGCCCGACATCGCTGGGCTGCTCGAGCGGCTCGTGGCGCTGCAGGCGGAGCGGGGCGGCCGATTCGTGCCCATCATGGGCAACCACGACCTGGCGTGTCTGCGCGCCCTGGACGACGAGGGCTGGTACGGGCGCTGGGCCACGCGCTACTGGAACGGCACCAGGGCTGGCACGCCCCACGCGTATGGAGCCTCCTCGAGCGCGGCCCTCGCTCGGAGCATGCCGGCCGCCCACCGGCGCTTCCTCGAGGGCCTGCCGTGGTTCGCCGAGACATGGCGCTACCTCTTCGTCCACGCGGGGATGGAGTTTGGGCCGCTGGCGTCGCAGCTGGCGTCCCTGGAGGCCAGGATCCTGCCCACCGAGCGCTTCCACACACCCCCGCCGTTGCGGGACAAGAGGCTCTCCAAGGTGGGAGATCCAGACTGGGAGAAGGTGGTCGTCAGCGCGCATATCAAGGGGCGCAAGCTGGGTGGCGAGCGCTACGTGGGGCCCAAGCGCATCTGCCTGGCGGGGGAGGTGGACGAGACCGGGCGCCTGCACGCGGTGGTCCTGCCAGAGCGACGGTTCCTGAGGACCGATCGAGTGGGAGCTCCCGTCACGATGTGAGAGAATCGAGTCCCTCGACTCGGCTGGAAGCCCATGCATCCCACGATCAGCTACGTCGGACGCCCACCCAGGTTCCCGCTGCA
>CAYVQL010000659.1:0-2635 GCA_964454135.1 uncultured Enterobacterales bacterium | reverse complement strand
ACCTTCCACGCCAACAGCGAGTTTACATCCTCTACCAAGAACCGAATGGCCCGCCGTAGGCCCCCATGTCGTTGGTCGTTCCATCTGCGTCGTCGTAGGCCGTGGAGGGGTAGCCGGCGTCGATGCACAGAGAGCCCGTACTCAGGGTCCAGTCGTCGTTGCTGGGATCGCTGTCGTCGGTGACGTCGGTGAAGCCGGGATCCCAGGAGATGTTGCCGCTGCTGCCCGTGGGGTTGGTGACCCCCGAGTACTCGCCGCCGGCGTTGCCGTAGACGTCGCTGTAGAGCCCCGAGTAGGTGGCCGTAGAGTCGGCCAGCACGCCCTCGCCGGTGTTGGCGCCGTAGATGATGCTGTTGAGCACCGAGCCGGTGGCCGTGCCCGACAGGTAGAGGCCGCCGCCGGAGCTGGCGTCGTCCTCGCCGTGGGTGACGTTGATCTCGGTCAGCAGGCCGTCGGCCACCAGGACGCCGCCGCCGTCGTCCGAGGCCTCGTTCCAGGTGGAGAGAACATTGGTCAGGGTCAAGGAGCCGCCGTCCGCCAGGAAGGCGGCCCCGTCGGTGGCCAGGTTGCTCGTGACCGCGGACTGGGCCCAGGTGACGGTGGAGGCGTCGTTGATCCAGGCCCCGCCGCCCTGATCGGCGAAGTTGTAGGACAGGTCCACCCGCTCCAGGTCCAGGGCGGTGTCGCGGGCGCAGAGCCCGCCGCCGAAGCTGTACTCGTAGTAGTAGTAGATGATGCCCGAGGTGGAGGAGCTGGCCTCGGGCAGCTCGTTTCCGGTGATGAGCAGGTCGTGCAGGGTGGGTGTGGCGCCGTCCACGAAGACGCCGCCGCCGCACCAGGTGGTGGTGTAGGTGTAGCAGGTCCACGAGGCCGAGCCGCAGGTGTAGGAGTCCTCGAAGTACTCCTCGTAGCCCGTACCGCCGGTGATGGTGAAGCCGGCCAGCTCGGCGTCGGCGCCCTCGGCGTTCTCGAAGACCACGGCGGCGCTACCGCCGCTGGAGCCATCGATCACCGTGGCGTCGGCGCCCTCCACGCCCAGCACGCTGACGCCCTTGCCGCCGAAGTCGATGTTCTCGTGGTAGGTGCCGCCATAGACCACCACGCAGAGGCTGGCATTGTCGATGCCCTCCTGGATGGTGGTCCAGGGGGCCGAGGCCGAGCCGTCGGGGGAGGTGGAGGCCGTGGACACGTCCACCACGTGGGGTTCGGTGGCGTCCGTGTCGTCGCAGTCCCAGGCGTTGTCGACCCCGGAGCAGAGCCAGTCGTAGCCCGCCTCGTCGCCGTAGCCGTCGCTGTCGTCGTCGGGGTAGTACCAGCTGCCGTCGTCCGCCTCTTCGTCCACGTCGCCGTCGCAGTCCTGGTCCACGCCGTCGCAGATCTCGGTCTCGGCCGGGCTGATGGCGGCGTCGCTGTCGTCGCAGTCGTCGCTGTTGTCCGCGTAGCCGCTGGGCTGGGCGCAGCTGTCGATCGTGCTGTCGGCCACGCCGTAGCCGTCGCCGTCGGCGTCGATGTACCAGGTGAGGGCGTCGTCGGACTCGTCTTCGTCCGTGTCTCCGTCGCAGTCGTCGTCCACGCCGTTGCAGAGCTCGCTGGCGCCAGGATGCACGCTGGCGTCGCTGTCGTCGCAGTCCGTGCTGTCGGTGACGTAGGCCGAGTATTGGGTGCAGCTGGTCACGGCCAGGGCGCCGCCGTAGCCGTCGCCGTCGTTGTCTTCGTACTGGTCGAGGGCGTCGGTGGCGTAGTCGTCGTCCACGGTTCCGTTGCAGTCGTCGTCCACGCCGTCGCAGGTCTCTTCGGCGCCGGGGTTGACGCTGGCGTCGCTGTCGTCGCAGTCCGTGCTGTCGGTGACGTAGCCCGAGGCCAGCGCGCAGGAGCTGACGGCGTAGGCGCCGCCGTAGCCATCCGTGTCGTTGTCCTCGTACTGGTCGATGGCGTCGGTGGCGTAGTCGTCGTCCACGGTGCCGTTGCAGTCGTCGTCCACGCCGTTGCAGGTCTCCTCGGCGCCGGGGTTGACGCTGGCGTCGCTGTCATCGCAGTCCGAGGAATCGAGCACGTAGCCCGAGGAGACGGTGCAGCTGGTGTCGGCCAGGGCGCCGCCATAGCCGTCGAAGTCCAGATCCTCGTACTGGTCCACGGCGTCGGTGGCGTAGTCGTCGTCCACGGTTCCGTTGCAGTCGTCGTCCACGCCGTCGCAGGTCTCTTCGGCGCCGGGGTTGACGCTGGCGTCGCTGTCGTCGCAGTCCGTGCTGTCGGTGACGTAGCCCGAGGCCAGCGCGCAGGAGCTGACGGCGTAGGCGCCGCCGTAGCCATCCGTGTCGTTGTCCTCGTACTGGTCGATGGCGTCGGTGGCGTAGTCGTCGTCCACGACGCCGTTGCAGTCGTCGTCCAGCTCGTTGCAGGTCTCGTCGGCGCCGGGGTTGACGCTGGCGTCGCTGTCGTCGCAGTCCGTGCCCTGGGCGCTGGTGCCCGAGGGCTGGGTGCAGGAAGTGACCGTGCTGGCGGGGTCGCCGTGGCCATCGGCGTCGGCGTCGGCGTACCAGGTGCTGGCATCGGTGGCGTAGTCGTCGTCCACGGTGCCGTTGCAGTCGTCGTCCACGGAGTTGCAGGTCTCTTCGGCGTCGGGGTTGACGCTGGC
>CAYVQL010000658.1:0-2658 GCA_964454135.1 uncultured Enterobacterales bacterium | reverse complement strand
CCAGCGCTCTTGCGGCCGCCCGTCAGCACGGGTTTCTGCAGCTCCAACGCCTCCAGGATGCGAAGCACTACCAGGCGATGAAGGAGGGTGTAGGCCGCCTGCTCCACGATGCGCGCACGAGCCCGGTCGCGCGCATCTTGGGCTCTCCGCTCCCATTTCTCCTGTTTTTCCCCCTTCTTGGGGCCCGTGCCCGCGGCGGCCCGCACCTCTGCGGCCATCCAGTCGGTGACGCGCCGGCGACGCATGACCCCGGCCCGGTCGAGGCTGGTGTCCGACAGGCGCGCGATGCCCAGCTGGTAGGCGGCCTCCAGGGCCTCGTCCAGGTGGTCCAGCAGGAAGCGCCGCAGGCCGGCGTCCTGGCCCGCCGAACCCCGGATGGCGTGACGCAGCGCCTCGCGCGCCGCGGGGGACATGCCGGCGCTCATCGCAACCTCACGTGGCCCTTCTCCAGGGCTTCGAGCAGGATTCCACGCACCTCTTCCAAGAGGGATTCGACCTCCTCCGGCCCTTTGAGCTTGCGGTAGGCGAGCTGGCGGCCCAGCTCCACGTTGATCACCGGGATGCGGTGGATCTCCTCCAGGATGCGGTCAAGCTCGCGGATGGCCTTCTTCTTGCCGCTGGCGATGGCGCGGTCCACCGGCGCCAGCAGCTTCGCCAGCGCCGGCGCCACCGAATCGGCGTCCGTGTCCACGCAGGCCAGGAAGATCGGGCGCAGCACCTGGTGGCGCTGATCGCCGTTCAGCTTCTGCCAGCCTTCGGTGCTCTTGACCTCTTCGCGCGCACGCTCCGCGAGTCGCTCCTGGCGTGCCAACAAGACGGAGCGCTGCTCACGGTATGCCTTGTCGATGCGTTCCAGGTCGGGGTCCAACCCCGCGATGCCGGCCCAGGGCTTGGGCAGGGTGAGCTGGGCTCTGATGCGCTCACCCGCCGCCACGACTTCGGCTGCCGGGTCGTCGTCCAGCTCTTCCAGCTGACAGAACTTGTACTTCTCCACGCGCGCGGCGCTCTCCACGGCCCGCACCGCCGGGTCGGTGACCTCGGCGTTCAGCGCGGCCAGCTTGGGCAGGCCCGCGTCGAGCGCGGCGTACTTGCGGCTCAGGTAGTCCACCACGTCGGCCGTGCGCCGAGCCCGGCGCAGCGACTCCTCCAGCACGCGATCCAGCTCGTTCAAGGCCTCGGGCAGGGGCGGCGGGCCGGGGAGCTTGTTCAAACGCCTCACGACGCCGCGCATGCGATCCAGCTGGCCGGGGAAGTGGTCGGCCACGGCGTCGGCCAGATCCTCGGCCTCCCGCGCTACGTCCGCATTGAGACAGCGCGCCAGCAAGCGGCAGAGGCGCCGGATGGTGCGCGGATCGGGGCCCTGGCTGCCAGGCAGGAAGCTGGCCTGGCGGAAGGCGCGGTCCTGGATGAAGGTCTGGCGTGCGTCCATGTCGCGCACCGAGGTGATGCGCGACGAGCCGGCCTCGGCGCGAATGTGCTTGCCGCGCAGCAGGGCCGCGGTGCAGGCTTTGACCAGGCTGATGTGGTAGCCGTAGGGCGCACGTCCGAAGACCGACAGCAAGGTGTCGCCGCCGACGCCGCCCTCTTCCTTGATGCGCGCCAGGATGCGCCTGGGCACCGCGCCGCTGCAGCGGGCCTCGTATTTGCCCGTGCCGGCCTCCTGCTCGATCAGGCCAAGGCCCGCGGCCAGGAACTTGGAGGAGGGGCCCGAGAGGTCGCGCTGCACCAGTTGCTCCAGCTCGCCGGCGGTGACCACCATGGGTTCGAAGTGGGGGAAGAGGGTTCGCAGGTGCACGCGGCCCAAGGCCTCCAGCACCTGGGGCACGCGGGGGCCGTGGTCGCTGGGCACGATCTCACGGCCGCGGAAGTACAGCCGGCCCGCCATCCAGGCGGCCTCGACCGCGTCCCGGAGTTTCTCGACGAGCGCGTCGCAACGGCCCATTTCTTCGATCAGCAGGCGCCGCTTCTCCAAAGGCAGCTCGCCGCGGGCCTCGTAGCGGCGCACCATGGCTTGGGAGCGGTGCAACTCGCGGGCCTTGTCGTCCACCTGGTCGCTGGGCCCGTCGATCCACACCAGCCGCTGGCGCAGGGCCTGTTCGTCGCTGCGCTTGATCCATTCGCTGCTACGCGCCTCGTCGCGGCGCAGCATGCGTAGGTCCACTTCCACGGGGGCGGGGTCGCGGCTCTGCTTCAGGACCACGTCCACCGCGCGCCGGTTGTCGGTGAACCAGGCCTTCCAGGGGAAGGAACGTCCCTGATGCTGGGGATTGCGGGCGTCGTCCACCAGCCAGGTTAGCGCCTTCTGCACCAGCTTGCTGCGGTCCTCCTGGAGCGCGCTGATGTTCTTGCGCTCTTGATCCCACTCCTCGCCCGCGGTGGACTGGATCTTGTAGCCGGTCTTCTCGTGATACCCGAGCAGGTTCTTGCGTCGCAGCTCCTCCAAGGCGCGCTCCACCGCGTCCAGGCGGTCGCCCCGGTCGAGGCGGTCGTAGAGGCAGCGGGCCACCAGCTCCGGCGTCGTGATCTCATCGTCCTGGATCAGCTCCAGCAGGGCCACCACCTTGGCGCAGGCCTCGGCCAGCGCGTCTTCTTGGGCATGGCAGTAGCGCAGCACGCGCTCCATGGTGCGCTGGGTGTCGGCGTCCAGCGCGGTGTGCT
>CAYVQL010000657.1:0-2662 GCA_964454135.1 uncultured Enterobacterales bacterium | reverse complement strand
TGTTGCCGCGCTTCTTGTTGAACTTGATGATCTTGAACTCGTAGGTCTCGCCGATGAGGCGGTCCAGGTTCTTTACCGGGCGCAGGTCCACCTGGGAACCGGGCAGGAAGGCCTTGACGCCGATGTCCACTTGCAGACCGCCCTTGACGCGAGCCATGATCACGCCGTTGACCTCTTCGTCCCGCTCCACGGCCAGGGAGATCTCCTCCCAGGCCTTCATCAGGTCGGCGCGCTCCTTGGATAGCACGAGCTGGCCGTCGCCCTGGTCGATGTTGTCCAGGTAGACGTCGACCATGTCGCCGATGTCGATGATCAGCTCGCCTTCGCCCTTGGGATCGACGAATTGGCGGCGTGGGATGATGCCTTCGGCCTTGAAGCCGATGTCTACGGTGACGTACTCGTCACCAATCTCGATGACTTTACCAGTGACGACCGAGTGTTCCTGGATATTGCTCTGGGCGAGGTGGTTGTCGAACAGGGATGTGAAAGCGTCGCGGTCCAACTCGCTCAGGGGCCGGTCCAGGAGGTTGCCATCGGTAGGGGTTTGGGTGTTCATGAAGGGCTCGCGGTAGCAGGTCGTGCAGACCCGCTGGAATTTCAGGTGCTTGTAGGTTTTGGTCGCACTCCGTGCCAGGCTGTTTCCTGGCTGGCAGCGACTCGGATGATGGAAGGGCCAGCCGAAAAAAAAGCCATCTCGGCAAGCCGAGACAGCCCGCTGGCTGCGCCGAGATATCCGAGGGGCGGCGTGGAGTCAACAGGCATTGTGGGGGCCTTTCCGCAGGGCTATCCGCAGCCGGTTCAACGCGCCCCCCGCGCACGGGCCTCTGCTACAAGCAGCCGCTGCACCTGGGCTGGCGAGAGGCCGCTGGTGTCCAGATACCAGGCCTCCGGCAGGCGCCGCAAAGGGGCCTCTCGCCGGCCGCTATCCTGGGCATCTCTGGCAGCCACGGCGCTCCTGGTCTGCTCGAAATCGGCCTCGATGCCACGCTGCCGCAGCTCCAGCTGCCTGCGCCGGGCCCGCTCGTCCAGGCTGGCGTCGAGGTAGATCTTCAGCTCGGCGTCCGGCAGGACCACGCTGCCGATGTCCCGGCCATCCATCACCACGCCGCCCTCGGCGGCCAGCTGCCGCTGCAGGCCGAGCAAGGCCTGCCGCACGGCCGGCAAGGCGGCCACGGCGGAAGCGCCCTGCCCAACCGCCTCGCTGCGGATGGCCTGGCTGACATCGCGACCCTCGAGCAGCACCACGAGCCGCTCGCCGGTCCAGCGCAGCTCGATCCGCATGCTGGCAGCCAAGCTGGCCAGCTCCCCTTCCTGGTCCAGGCCGACCTGGTCTTGCCCGGCCAGCAAGGCCAGTGCGCGGTACAAGGTGCCCGTGTCCACGTAGGCGTAGTCCAGTGCGCGAGCCAGCCCGCGGGCCGCCGTGCCCTTGCCCGAGGCCGCCGGGCCATCCACGGCTATGCATATCCCTCTCGCCATCGACGTCTCCTGGAAGAGGCCAGCGTAAGGGAAGCGTCAGAGCGTGGCAACGCCCCCGATTTCGCAGGGCTGGGCGTCGCCCCCTTCCACCACGGCACGCAGAGCCTGGATGCGCACATCGCCATCCACGCTCGTCACCTCGAGCTTGCGAGAGCTGTCGGCGTCCAGCTCGATCCCCTGCACCTGGCAGCGAGGAGCCAGCTCGGACAGGCTGTAGCGCTCCGGAGGCAGCTGCAGATCGATGTCTCCGCTGACCGTGGCCGCCACCACGCGTTGCGGCGCCACGCTCCAGCTGGCCAGGACCTCGCCCTGCACCACCTGCAGCACCGCGTCGCTCGAAGCCAACCCACTGGCGTGCAAGGAGCCAGCGCCCACCAGCAGCGAGAGATCGCCCAACGGCCCCTCCAGCCGCGCGCTGCCCTCGCCCAGGTCCGCCTCCACGCGCACACCCGGAGGCAGGCCCAGCTCCAGGTCCCCGCCGCAGGGCACCGGAGTGCGGCAGCGCAGCTCCAGGGTCAACAGGTCACCGTCCAGCTCGTGGTGAAAGGCCACAGGCGACTCCGGCCCCCAGGCCGTGGCAGCGACGCTGACCGGGCCCCGAGCGCTGGCGCTGATATGCAGATCCCCCGCCGCCCAGCGAAGCTTCACCCGCGAGACCTCCTCGTGCAGCTGGAAGCTCTCCTCCACCCGCAGGCTCCCGCTGGCCAGCAAGCCCAGCAGAAGGGGGAGCGCGGTATCGAGGCGGCGCTGCATGACAGGGATCCGAGGTTGAGGTTCCATCTTCTTGACACCGGACGGCTGACGAATGGAAACCTTCACTTCGACGGCCGAGCGCTTCTTGACAACAAGTGAGGATTCCGCATGCGGAGGCCGCCATCCGCAGGGGAGAGCATTCAGCTAATGTAGATGCTACATTATCCTGTGGACATGTCAACACCCAGGACGGTTTTTTTCCTCCTGTCCCAGATGAAGTGACGGCCTCCTGAAGCGGGATAGGAGCCTGCGGGATCGGACGCAGAGGCGTCAGTGAGGGCTCACTGCAGCCGGAACGTCCGATCTCGGCCATCGCCGGGCCATCGCTACAGATCCTATGCACGGTGGCCCAGGGCTCGATGAGCAGGGAGCGGCGGCGGGCTCGGTCATCCTTGCGGCCAACCGATGCATTGCCAGGGTTGAAAGCCGATTG
>CAYVQL010000656.1:0-2678 GCA_964454135.1 uncultured Enterobacterales bacterium | reverse complement strand
GATCGCAGGCCTGGATGGTGTAGTCCTCGGAGCCGTAGCCGTCTTCGTCGTCGTCGATGTACCAGGTGGCCGTGTCGACCGCGTCGTCATCGGCCACGCCATCGCAGTCGTCGTCGATGTCGTTGCAGACCTCCACGGCGTCGGGATTCACCGCCGCGTCGTCGTCATCGCAGTCTTCGTCGTTGCTGACGGTGCCGTCCGGCTGCGTGCACGCCACGCTGGCGGACAGGATGTCGCCGAAGCCGTCGCCGTCCGCGTCGGCGAAGAAGGTCGCCGCGTCCAGGGCGTCGTCCTCATCCGTCTCGCCGTCGCAGTCGTTGTCCTTGCCGTCGCAGATCTCCGGCGCCAGGGGGCTCATCGTGGCGTCTTCGTCGTCGCAGTCGTTCGGTCCGAAGCCGTCGCCGTCCGCGTCGATCTCAGGGATCTCGCCGCTGTCGGCAGGAGGCGCCGTATCGCCGGGATCCGGCTTACAGGCCGAGAGGAGAAGCAGCAGTCCGCTGAAAATCACGCGGGTGGTCATCGTCGCACCTCGAGTCAAACAAGTCATCAGTAGCGTCCGGCGCCGCGGGCGTGGAAGAGGTAGAGGATTCCTGCAGCATCATCGCCTGCGTCGGCCTGGGGGGCTCCAACGACGAAGTCGTCGTAGCCATCCCCATCCATGTCTCCGCCGCCCGCCACCACGTAGCCGGCGTACGAACCGCCTTCTTCCCCCAGCAGCCTGACGCTGGCCTTGGCCAGGCTCTGGTCGCCGCTGACGGGTCCGTATTGCAGGTAGGCCCCGCCAGGCTGCTCGCCGTCATCCGTGTGCAGGCCGCGGGCGCCGATGAGCAGGTCGTGGTGGCCGTCGGCGTCCACGTCCCCGGCGAAGTCCACGGAGAAGCCGGCCCGGTCCCCGGCCTGCTCGCCGGTGAGCTTGGCATCTGCGGTGCTGAGCACGACGTCGTCGGCGAAGGCGGAGGCGCCCAGCACGACGTAGACCGCGCCCGCGTCGTTGGCGACCGAGTCCTCTCCAGAGGATGAGACCAGCAGATCGTCGTAGCCGTCGCCGTCCGTGTCGCCATCGAGGGCCACGGAGAAACCGGCGAAGTCGGTCTCCGCCTCGCCCCAGTACGCGGCGTTGGCCGAGCTGGCGCTGTACACACCGGTCAATGGGCCGCAGAAGAGGTACGCCGCCCCCGCGGTGCTGGCGTTGGTGTCGTTCATATAGGCTCCGACCAGGACGTCGGACAGCCCGTCGCCGTTCATGTCCCCTCCGCCCGCGACAGCCCAGCCGAGACTGTCGTTTTCTGCTACGCCCGTGAAGCGGGCCGTGGTGTCGGAGAGGGGGTAGAAGCCGGTGATGGGGCCAGCGGCCAGGTAGACGCTGCCCGCGTCGGAGGAGCCCGCGTCGGCCCCGTAGGCGCCGAAGAGCACATCGTCCAGGCCGTCCCCGTTGGTGTCGCCGGCGCCTGCGACCGCGTATCCGGTGTAGTTGTAGGAGCTCTCTCCCTGGAGCGTGATGTCGGCGTTGGAGAGGCTCGACGAGCCGGAGGAGGGGGGGCCGAGGGCGATGTAGACCGTACCCGCGTCGCTGCCCCCGCCGTTGTTGTAGGGCGCGCCGATGATCAGGTCCGCATGGCCATCGCCGTTGATGTCCCCCGCGCCCGCCACCGAGGTCCCGGAGTCGTCGTGCGAGGCGGCGCCCGTGAAGGTGGCGAAGGCATCCGCCATGGTCGTGTCGAGGGAGAGGGGGCTGAGCATGACGTAGGTGGCGCCCGCATCGGTGTATGCGGGATCCGCTCCTGGAGCGGACAACACCAGATCGGCGAGTCCATCGTCGTTCAGGTCGCCCGCGATGGCCGCGGAGGTGCCCAGGTAGGTGAAATCGCCCTCACCCGTGAGGATGGCGTCGGCCAGCTCGAGCGACAGCTCCCCTTCCAGGCAGTCGCCCCCCATGCCGTCGCAGTCGTTGTCCTCGCCATCGAGGCAGATCTCGGTCGCGTCCGGGTGCGAGGCCGCCGATGCGTCGTCGCAGTCTTCCGCGTTGTCGACGTAGCCGCTGGGTTGCTCGCACTGTTCCAGGCTGTAGTCGGTCCCGCCGTAGCCATCGCCGTCGTGGTCGATATACCAGCGGGGCACCTCTGTGGGGAACTCGTCGATCTCGTCGTCGCAGTCGTTGTCGATGCCGTCGCAGAGCTCGTCGGCCTCGGGGTGGATGGCCGGGTCGCCGTCGTCGCAGTCGCCCCCGTCCTCGCCGTACCCCGAGGGCGCGTCGCAGGCCTGCTCCGCGCTGCTCTCGTCGCCCCAGCCGTCTCCATCCGCGTCCGCATACCAGGTCGGCGAGCCGGGAGGGGAGCCCTCGTCGGTGGCGAAGTCGCAGTCGTTGTCGACCCCGTCACAGATCTCCGTGCCGGCCGGGCTCATCAGGGGATTGTCGTCATCGCAGTCCCCCTCCCATGGCGTGAATCCGTCGCCATCCTGGTCCGGGCCGGTCCCGGTGTCCCCTGATTCGGGGTGCTTCCCGGTATCCTCGCCGCCGCAGCCAGCATGGATGGCGCAGGAGATCGACACGGCCAGCACGAACCACAGCCGCGCCGGTGAGCTGTACGAAGAAGACGAAGTCATCTGTCTCCCCTGGAGAGAGTGCGGGGGCGACCATCCCGCCCCTGATTGGTATACCACAGCATCGCGGTGCTCGG
>CAYVQL010000655.1:0-2678 GCA_964454135.1 uncultured Enterobacterales bacterium | reverse complement strand
CACGGCTTCGGCTACCAGCGCTACGGCCCCACCGAGATCTACAACCTGCCCTCCACCGCCTTTGCGCGGCCCGAGTTCAGCGAGCTTCACCCGGTGGCCCCAGCCGACGAGAACGGGCGCAACGACGTGGACAAGCTGGGCTTCTTCATGGTGCGCGTGCAGCCTGGGGGGCACCAGGTGGAGTGCGTGCGCAGCGCCAGCCAGGTCTACGCACCGGACGTCGCCCCAAGCCCGAGCCCCCTGGGGGTCTGGCTGCGCGGTGCATGGGCGCGGGTGACGGATCTGCCCTGCGGGGATCTGGATGAGTTCGGCCGCAAGCTGGCCCGCGACGATCACCCCCTGCTGGCGCTGTTGGACCTGGGCATCCGCCAGCTGCGCGTGCCCCTGCGGGACCTGGCCGATCCCATCCTGGGGGAGCGGCTGCGCCTGCTGGCGGCGCGCGGCCTGCGCATAAGCGCCTTCAGCGCCGGCCTGCCTGGCGAGGAGCAGTGGGAGCTGCTGGAGCGCTTTTGCTCGCTGCTGGAGCGTTGGGAGCTGGTGGCGGTCGTCCCGCTGTCCTCGGCGCTGCGGGCTCTGGAGCGGGCGCCCCTGCCGGTGGCGCTCTCGCGCGTCGACGCCGGTGCGCCCGGGCAGGGGGGCTACTTCTCGCATTTTCCGCACCAGGGCTTTCTGCCGGGCGACCCGGCGCTGGGCGAGCTGGGGGCGCCGCCACCCAGGCTGGCGGGCCTGGCCTTCAGGCTGCCTCCGTCCTTGGCGCCCTGGGAGGGGCTACAGCGGGCGCGAGACGCGGCCGGCGAGCGCGGCCTGGGCGCTGTCTGCCACGTGGAGCTGCCGCGTGGCAGCGAGCGCCTGCCCTTCACGGACGACCTGGCCGTGGCGCGACGTGTGGCCGAGGCGGCGGTGGCGGCCGCCGCCATGCCCCAGGTCCCTGTCTTCCTGGACGGCCTGCTGGACAAGGACCGCGGCTACTTCCCCCGACACGGTCTGCTGGACCGGCGCGCCAATCCGCGGCTGGCGGCCAGGGTGCTGCGTCACCTGGGCCCATGGCTGGCCGCTCGGCCACCGCGGCGCGTGGCCGCGGATCGCTTCACGCTCGCGGGCGGGGAGCTGGTGATTTGCCCGTCGGGTGCGGGGCCCTGGCTCGATCTGGCCTCGGGGCGGCACTGCACAGAGGCGCCCCGAGCTCCCGCGATTCTCCTGGATACGGTTTGAACCCTGGATCCCGGCCTTGTTTCTCCATTGCTGATTTCCGGCAGCGGAGCCCTATCCTGGAGTGGCCGAGGCGAGGATCGGCGGAGTAGGCTGTGCGGCGATGACCCAGAATCCACAGGACATCAGCGCAGCTGGCGCCTCGGTCTTGCCCGAGCGGGTCGGGCCCTACCGCGTCTTGCGCAGCCTGGGTGCCGGGGGCGTGGCCCGCATCTTCGAGGTGGAGGATCCCAACACCGGGCGCCACCTGGCCCTGAAACAGCTCACGCAGAAGGGCACCGCGGTGACGCGCTTCAAGCTGGAGTACCGGGCGCTGGCGCGCCTGGATCACCCCAGCATCGTGCGCGTCTACCGCTACGGCGTCGGCGCCGACGAGACCCCCTACGTGGTGATGGAGCTCTTGAACGGCACGCCCGTGCAGCAGTGGGTGTTGGAGCGCGGCCCCCCCGGCAGCGAGGCACGCAACGAAGAGGTGGCGCGGCTGGTGGCCTGCCTGGCCGATGCGCTGGACTACCTGCACCAGCGGCGCATCGTGCACCGCGATCTCAAGTCCTCCAACATCCTGGTGCTGCCCGACGGCTCGCCCAAGCTGCTGGACTTCGGCATGGTGCGGCTGCTGGACTCGCCGCTGACCATCACCTTGCAGGGCGAGTTCGTGGGCACCTTCACCTACGCCTCGCCCGAGCAGCTCACCGGCGATCCCCTCGACGAACGCTGCGACATCTACTCGCTGGGCGTGCTCTTCTACCGCCTGCTCTGCGGCCGGCCGCCCTTTGAGGCCCAGAGCGAGATAGCGCTGGCACGCAAGCACCTGAACGAGCAACCCCAGCCTCCCCGGTTGGCCCATCCGGGCATTCCCGGATCCCTGTCCCAGCTGGCCCTGGCCATGCTGGCCAAGAACCCGGATGAGCGCCCCCAGCGCGCCAAGGCCGTGGCGGACGCGTTGCGACAGGAGATCGGCGCGCCCCTGGCTGTAGAGGAGGCCCTCGAGTCGCTCGGTTCGCCCGTGCTCATCAGCCGCCGTCCTGCGCTGCGCTCCCTGCGCGCCGCCATCGGTCAGGTACGCCCTGGCCGTATGGCCCTGATCGTCGGGGGCCAGGGTTCGGGGCGCAAGCGCCTGCTGGCAGAGGCCGTGCGCATGGCGCGCAGTCGTGGCTTCGCCATCCACAAGGTCTCGCTGGCCGAGCAGCCGGACCTGGCGGATCTGGCTCGCATCGTGGACTACCAGGGTCCGCTGGATCTTCCCGGCCCGGAAGAGGCGCTGCGCCTGCTGCTGGAGCAGCAGGGCGATGCTTCGCGGCCGCTGGCCCTTTTCCTGCGCGACCTGCAGCGCGCCTCCACCCCCACGCTGCAGGCGCTGCAGCAGTTCCGGCGTGAGGCCGCTCAACGGGGCTTGCCCCTGATAGTAGCGGCCTCCATGCTGGACACCGCCCATGGCCCCGCCTTTTGGGGGGGGGGGGGGGGGAAGC
>CAYVQL010000654.1:0-2688 GCA_964454135.1 uncultured Enterobacterales bacterium | reverse complement strand
CCACCTCCACCTCCCCTCGCACCCAATCCCATCCTCTCCACCTCCTCCTCCACTCGCGCACTACCCCCCACTGCGCCCAGCACCGAGCCTGGCTGCCACCGACGCCAGGCGCGCCAACCCATCCCCAACTCAGACCTTCAGATCCCGCAGCGCCTCGAAGCTCTCCCGCGCCAGCTCCACGTACTGCGCATCCCGCTCCACCCCCAACGCGGCACAGCCCAAAGCGGCGGCCGCCGCCAGGGCGGAGCCGCTGCCCGCAAAGGGATCCAGGATCACGCCCTGCCCCAGGGGCAGCGCAGCCCGCACCAGCTGGCGCAGGAAGCGCTGGGGCTTGAGCGAGGGATGGGGCGCCAGGCGCCGCTCTGCTGGGCTGGTGGGCGCGCACGAGATGAGATCCTTGAAGGGCTCCGCCTCGGACCGGCGCCGCAGGCCGCCCGCGCCCCAACGGCGCAGGTTCTGGGCCACCGTGCCCTGGCAGGGCTTGCGAAACAGGCCCCAGGGCTCCCAGCAACCGCGGGGCATCACGGTCACGTCGGGGAACTCCAGGTGAGCGCCCTTGGGCCGGTCGCCCCCGCGCAAGGTCTGCACCGCGCGGATGATGGCACCTCGTCGCTCGAAGCCAGCGCTGGCGAAGGCCTCGAAGGTCCAGCCCGCCACCAGGGGATTGGAGGCCAGAAATACGTGCCCTCCCGGCACCAGCACGCGCAGCAGGGCCTGGGCCGTGCGCGCGAAGAACTCGCTCAAGCGGGCGATGTCCCGCGGCTTGAGCACGGTGAAGCGCGGTACAGGGCTGCGTCGCACGCCGTCCAGGACCGGGGGGATGCGCCAGACGCCACCGCGGCCGGCGCGCAGCTTCTCGTGGTCGCGGGCCTCGTATTCCAGCAGGCCGTAGGGGGGATCGGTGACCACGGCGTGGAAGCTGCCTTCCGGCACGCTCTCGAGCCACTGCAGGCAATCGGCGCATATCAGGCCGATGCCGGGGGCCAGCAGGCTGCCCTGGGTCGTGGCCAAACGCGAAACGAGCTCGAGCTCCGCCTGTGTCGCTGCCCGCATATGCGTTGCATCGCAGGGGGGGCCTGGAGGCTCAGTCAAGAGACTCCGCCCCGTAGTCCTCGCCCGCCCTCTCCCTGCTCACATACCCCTCCTCCACGTCCCGCCGCAGCGCCTCGGGATCCCGCTCGGCAGGCGGGCCGTAGCCACCCCCGCCGGCCGCATCCATGACCACCACGTCTCCAGGCTGCAGGCGGGTGAGCCCGTAGGGGTTGCCCGGCTGGCCGTTGACCAGGAACTGGGCCCGGGCGCCGGGCTGACCGCCGAAGAGCCCCTCGGGCGGGTAGCGGAAGCGCCCGGACTGGATGCCCAGGTTGACCGGGGGCAGTGGCGCGCGCTCGTCGTCGGGTACACGAAAGACCACGCGCCGCCCCAGCCCGCCCCGCTGGCGGCCGGGTCCGCCCGTGTCGGGCAGCAGGGCGCGCTCCTGCACGATCAGGGGCGTGTCGCTCTCCAGGATCTCCACCGGTGTGTTGGCCCCATTGGCCGGAAAGATGTAACAGGCCTCGCCGTCGGCCCCGGCGCTGGCGCCCATGCCACCGCCGCGGATGATCACCGAGTGCCAGGGCCTGCCGTCGCCGTGGCGGCCGTAGAAGACGTTCATGGTGGCAGGCGTACCGCCGCTGGCCGCCAGCACGCGCTCGGGCAGGGCCTGGGCCAGGGCGCGGTAGACGATCTCGGTCAGGAAGTGCCCCACCTGCATGCGGGCGGCCACCGCGGCCGGGAAGCGGCAGTTGACCACGCTGCCTTCGGGGGCCCGCAGGCGGATGGGGGCGGCGCAGCCGTCGTTGTTGGGGATGTCCGGGTCGAACACGCTCTTCATGGCCATGAAGACGTAGGCGTAGGTGAAGTTGAAGACCACGTTGCCGCCCCAGTCCACCTGGGGAGACGAGCCAGCCAGGTCCACGACGATATCGCTGCCGCGCACCTCGACCGCAGCCTGGATGCGCAGGTCCTGCTTGCCCTCCATCTGCTCGATGATGCCCTCGGAGCGGTAGACGCCGTCGGGCACCCGCTCGATGGCGGCGCGCATGCTGCGCTCGGTGCGGGAGATGATCTCGTCCGCCAGGCCGTCCAGGCCGCTCAGATCGTACTCGTCCATCATGCGCCCCACCTGCTGGGCGCAGACGTGGTTGGCGGCTATCTGGGAGCGGATGTCGCCAGTGACCTCTTCCGGCGTGCGCACGTTCCAGCGGATCATGTCCAGCACAGCCTGGTTTAGCTGGCCGGCGTCGTAGAGCTTGACCAGCGGGATGAACAGGCCGTCCTCGTAGACGTCGTGGTTGTCCGACGAGACTCGCCCGCCGATGTCGGCGTGGTGGAAGACGCAGGCCGTGAAGCCCGCCAGCGTCCGCCGGTGGAAGATGGGGCTCATCACGCAGACGTCGTTCAAGTGCCCTGCCAGGGCCCAGGGGTCGTTGGTGATGTAGACATCCCCCGGCGCGAGCTCGTCCTGGGGCAGGACGCGCACCAGCTCCTTGATGCCCAGGGCCATGGCCCCGGACTGCCCCGGCGTGGCGAAGCTGCCCTGGGCCAGCTCGCGGCCCAGGCGGTCAGTGAACATGCAGGTGTAGTCGTGGGCGCCTGGGCCAGCTCGCGGCCCAGGCGGTCAGTGAACATGCAGGTGTAGTCGTGGGC
>CAYVQL010000653.1:0-2699 GCA_964454135.1 uncultured Enterobacterales bacterium | reverse complement strand
GGCTGCGGGAAGACCATGCTCGCCAGCCGCCTGCCCACCATCCTGCCCGAGATGACCTTCCAGGAAGCGGTGGACGCCACCCGCATCCACAGCGCCGCCGGTCTGCGGGAGGTGGGCTCCGGGCTGATGTCCGTGCGGCCCTTCCGGGCGCCCCACCACAGCATCAGCTCGGCGGGCATGCTTGGCTCGGCCCGTCTGCGTCCAGGCGAGGTGAGCCTGGCCCATGCCGGAGTGCTCTTCCTGGACGAGCTGCCCGAGTTCCAGCGCCACGTGCTGGAGCTGCTGCGTGGCCCCATGGAGGACCGTGTGGTCACCATCTCGCGCGCCGCGGGCACGGCGCGCTTTCCGGCCAGCTTCTCGCTGGTGGCGGCGGCCAACCCCTGCCCCTGCGGCTTCCTGGGCCACCCCATGCGCCCCTGCGCCTGCAGCAACGACGCCGTGCAGCGCTATATGGGCCGTATGAGCGGTCCGCTGCTGGACCGCATCGACATGCACGTGGAGCTGGCGCCGGTCAGCGCCGACGAGCTCATGTCCCGCGAACGGGGCGAGTCTTCGGTGGCGGTGCGCCAGCGGGTGAAGGCCGCGCGTGCGGTGCAGACCGAGCGCTTCGCGGACAGCGGGCTGTGCTGCAACGCCGACCTGGACGGGGAGCGGGTGCGGCAGGCGGCCGCGGCCAGCACCGAGGCCAAGGCCCTGCTGCACGGCTTCGTGGAGTGCCTGGCCCTTTCCGGGCGCGCCCACGACCGGCTGCTGAAGGTGGCGCGTACCATCGCCGACCTGGAAGGCGCGCAGCGGGTGGAGCGCCCCCACATCGGCGAGGCTATCCAGTACCGGGTGGGCGGGCTCGCTCTGGGCGATACGGACGACAGACCCCCGGCGCTCCCACCGCAGCCTGGTCCGGCGGTGGCCTCCGCGGCGCAGAGGCCGCTGTGAGGGGGCCCCTGCTTGGTTTGTTCTTGGGCGTGCACGCGCTGCACGGCGTGGTGGACCGGCTGGAGGGCGGCTACGCCGTGGTGGAGTGGCAGGACCAGCGCTTCAGCGATGTGCCTCTGGAGCAGTTCGCGCAGCCCGTGGGCGAGGGGCAGTCCGTGCGGCTGCGCCTGCGCGCCCATCGCCGCGGCGCCTGGCTGGCCGAGGGCGCCCAGCTGCGCCTGCCCGCTGGTGATCCGCGTCGCGATCCCGTGCTTCCCGCCCCCCGCGGGCTGAGGAATGGCCAGCGGTACCTGGTGCTGCTGGAACCGACCGGCGGTTCGACCGCCACAGACCTGGCCGGCGCGCGCGATGGTCGCCGCGTATGGCCGGAAAACAGCGAAAGAAGAAGGAGTGGACGATGAACCTCGCACAAGATCAGAGCAACCGCAGCGCCGCGCTGCAGGCGGCCTTCCAGTCCATCGAGCGCAGCTTCGGCAAGGGCGCCATCATGCGCATGGGCAGCCAACAGGCCGCCCTGGAGGTGGAGTCCATCTCCACCGGCGCCTTGAGCCTCGATCTGGCCCTGGGCTGCGGCGGGTATCCCCGCGGCCGGGTGGTGGAGGTCTTCGGCCCCGAGGCCAGCGGCAAGACCACCCTGGCCCTGCAGGCCATCGCCAGCGTGCAGGCCGAAGGGGGCACGGCGGCCTTCATCGACGCCGAGCACGCCCTGGAGCCGCGTTACGCCGCGGCGCTGGGGGTGCAGGTGGACGAGCTGCTGGTGGCCCAGCCCGACTGCGGTGAGCAGGCCCTGGAGATAGCCGAGCTGCTGGTGCGCTCCGGCGCGGTGGAGATCGTGGTGGTGGACTCGGTGGCGGCGTTGGTGCCCCAGGTCGAGCTGGACGGCGCCATGGGCGACGTGCAGGTGGGCCTGCAGGCGCGCCTGATGTCCAAGGCCATGCGCAAGCTGGCCACCTGCGTGTCCCGCTCCAAGGCCATCCTGCTCTTCATCAACCAGGTGCGCCACAAGATCGGCGTGGCCTTCGGCAGCAACGAGACCACCAGCGGCGGCCGGGCGCTGCGCTACTGCGCCTCGGTGCGCATCGACATCCGGCGCATCGGCGCGGTCAAGCAGGGCGAGACGGTGCTGGGCAACCGCACCCGTATCCGGGTGGTGAAGAACAAGCTGGCCCCGCCCTTCCGCAGCGTGGAGATGGACCTGATCTACGGCCGCGGCCTGTGCCGCTACGGCGATCTGCTGGACCTTGCCATGGCCCAAGGCATCGTGCAGCGCGCCGGCGCCTGGTACAGCCTGGGCGAGGAGCGCCTGGGACAGGGGCGCGAGAATGCGCGCGCCCTGCTGAACGAGCGCCCGGAGCTGCAGGCGCGGCTGCAGGAGCTGGTGCTGGGGGCCCATGGCCTGGCGGACGAGCGCGGCGAGGCCTGAGGTCGCCGCTGGCAGCTTTCGCCGGCCCGGGCGCGCTCCCGGGCCGGCGCCTTGCCTCGGTCGGCCCTCCGCAGGGGCCTTTGCGAACACGGAGAGGTAGATGTACATTGTACATATGGCACGCTACACGGTCTCGGAAGCCCGGCGGCGCTTCTTCCAGCTGTTGGATGCCGCGGAGCGCGGCGAAGAGGTGGTGCTCGAGCGGCGCGGCGTGCGCTTTCGCCTGGTGGTGGAGCCAGCCCGGGTGCAGGCGCCATGCGAGGCGCCCCTGGAGATCCTGGACTGCGCGCTCCTCGACGGGCAGTGGTCCTGGCGTATGGACGACGAGGAGGGCCTGCGCTGC
>CAYVQL010000652.1:0-2757 GCA_964454135.1 uncultured Enterobacterales bacterium | reverse complement strand
CGGCGTTCGTGTCGTCGCAGTCGGTATCGTCTTCGCTGTACCCGCTGGGCAGCTCGCAGGCCACGGAGGTGGAAGAGACGTCGCCGAAGCCGTCGCCGTCCGTGTCGGCGTACCAGGTCAGCTGGTCGGTGACACCCGAGTCGTCGTCATCCGTCAGGCCGTTGCAGTCGTTGTCCTCCTCGTCGCAGACCTCGGTGGCGCCAGGGAAGATCTCGTCGTCGGCGTCGTCGCAGTCTTCGTTGTTGTCCACGAAGGACACGCTCTCTTTCGGCTGATCGCAGGACTCCAGGGTGTAGGCGTCTGCGCCGAAGCCATCGTCGTCGTAGTCGATGTACCAGGTGGAGGCGTCCACGGCGTCTTCGTCCACTTCGTCGTCGCAGTCCTCGTCCACGTCATCGCAGTGCTCGTCGGCGCCGGGGTAGATCGAGGCGTTGGCGTCGTCGCAGTCATCGTCCTCGGCGGTGAAGCCCTTGGGCTGGTCGCAGGCGATGACAGTGCCCGTGGTCGAGCTGCCGAAGCCGTCGCCGTCGCCGTCGGCGTACCAGGTCGGTGCGTCGATGGCGTCGTTTTCGTCGATCTCGTCGTCGCAGTCGTTGTCGATCTCGTCGCAGTATTCGAGCGCGTCGGGGTTGACCGCTTCGTCCTCGTCGTCGCAGTCGGTGTCGTCTTCCACCCAGCCCGCCTCGGGATCGCAGTCGTCGATGGTCACGTCCGCATCGCCGAACCCATCGCCGTCCGTGTCGGCGTACCAGACCTCTTGCACGTCTTCGTCCACGGCGTCGTCGCAGTCATTGTCCTCGTCGTCGCAGCGCTCGGCAGCGCCGGGGTAGGTCTCCGCGTCGCCGTCGTCGCAGTCGCTGTCGTCGTCCACGTAGCCCTCGGGCTGCTGACAGGAGACGGTGGAGTTCTCCGGGTCGCCGTAGCTGTCGTTGTCGGCGTCGGCGTACCAGAGGGTCTCCGGGTTGATGGCGGCGTTGATGTCGTTGCAGTCCGTGCTGTCGGCCACGTACCCGGCGGGCTGCTCGCAGCCCACCTCCACGATGGCGGCGTCTCCGTAGCCATCGCCGTCGGCGTCTTGATACCAGCTGGGGGCGTCCGCGGCATCCGACTCGTCGATCTCGCCATCGCAGTCGTTGTCCACGTCGTCGCAGAGCTCGTTGGCGTCTGGGTTGATCGCCTCGTCGTCGTCGTCGCAGTCTTCAGGCGGGGAGAAGCCGTCGGCGTCTTCGTCGGGTTCCCGGCAGCCGACCAGGGCGAGATTGCAGGCGAAAAGGAAGAGACTGAGCTTGAGGACCGCTGGTCGGGCCATGGATGCTCCTTGTTGTTGTCGGGCTCGGAACGTCGAGATGGGTCAGATGGGCGTCAGGGAGTATATGGGCTGGCGTCATGGGGCGTCAACGCGGCACCGATGCCTATTCGGTCAGCGATGCGGCCTGCTTGAGCGAGCCTTGCGGGATCGGGGGAGTTGGCCTCGAGAGCTCGAAGAGCAGTGCTCTTTCTTCCGCTCACACTCCGGGCTTGGGGCATCTGGGCTCGCCTCCGCAGGTAGCAGTGGAGGCCGCGCCGACGATGGATCCCCCGGGTTGCCCGAGGACCGCCCGGATCAGGGGCAGCTCTTGTCAGCGGCCAGGGGCGAGCCGAAGTTGTCGGTGGGAGACGAGGCCCAGATCAGGCTGTTGTCCGAGTTGCACCAGTTGTCGGCGCTGTCGTTGTCGCTGGCGGTGTAGGCGGACAGGGAGAGGGTCATGGTGTAGCGCACCGAGCGTGGCCAGGGCCCGTCGACGGTGGAGAGCTCGTACCAGCCCAGCTCATCCACCTGGGTTCCGTCCAGCTCCAGGGCCAGCAGGCCGTTGTGGTGGTGCCAGTAGGTGTCTTCGTTCGCGTAGGCGTAGCCTTCGGGGCTGGAGCCGGTCCAGGCGCTGGAGTCCGTGTAGACGTAGTCGCACTGGGTGGGGTCGTCCCAGATGCTGCCGTCGTCATTCTGGCAGAGCACCGCGTAGCCTCCGGCGGGCACGATGACGGCGGCATCGGGCGAGATGCCCACCCAGTGGATCTCGTCGCATTGGTCCCAGTCGGGCACGGGCACGCCGTCGACCTCGGTCCAGCCCCCGTCTCCCGTCCCGTCGTTGGTGCCTTTTTCCTCGCAGGCCCTCAGGGCCCAGTTGCTGATGTCGATGTCGAAGCTCTCGGCGTTGTAGACCTCGACCCAGTTGGCCTCCAGGTTCCAGGAATGGGTGGCTGTGCCGCCGGCTGAGGACATGCGGCTCAGCTCGGTGAAGAGCAGGGAGCCCTCGACGATGGCGTCCTCGTCCACCAGATCATCGCAGTCGTTGTCCGTCAGGCTGTCCGTGGCGTCGTCGGTCAATCCCGGCGCGATGTTGGCGTCGCTGTCGAGGCAGTCGTCGCCGCCGTAGTCCTCGCTGTCGGCGCCGTCGCCATCCTGGTCGTAGTCGCTCGTGCCCGAGCAGTCCTGGTCCACGCCGTCGTACCAGATCTCGGTGGCGCTGCTGTTGATCGCACCGTCCTCGTCGTCGCAGTCTGCGCCGCCGTAGTCGTCGTGGTCCTCACCGTCGCCATCCTGGTCGTAGTCGCTGGCGCCGTCGCAGTCGCTGTCCACGCCGTCGTACCAGGTGTCCGTCGCTGTGGAGTTGACGCTGGAGTCTTCGTCATCGCAGTCTACGCCGCCGTAGTCTTCGTGGTCTTCTCCGTCGCCATCCTGGTCGTAGTCGCTGGCTCCATCGCAGTCTCCGTCCACGC
>CAYVQL010000651.1:0-2767 GCA_964454135.1 uncultured Enterobacterales bacterium | reverse complement strand
CGTCGACGAGGACTGCGACGGCCTGACGGACGACGACGACGACGGCGTGGACGACGCCACCGACCTGGACTGGTACGCCGACGGGGATGGAGACGGCTACGGCGACGCCGCCACGACCGCCCAGGCCTGCGACGCACCTAGCGGCTACACCGCCGACGGCACGGACTGCGACGACGATGACGACGCCATCAACCCCGGGGCCAGCGAGGTCTGCGACCTGGACGACACGGACGAGGACTGCAACGGCCTGGCGGACGACGACGACAGCGGCGTGGACAACTCCACCTACGTCGATTGGTACGTCGACGCAGACTACGACGGCTTCGGGGATGCCGACGCCGCCACCACGTCTGCCTGCAACCAGCCCTCGGGCCATGCGGAAAACGGAGAGGACTGCGACGACGGCGACGGGGCCATCAGTCCCACCGCCCAGGAGCTCTGCAACGGCATCGACGACGACTGCGATGGCATGACCGACGACGACGACGACGACACCGTGGGCACCACGACGTACTACCGCGACTACGACGGCGATGGCTACGGCGCTGCGGGCGACATCCAACAGGCCTGCATTCAGCCCGTCGGCTATGTGCCGGAAGGCACCGACTGCATCGACACCGACGCCGGCGTGCACCCAGGCGCCACCGACGACTCCGTCGACGGAATCGACCAAGACTGCGACGGCACGGACGGCTCGCCCCTAAGTGTGGCCGACCTGGTCGCCGGAGATCTGGTCATCAGCGAGGTGATGCAGAACCCCAACGCCGTCAGCGACTCCAACGGGGAGTGGTTCGAGGTCTACAACGCCAGCGGCAGCGAGGTGGAACTACTGGATCTGTACGTCTACGATGACGGCACCAACGCCTTCACCGTCTCCACCAGCGCCACGCTCGAGGCAGGCGGCTTCTTCGTCTTCGCCAACGACGCCTCGACTGCCACCAACGGCGGCAAGGACGTGGACTACGAGTACAGCACCGCCGACATGGCGCTGGGCAACGGTGAAGACGAGATCTACCTGTCCAACGGCAGTGTGGTGATCGACGGCGTGGGCTGGGACAACGGCGCGACCTTCCCGGATCCGACGGGCGCCTCCATGACCCTCGATCCGGACCTGCTGGACGCCAACGCCAACGACGACGGCAGCGCCTGGTGCCAAGCCACGACCAGCTTTGGCGATGGCGACCTGGGCACACCTGGCGCGGCCAACGACGACTGCGCGACCTGGACAGGAACCCGCGAACTGCACCTGGACCTAGACGGGTACGGCCCCATCTGCGAGCTCTGGTGGGATTCCGCGGGTACGGCCAGCTCCAACATCTGCAGCGGATGCGACTGGGCCTACGACTTGGAGTTCACCTACCTCGGCGATCTCCTGGGCGGCTGTGATGCCTCGAGCTACCTCCCCGCGTACACGGTCGGTCTGCACCCCGCCTACTATTTCGCCGGCTACGGCTCCTACGACATGCTGATGCTGTACTACGGCAGCACCTGGTACACCCAGTTCTTCGTGGACCAGTACGGCGGCGGCAGCCTAGAGTACAGCACGCGTTGGGACACGCAAGGCAGCTACTACTACTACTTGTACTACTGGTATGGCGTGGCCAGCTATCAGTGACGGGGCGCCCGACGGCGGCAACCGGCATCGACCTCCGGACGCTGTGCTGGCTCCCCAGTTGGCGCCTTGCATCTTCTTGACGCCTGGATCCTGATTCTGATAGCTTCCTCATTCGCGCAAATAGCGGGAAGCATGTCAGGCGACAGGAGGACATGGATGCTGGGCTCTCTCTCTTCGAAGCTGGTCTGTCTCGCGCTGGTAGCCATTCTGGCCGCCTGCGACGACGGCAAGGACACGGGCGCTGCGGGCGATGCCGATGGTGACGGCTTCACTACCGAGCAGGGCGATTGCGACGACGGAAACGCCTCGGTGAGCCCCGCGGCCTCAGAGGTGCCCTACGACGGCATCGACAACGACTGCGACGGCCTGGACGACGACGACGACCTCGACGGCGACGGCTACCCATTCAACGTCGATTGCGACGACGACGATCCCGACGTCAACCCGGGCGCGTTGGAGGTCTGCGACATCGAAGACGCCGACGAGGACTGCAACGGCGTGGCCGACAACGACGACCCGGGCGCCGCTGGGAAGGAAACGCACTACCCGGATGAGGACGGAGATGGCTACGGCGACAAGTACGACGCCGGGCAGGAGCTCTGCGACGCCACCAGCGACCACCCCATCACCGACAACGGCGACTGCAACGACGACGAGGAAGAGATCAACCCCGACGCGCAGGAGGAATGCGACGCGGACGACATCGACGAGGACTGCAACGACTACGCCGATGACAATGACTCCGGCACGCTCGACGCAGGCAAGGTGATCTACTACCCCGACGAGGACAAAGATGGATTCGGCGACGAGAACAGCTCGGGGAACCTGCTCTGCGATCCCAGCGACAACTTTCCCGCCGCCAACGCCTCGGACGCCGAGTCCGCCGACGCCAGCATCAATCCCGACGCCACCGAGTTCTGCGACGAGGACCAGACCGACGAAGACTGCAGCGGCGATGCCGATGACGACGACCCCGACGTCGACAGAAGCACGCAGACCACCTACTACGCCGACGACGACAGCGACGGCTACGGCGACGCGGACGACGCAGGCACCCTCTACTGCCATGACCCCGGCGGCGTAGCCACCGAAAACAGCGACTGCGAAGACGCCGACACCAGCGTCAAACCGAGCGCCACCGAGATCTGCGAC
>CAYVQL010000650.1:1102-2767 GCA_964454135.1 uncultured Enterobacterales bacterium | reverse complement strand
TCACGACGAACTCGGCGTGGCCCGTCTTCAGGGCGCGATCCCGCAGGCCGTCGATGCCGCGACCCTCGGACCAGGCCAGGCCGTGCTGAACCAGCAGGCCCAGCAGGACCAGCATGGCGGCTTGCACGGGCAGCGGCCGGCGCCAGCCCTGCCAGGCCGTCCAGGCGGCGATGATGGCGCCCGCCACCACCACGCCCAGCCAGGCCCAGGGCAGCAGGGGCTTGCGGGCCAGGGGCCAGAACCAGCCGTGCAGCTGCTGGACCGTGGCCTGGCCCTTCAGGGCCATGGCGGCCAGGGCCAGCAAGGCCAGCAGGCCCAGGGCGAGCCAGAGCGCGGCCGGCAGCGATGCTCGCGGGAAGCGGTGCTGGTCGTCGGTCGCGCGCATGGCCTGTGCGCTAGCGCTCGAAGAGGCCGGTCAGCGTGGTGGTGGCCAGCGCCAGCGCTTGCAGGTCGGGAAGCACGGCGTCGAGCTGCTGGTCCTGCGCGGGCGGGCCCAGGGGGGCCTGCAGCGCGTAGAGCTCGAAGTGGTAGCGGTGGGCCTGGTCGCCGCTGGGAGGGCAGGGGCCGGCGTAGCCCAGCTGTCCGGTGTAGGCCAGGGTCTCCCAGGCGCCGTCAGGCAGCTCGCCGCCAGGGCTGGCGCCCTCTTCCAGTTCCCGTGCCTGGGCGGGGATGTCCAGCAGGCCCCAGTGCTTGCAGTCGCCGTCGGGGGCGTCGGGATCGCGCACGGTCAGGGCGAGGACCTGGGTGTCCGCGGGCGGATTGATCCAGGACAGGGGAGGGGAGAGGCCGTTGTCCGGCTGGTCGTGCTCGCAGCTATGCTCGGGCGGGATGGTCGCGCCGTGTTGGAAGGCGCTGGAGCTTACGCAGAACTCGCTGGCAGGATCGCAGCTCTCGCCGAGCTCTCCGGTCTCGCTGGCGCCGCAGGCCGCGGCCAGGAAGAGGGGGAGCTGGGCGAGGCGATTCTGCATGGCGGCTCAGCAGGAGGGCATGCCGGGCATGTGGGGATGGCCGTGCTGCTTCTCTTCGTCAGTGGCGTCACGGATGCTGACTATTTCCACGTCGAAGTGCAGCGTCATGTCCGCCAGGGGGTGGTTGGCGTCCACCATCACCGTGGTCTCGTCCAGGGCGACGATGCGCATCTGCAGGCGCTGGCCCTCGGGGCCCTGGGCCACGAAGGCCATGCCTACCTGAAGCTCCACGTCGTCGGGGAACTGCGAGCGCTCCACGGGCTGGGGCCAGTCGGGGTCGCGGGTGCCGTAGCCCTCTTCGGGTGCCACTTCGGCCTGGATCTTGTCGCCCACCGCGGCTCCCTCCAGGCGCTTCTCGAGCCCAGGAACGATGTTCCCGGCGCCGTGCAGGTAGGGCACGGGCTCTCTGCCCAGCGAGGAGTCGATCTTCTCGCCAGCGGCGTCGGTGAGGGTGTAGTGGAAGAAGACGACCTTGTCGGCCGATACGGTGGGTTGGGACACGAGGAATCTCCTGGGAATTCGGAAGGGCGGGGGACAAGACCCGCAGCGCGGGGGCACATACCGCGGTGGGAGTGCGGGGGCGAGGGGGATCGTTGGGTGGGTGGGGTCGTGGTCGTGGTCGTGGTCGTGGTCGTGGTGGTGGTGGTGGTCGCGATCTTCACGGGCCCGGGGGTCAGGCTGGCGGGGGGGCGATGTT
>CAYVQL010000650.1:0-1092 GCA_964454135.1 uncultured Enterobacterales bacterium | reverse complement strand
GGTGGTGGTCGTGGTGGCGGGTCGCGACGGGCTGATGTCGTACAATGCCTCTGGCCCCTGCGCTGGGAGGCATCGTGTTCGGATTGCCCCTGGAGACGACCGTCGTGCTCTTCGGCTTCCCCCTCTTCTGGGTGGGCTACACCGCCGTCTACCTGCTGATCTCCCGCGGTGGGGAGGACTGATGGGCGGCACGGTGCTCGTTTTCCTGGTGCTCTACTACGCGGTAGTGGTGCTGATCGGTGTCTGGGCCGCGCGCCGCGGCGCCGCGCGCGACCTGGAGGGCTACCTGCTGGGCGGCAGGCGTATCGGGCCGCTGGTGACGGCCCTGACCCTGCAGGCCACGTCCATGAGCGGCTTCATGTTCCTGGGGGCGGGCTCCGAGGGCTACCTGATGGGTTACTGGGCCATCTGGTACGCGGTGGGGGACATCGGCGGTGGCGTGGTCAACCTGTCGGTGATCGGGCGGCGCATGCGCCGGCTGTCGGTAGAGCTGGGATCGCTCTCCTCCATCGAGTACCTGGAGCACCGCTACCCCGCACCCGCCACGCGTCTGGTGGCCGGCGCGCTGACCATTTTCTTCCTGTTCTTCTACGTGCTGGCGCAGTTCATCGCCGGCGGCAAGGGCATGGCCATGGTCACGGGCATGCCCTACTGGGCGGCCCTGCTGACAGCTGTGGGCATCATCGTGCTCTACACCTGGTTGGGGGGCTACTTCGCGGTGGCCTACACGGATCTGTTCCAGAGCCTGGTGATGCTGGTGGGCATGGTGTGGATCTTCTGGGCCTGCCTGGAACACCTGGGGGGCTTCACGGCCGCCAACCAGGCCGTGGCCGGCGTGGATGAGAGCCTGCTGAGCCTGTGGGGCAAGGAGCTGGTGCACGAGGGGGACTGGGGGACCGTGAGCGGGGCCGTGCTGGTGTTCTCGGTGGGTTATATGGGCTGGCCGCACGTGGTCACGCGCCATATGGCGATGGAGAAGCCAGGTACGGCGCGTACAGCCGGCGCCTGCTCCACGCTCTGGAACCTGTTCTTCGTGGCCACGCCCTACCTGGTGGGCATCTTCGCCATCGCCATCCTGCCCGGGCTGGACGA
>CAYVQL010000649.1:0-2770 GCA_964454135.1 uncultured Enterobacterales bacterium | reverse complement strand
CGGCCGTGGTCCTTGTTCGGGCCGACTGGCCCGAACGATGCCCAAGGCCGCCACCACCTGCAAGACGGAACCGCTGGAGGCCGGCAGCTACGTCGTGTACCACGGCGACGAACTCGTCACCGAGAACCTGGTGGTGCCATCCGAGGCAAGCCAGGGCTGCTTCTTCTGAGCCATGGTCGTCGAACGACAGGGCTCGCCCGGCTTTGCTTATTCCGTGCGCGCCAGGCCATCGAAGGGCGGCTGCCGAGCCATCCGCCCCTTCCTCAGGTGGTAACGACTGGTCGAGGTGCCCATGGACGAAGACGCGCCCGACCTGCAAGAACTGCTCGAAGTAGCCCACCAACGACGCAATCCGACGTTCTCTGAACGGCTACGTCTGCTGCTGGGGGATTCGCAATTGGAACCAGGTTCCTGCGAGCGCCCCGATCTCCCCTCCCCCGCTCCGGATGCCCCGGCCCCCCTGCTCGCCTCGACCCATGCAGGAACCCAGGCGCTCACCTGGGCCGCCAGCTTCGCCGCCATGCGCCAGGATCTGCTCGATTCCATCATCGATCGCCTTCCCGCTTCTCTCGCAGGGGCCAACGACCGCAACGATGAACTGGAGAGCTCCGCGCTCCTTGCCCTCCGAGCCCGCGACGCGGCGCGCTACGAGGCCGTCTCGCAGGCGCTTCCAAGAGAAGCCATCTTCGCCAAGGTCGAGCGCACCTGGCTCCAGCTGCAGGACCGCTCCCACGGCCGCCTGCAGCTGGAGTTGGAGTTGGTCTGGCAAGCGATCGCACCGAAGGAGACAGGTTGACGCGCTCTTCGATGCGTCACCCTCGTGACGGCGCAAGTCGCCCGACGAAAGGTGCTCCGCTGTCAGTCAGCGACCGCCGCCCCAGCCCTTCCCCCTCCACCCGCACCCGCACTCCCCAAAGCGCCCTCTTACCCCAACTCCTCCACCGCCCCCCGCACCGCCGCAGCCACCTCGTCCACGCTCCCGCGGCCGTCCACCACGGCCACGGCCCCGCCCCGCGCCTGGCACCAGCGCAGCGCCCGCTCGTAGCCCTGCCGCACCTGCTGCAGCTGCGCCAGGTCTTCGAAGCGCTCCCGGGCCTGGCCGCGAGCAGCGATGCGCGCCAGGCAGGCCGCAGGTTCCAGCTCCAGGAAGAGGGTCAGATCGGGCATGGGGAAACGCCCGTTCAGCTCGGCCACGTGTTCGAAGCCGGCCGCCATGGACTGGTAGGCCAGGGAAGAGGCCAGGTAGCGGTCGCTGATCACCCAGCGCCCGGCGGCCAGGGCGGGCAGCACCTCGCGGTCCAGGTGATCGCGGCGGTCGGCGGCGAAGAGGTAGGGCAGCACGCCGTCTCCCAGCGCGACCTGCCCGCGCAGCGCGGCCCGGATCAGGCGCCCCACCTCCAGATCGCTGGGCTCGCTGGTGGTGAGCACCTCCAGCGGCCGCGTTCGCAGCCACTGGGCCAGCAAGGCCACCTGCGTGGTGCCTCCGGAGCCGTCCAGGCCCTCGACGGCGAGGAAGCGCCCGCTCATGGTGTCCCTCCTTCTCCCAGCTCGAAGCGGCGCAGCGCATCGTGGCGTGCACCGCTCGGCGACAGCTGGCTCTCGAAGAGCACCACCTGCTGGGCGCGGAAGCGCCCCAGCTCGCCGACGTCCTGCAGCGCCGGCCGCAGGTCGCGCCGGCCCGGCTTGCGCACGCGGCACAGCGTCAGGTGGGGGCGGAAGGGCTTGTCGCGGGGGGGCAGGCCCAGGGGTGCCAAGGCCTGGTCGACCCGCTGGGCCAGCCGCGCCAGTCCCCCGTCGTCGTGCAGGCCCAGCCAGAGCACCCGCGGTCGCCGGGGCCTGCCAAAGGCGCCCGCCCCGGCCACCTCGACCTCCACGGGCTCCGCCCGGGCCAGGGGCTCCGCCAGGGCCTGGACCATGGGCTCCACCAGGGCCGGATCCGTCTCTCCCAAGAAGCGCAGCGTGACGTGCATGGCCTCGGGCCGCACCCACGAAGCCCGTTCCAGCAGGGGCTGGAGCTGCGAGCGCAGGCCCGCAGCCCTACGGCGCAGCTCCGCCGGCAGGACCACGGCCAGGAAGAGCCGCAAGCCTTCGGTCAACCCAGGCGCGCCCGCGACAGCTGCGCCTTGCGCTGGGCCTCGTCCCATTCCACGGTGCCGGCCGCAAGCCCGGTCAGCGCGGCCTCGGCTTCCTTCAGATCCGCGCCGGCCTGCTCCGCGCTCACCGCACCCGCTTGCTCGAAGAGATCGGTCAGCATGGTGACCTGGTCGTCGTCCACCTCTACGAAGCCGTTGCCCACCACAAAGCGCAGCTCCTCGCTCTCGGTTCGCAGCTGCACGCGCCCCGGCATGGCCACCGTCAGGAAGCGATCGTGCATGGGCAGCACGCCGAACTCGCCCACGTAGCCTGAGGCGCTCATCTCTTGCACCTCGCCCTCCCAGGCCACGCCGCTGGGGGTGACGATGCGGACGGCGACGGCCATCAGTCTTCCTCCGCCAGGCGCTCGGCCGCCTCGACGGCCTCTTCGATGGTGCCCACCATGTAGAAGGCCTGCTCAGGCAGGTTGTCGTGCTTGCCCTCGAGGATCTCGCGGAAGCCCTTGACCGTGTCCTCGCGGGAGACGTAGCGCCCCTTGGCCCCGGTGAACTGCTCGGCCACGAAGAAGGGCTGAGAAAGGAACTTCTGGATCTTGCGGGCGCGCTCCACGGCCATCTTGTCTTCGTCGGAGAGCTCGTCCATGCCCAGGATGGCGATGATGTCCTGCAGCTCCTTG
>CAYVQL010000648.1:0-2780 GCA_964454135.1 uncultured Enterobacterales bacterium | reverse complement strand
CGAAGGTGGTAGGGAGCGAGTACCTCGGCATCGTGGCCTACCAAAGCGGTATCCACCAGACAGCTCTCACGGTAGAGGGCTGCGAGTTGGTGGAAAACGGACAGGTTGGTGTTCTCGCGGGCGAGTCAGGCACAACGGTCGCCCTCTACGAGACGACCATCAGGGACACCCAACCCGGAGACGACGGGGACGACGGCATCGGCATCCAGGTCTACGATGGCGCGAGTCTGATCGCGGAGGCTTGCGAGGTCGCAGCGAACACGTCGGTGGGCGTCCTCGCCACGGACTCCGAAACGTCGGTCATCCTTCGCGAGACGACCATATGGGGCACCCAACCCGACGAAGGCGGGATGTTCGGATACGGCATCAATGCCAAAGACGGTGCCGGCCTGACCATGGAGTCCTGCAAGATCTCCGACAACACCTCGGTTGGCGTTCTCGTAGATGGGACCGGAACCACGGTCACGCTGAGAGAGACGGTCATCGAAGACACTCAACCTCGGGAGGCCATGGACTTCGGATACGGTATCGAGGTCGTGGGTGGCGCGAGGCTGAAAGCGGAGGCCTGCGAGGTATCGAGGTGTACGGGGATTGGGATCGTCGCCATCGATTCCGGCACGTCGGTCACCCTGGAGGGGACGGTCGTCGAGGACAACCAGGCTGGGGAGGAGGGAGGTGGCTTGGCGGTCTTCACGGGCGCGAGCCTGGAGGCGGAGCACTGCCAGATTTCGGGCAATGGCTCGGTGGGCGTCGAGGCCACGGATCCTGCCACCGTGGTCTCCTTGCGAGAGACGACCATCCGGGATCACCACTCCGGGGATAATGCCGGGGGGATGTCGGTTTTTGCTGGTGCAAGCCTGGACGCGGAGCGCTGCGTGGTGTCGGGGAACGCGAGGACGGGCGTATACGCCGAAGGTGTCGGCACCTCAGTCGCGTTGCGCGAGACGAACGTCGAGGGCACCCTGCCCGATGAGAACGGGGACCACGGGATCGGTGTGCAGGCCTCCGCCGGTGCGAGCCTTGAGGTAGTGGCCTGCAGCGTGTCGCGGAACAGGATTGGCGGCATCGGCGCTCTGGATACTGGCACCACAGCGACCCTGTCGGAGACGACCATCCAGGGAACCCAGCCCGACGAGGACGGATGGTACGGATACGGTATCATTGGCTACGATGGCGCGAGTCTGGAGGTGGAGTCCTGCGAAGTGTCAAGCAATGCGGTGGGAGGCGTCCACGCTGAAGGGTCGGGTACATCGGTGACGCTGCGAGAGACTGTCGTTCAGGGCAACCAGCCTGAGGATCTGCCGGAGAGTGGATACGCCTTCGGCGTCAATGGCGGTGCGAGTTTGGTGGTGGAGTCCTGCGATGTGTCGGGAAACAGGGGGGCAGGCGTCCACGTTGAGGGCTCCGGGACAACGGCCTCGCTATGGGACACGATCATCCAGGACACGCGGTCCAACGAATCGGGGGAGAGTGGGTACGGCATCGTCGTCTTCGGCGAGGCGAGTCTGGATGCGGAGTGCTGCGAGGTGTCGCGGAATATGACGGTGGGTGTGCGTGCCGGCGAAGCTGGCACTTCGGTGTTTCTCCGCGATACGAGCATTCGGGATACCCAATCCGACACCGCCACAAAGACCGGGATCGGCATCGAGGCCTTCGGTGGTGCGAACTTGATCGCCAGGTCCTGCGAGGTGTCGGGGAGCACAGGGGCAGGGGTCCTTGCCCACCAACTCGGCACGAGGATCAACCTGCGAGGGACGAGCCTCCTGGAAACCCTGCCCGACTTGAATGGGGATTTCGGGTACGGCATCATTGGCCACGGCGGTGCGAGCCTCGTGATGGAGGCATGCGAGGTGGCCGGGAACACAGCGATGGGCGTCATATTGAGCGGTTCGGGCACGATGGCCACGCTGCGCGACACGACGATCACCTCGACGTCTCGCGGGGAGGTCTACACCGTTGGCATGGGTATCAACGCCCAGCTGGCCGCTACGGTCCAGGCGTCGGGCGTCGATGCGTCCTCGAACGAGGGGCCGGGGCTCTATTCCATCGGCGAAGGCTCCACGCTTGCCTGCTCGGGATGCTCGATCCAGGGCAACCAGTTCGCCGGAGCGGTTGCAGTCATCGACGGCTCCCTGTCTCTCGAATCCGCCCTGATCGATGGGACCACCGTGCAGGAGAACATCGGAGGCGGTGTCGGCATCTATGCTGGGCCATGGAGCGGCGGTCCCCCCACACTCACGGTCACGAGCAGCACCATCCAGAACAATCCCGTCGCCGGCGTCTGGCTCTCGGGAGAGGGAAGCTACTCGCTCTCCGGCAACACCATCCACGGCGGGGAGGGCTGGACGCGTGAGAGCCTGACCAAGTGCGGCGACGCGGTCTACGCCCGCGAGGGCGTGACGGCCTGGGACGGAAGCTCGGGCCTGCTGTTGGAGAACAACGAGCTGGCAAACGGTCTGGGCGCAGGCCTGTTCCTGGAAGACGCCTCGGCCGCACTTTCGGGCAACAGCTACACGGACAACGCCGTGGACCTCGTGGTGCAGGGCGGGGATTGCGAGACGCCGCCTGATGGGTTCGAGGGTGAGGCCCTCAGCTCGGACGTGGAGCTGTGTCCGACCTACGACTACGCCACCTGCGGCGACGAGTTCATGCTGGTCCTCGAACTGGCGGATCCGGAGTCGGGGCACGGCGCGGCGTTGATGAATCCCGGCCTCCCCGGTCCCGGAGCGCGGCCCACGCTGCCGGTTGCGCTCCCCCACGCCTTCGATCCCCTACCGCTC
>CAYVQL010000647.1:0-2785 GCA_964454135.1 uncultured Enterobacterales bacterium | reverse complement strand
TGGGGGGGGGCCCCCACCTAGTTTTTCAACTTTTAAAAAAATATAATTTCCTCGGGCGGAACCCCCGGTCGTGTGACACCCGGTCGTGACACCCGGTCGACACCCGATCCGGTCCCTACCCCCCCACGATCTGCACCTCGCCCGCGTAGTCCTTCAGCATGATGGACTCGATGGTGCGCAGCTGTCGGCTCTGGCCCAGGGCCCACATCAGCTTGACCTGGGCCGTCTCCGGGGTCATGTCCAGCGCTGGGATGGCGCCCGCTTCCAGGGCGCCGCGGCCCACCTGGTAGAGCTCCATGGCCGTGGAGCCCAGCACGCACTGGGTGGTGACCACCACGGGCACGCCGCGCTTGGTGGCGTGACGGATGGCCGGCAGCAGCGAGGCGCCCTGCTGGTCCGGCAGCGTGCCCACGCCGAAGCCCTCCACCACCAGGCCAGAGTGGGTCTCGGCCAGGTAGCGCAGGATGTCGGGCTTCATGCCGGGCCAGACCGGGATGCGCGCCACGTCGGGGCAGAGCCCGGGCAGGAAGAGCGGACGGCGGCGTGCCGAGCGCCGGCGGGCGTGGGACGCCAGGCGCAGGGTCAGGCCCAGGTCGCCGATGGGTCTGTCCTTGAGGGAGTCGAAGGCCTGCAGGTCGAAGGCCGAGGTCTTGCGGGCCCTGGTACCGCGGATCACCTTGGCGCCGAAGACGATGCAGACCTCGGCCAGCGGCGAGACCGCCACCCGCAGGGCGTTGACCAGGTTGGCCCGCGCGTCGGAGCCCACCTGCACCAGGGGCACCTGGGCGCCCGTGAACACGACGGGCTTGCCGAGCTCCTGCAGGAAGAAGGACAGGGCCGCCGCGCTGTAGACCATGGTGTCGGTGCCGTGGCTGATCACGAAGCCGTCGAACTCGTCGTAGCGCTCGTAGATGATGCCTGCGGCGCGCACCCAGAATTCGGGGTCCAGGTTGGCGCTGTCCAGGTTGCCCAGCGCTTGGGTCTCCAGCTCGGCCAGGGCCTCCACCTCGGGCAGCAGGCCCGAGAAGCAGGACTCGCTGTCGCCCGAGGGCGCCAGGTGGCCCTGGCCGTCCACGGACATGGAGATGGTGCCGCCGGCCGTCAGCAGCAGGACGCGGGGCAGGGAGCTTGGCTGGGCCATGGGGACTCCAGGAGCCTGTGGGCGGCGCAAGGTCGCTCCTGCGCCCGTCGTCGTCAAGGGACCAGCGTCAGCTCGCGCGCTGTTCGCCGGCGCCTGGATGGAGGCTCAATTGCAGATGTTGGCCATGGCCTCCTGGGAGGCGTAGCAGTTGAAGTCCTGCACGCTCATGTCCGTCTCGTTGTAGTAGTCGCAGACCACGTCGGGTTCCCAGGCGACGCAGGAGCAGTCGTAGGCGGACATGTCCATGCCCTGGTCCCAGCAGTCGCAGAAGGCGTGGTCGATGCCCATATAGTCGCAGTACTCGTCGAGACAGGTCTCCATGTCCGCCGTGAGCTCGTCGCAGTCGATGCCCCAGTTGCAGGCGACAGCGCAGAGCAGCGTGGCTGTGGCGAGGACCGATGTGCAGCGCATGGGTGGCTCCTCTCGTCGCGATTGGGTGCCAGGAGCGGCCGTCGCATGCCGCTCAAGCGCGAAGAGCGACCTCCTAGGTCAGGCTGCGCCGCCGCTCCCACAGGTGCAACGACATGGCCAGATCGAGCCGCTCTTCGATGGACATGCCCAGGAAGCGGGCGCCGGCCACCTGGCGCGAGGCATTCTTGAAGGCGGGCCGCTGGTTGACGACGCGCAGCCAGACGGGCAGCATCAGGCCGCCGGGCAGCGTGAGCCGCGCGCGCATCTTCTGACCGAGTTCCACACCGGCCAGGTGCGGCCAGAACAGAAAGCCCAGCCCGTCTGTGGAGACGTCCAACAGCTTGCCGTCCCCGGCGTCGCGGGCGAAACCCTTGGCCAGCAGGCGCAGGTCGAAGGCCTTGTCCCCCTGCGGCTTGTGCCTGGGGACCAGTCGGCGGCAGTCCTGTCCGAGGGAGTGGGGGGGGGCGAGTCGGTACTGGCCTCCGGTGCTCTGCAGAACCTGGGTGTCGAACCAGGTCCAGACATCCTGGCTGCGGTAGTCCAGGCGCGCCACTTCTCCTGGGCGGGGCTGCATGGGATTGGGGACCACGTCGGGGTCCACGTGGAAGAGCATGCCGCCCGTTCCCAGGCAGGCCCCCAGCAAGCCAGGCAGCGCGTAGCCGCGCAGGGTCAGCACGGCCTGCCCCACCTCCTCTGCCAGGTAGGCCACCAGCGCCTCGTTGCCGCGTACGCTAGGGCGTGCGCGTCCACGAGAGCTGTGCGGGGGTGGGGGCATGGACGACTCCGCAGAAACAGAGATCTACGGATCGATCCATCGGTAAGCCTCGAGGCTGGCTTGAGGATTATTTAGTTATTTCTGTTTTCGGGCGCTGATCGCTCGCCGCTACTCCGCCACGCCGTCGCAGTCGTTGTCGATGCCGTCGCCCTGCGTCTCCAGGTTGGCGGGGCTGACCGTGGGATCCGTGTCGTCGCAGTCCCCGCCCGTCTCGGTGAAGCCGTCGCCGTCGTCGTCTGAGTGGCTGGTCATCTCGTCCACCGTGCCGTCGCAGTCGTTGTCCATCCAGTCGGCCGCTTCGCTGGCGTTGGGGTAGGTGGCGGTGGTGGTGTCGTCGCAGTCGCCGTCGAGCACCTGGGAGCAGGATGCGTTGACGCTGCCTACGCAGGTGCCGCTCTCGCAGTAGCAGTCGCCGTCGTCGTCGTAGACGTCGGTGGTGTCGTCCACCAGGCCGTTGC
>CAYVQL010000646.1:0-2787 GCA_964454135.1 uncultured Enterobacterales bacterium | reverse complement strand
GTCGCAGGTCTCGGTGTCGCCGGGGTTTATGCTGGCGGCGCCGTTGTCGCAGTCGCTGCTGTCCGAGACGTAGTTGCTGGGCTGACTGCAGGCGCTGACGGACAGGTTGGGGTTGCCGTAGGAGTCGCCGTCGCCGTCGGCGTACCAGGTGGAGGCGTCGTTGGCGTCGTCGTCGTCGTCGCCGTCGCAGTCGTGGTCGACGCCGTCGCAGGTCTCGGTGGCGCCGGGGTTGACGGAGGCGTCGCCGTCGTCGCAGTCGCCGTCGGAGAGCGGGCCGCAGCTGCCGTTGATGCTGCCGGCGCAGGTCCCGGACTCGCAGTAGCAGTCGCCGTCGTCGTCGTAGGCGGTGGTGCCCTCGTCGGTGTCGCCGTCGCAGTCGTTGTCGGCGCCGTCGGCGGTCTCGCTGGCGCCGGGGTGGATGCTGGCGTCGCTGTCGTCGCAGTCGCCGTCGGAGACCGCGCCGCAGGCGCCGCTGCTGCTGCCGGCGCAGGGGCCGTTCTCGCAGTAGCAGTCGCCATCGTCGTCGTAGCAGAGGGTGCCGTTGTCCACGGTGCCGTCGCAGTCCTGGTCCACGCCGTCGCAGTCCTCGCTGACGCCGGGGTTGATGCTGATATCGGCGTCGTCGCAGTCGCCCGTCTCCACCGCCGCGCAGTCGCTGCGGACGGAGCCGCTGCAGACTCCTTCGGGGTTGGCGTACTCGCAGTAGCAATCGCCGTCGTCATCGTAGCAGGTGGTGCCCTCGTCGATGTCCGTGTCGCAGTCGTCGTCCACGGCGTTGCAGACCTCTTCGGCGTCGGGGTGCACGTCCGGGTCCGTGTCGTCGCAGTCGCCCTCGTCTTCGCTCAGGCCGTCCAGGTCGTTGTCCACCGAGGTGTCGGACCAGACCTCGAAGCTGACGGTTTCGTTGTCCAGGTTGCCGTCGAGATCCTCCACCTCGAAGTACAGCTGGTGGGGGTCGGCGATGCCTGAGAGCAGGTCGGGGGCCACGGTCAGCAGCACCTCGCAGGTGGCCAGGCCGCTCTCGTCGGGGACCAGATCCACGCAGAGATCGCCGTCGATGTCGGATGCCATATAGACCAGCAGGTCCTGCGGGCCGTCCTGGGGGTCCTCCACCAGCACCTGCAGGTCGAAGGGCTCCTCTTCGTAGCCGTGCTCGTCCTCGGTGGGGTGCAGCACCACCAGCACGGGCAGCTCTTCGGACTGCCCGACCGTGATCGTCACCTCGGCCGAGCCCTCGACGTTGTCGCTGTCCACGGCCTTGAGCAGGATCAGGTGCTCCCCCTGGGAGAGGGCGTCCGTGACCAGCGAGACCAGGCCCTCGCCCTGGGCCAGGTTGCCCTCCTCCAGCACGCCGTCCTGGGAGCTGGACCAGGAGAGGTAGATGTCCTCGACGGCCGTGCTGTCGTCTTCGACCGTGGCGGTGAACTCGATCTCGTCGCCAGCGTCGAAGGCCTCTCCGCTGGCCGGGCTCCAGATGACCACCTCGGGCGCCTCGTTGGCGCGATCCATGATGTTGGTCTCGTTGCCGCCGCAGGTGACCGCGCCCAGCGCGAGGGCGATGCTAAGGGGCGAAAAACGAATGCTCGCGTGGCGAACCATGGCTGACCTCCATTTCGGGGCCAGATGGTAGCCGCCTCGCGGGCCAGCGACAATCGTTTTGACGGCTGAAGACCCGCCGCCTCACTCGACGATCGGGTCCTCGAGGCAGCTGGGATTCGACGCGCCCGGGCTGCCCAGGTCCGAGAGCCAGGCCCAGGACTCGCTGGCCGCGCACCAGTAGGCGGGATCGTGGCGGTCGCCGTCCTCTTCCTGCCAGACCGGGTCGAGGGAGAGGGAAGCGCCTGAGGGATCGGGCATGGTGGCCCCATCGTCCCAGGAGACCTGATCCAGCAGCACGTCGCCGGCCTCGATGGTCAGCTCGTCGGTCTCGTTGCTCAGCACCACGTCGCTGTAGACGTAGTCGACCTGGATGCCGCCGTTGTCGTCGTCGTCGCCGTTGAGCGCCATGACGTAGAGCCCGCCCGGCTCCAGCGTGAGCAGCTGCTGGGAGGTGACGAGGTGCTCGTCGCCTTCCCCGGAGCGGATGAGCAGACCGTTGAGGTAGAGGGTGCGGCCGCTCTGATTGAGCAGCTCGAACCACTCGCCGTCGTCGTCGGCCACCTTCAGGGGGTTGTTCATCACCTCGTTGATGATCAGATCGCCCTCGGTCCAGAAGCCCTCGTCCACCAGGCCATCGCAGTCGTCGTCCGTCAGGTTGCCCTCGGCCTCCTCGGCGCCCGGGTTGATGGCCGCGTCGTCGTCGTCGCAGTCGAGCTGCTCGCCACAGGTGACGAAGCCGTCGCCGTCGCTGTCGAAGCCCTCGTCCGTCTGGCCGTCGCCGTCGTTGTCCAGACCGTCGCATTCCTCGACGTCCACGCAGTCGGCCACCCCGTCATCGTCGCCGTCGGCGAACTGCTCGTCGGTCACGCCGTCGCCGTCGTTGTCCATGCCGTCGCATTCCTCGACGTCCATGCAGTCGGCGGTGCCGTCGAAGTCGCCATCGGCGAAGCCCTCGTCCACGTTGCCGTTGCAGTTGTCGTCCTTGCCGTTGCAGTCTTCCTCCCGGTTGGGGTGCACCTGGTCGTCGCCGTCGTCGCAGTCGCCATCGAACTCGCTGTAGCCGTCGCCGTCCAGATCTGCGGGGTTGGTCCAGGCGGACGCGCTGTCTTCGACGGGGGGCGTGCCGGTGTCCAGGTCCTGGGGGGCGCTGTCCTCAGCCTGGTCGTCGCAGGCGGCTACCAGACAGAG
>CAYVQL010000645.1:0-2788 GCA_964454135.1 uncultured Enterobacterales bacterium | reverse complement strand
TCGAGCTGTGCTGCGCGCTGATGCTCAAGGCGACGGACCACCTGCCCATGGTGCCCGACGTGGGCAACCGGCTCTTTGGCGGCTCCTCGGAGAACCAGGTGATCACGCTGGGCGGCGTGACGCCGGAAGGGGACGATGCGGTCTGCGACCTGACCTGGATCTTCCTCAAGGCCACCGAGCTGCTGCGGATCAAGGACCCCAACGTCAACGCCCGTTACGCGCCCGGGGTCAACTCCATGGCCTACCTGCGGCGGGTCTGCGAGGTCAACGCCTTGACCCGCGCGACACCCTCGCTGCATAACGACGACGCCGTGGTCCCGGCCTTGGTCGCCCAAGGCTTCAGGCTCGAGCACGCGCGTGACTGGACCGCCACCGGCTGCGTCGAGCCGACGAGCTGTGGCCGGCACTTCGGACATACCAACTGCATGATGCTCAACCTCGTGGCGCCGCTGGAGATGGCCTTGCACGACGGCAGGCACCCGGTGCTGGGCTGCCAGGTGGGCCCCAACAGCGGTCCTGCGGAGTCCTTCGGCGACTACGCCAGCTTCTGGGAGGCCTACAAGACCCAGCTCGGCTGGGTGATCGACCGCTCGGTGGAAGCCAACAACATGCTGGGCCGCGCCCACCAGGTGCTCAAGCCCTCTCCTCTGTTCTCGGCGCTCTTCGACGGCCCCATGCAGTCCGGCAAGGACGTGACGCAGGGGGGAGCCATCTACAACACCTCCGGCACGGCCATGATCGGGCTGACCGACGTGGTGGACAGCCTGGCCGCCATCAGGCTGCTGGTCTACGAGCGGCGGCAGCTCACGCTGGCCGCGCTGGTGCGTGCGCTGCAGGCCGACTTCGTGGGTCACGAGACGCTGGCCGCCCAGCTGGAGCGTGGCGCTCCCAAGTTCGGCCAGGGTGATCCGCTGACGCAGGGGATCGCCGACGAAGTGCAAGCCTTCGTGCTGGCTCGCTATGGGGCCCAGGAGCACTACCGCGGCGGACGCTACCTGCCCGGCTACTGGAGCATGTCGAACCACGTGGCCTTTGGGCTGCTATCGGGCGCCTTGCCCAGCGGGCGACCCAGAGGAAAGCCCTTCACACCGGGCCTGACCCCCTCGGCCAAGGCCGGCGCCACGCTCACCAGCCAGATGCAGGCCGTGGCTCAGCTGGATGCCGCGCTCATGCCCAACAACATCGCGTTCAACATCAAGGTGGTGCCCGGGCCGCAGGACTCGCAGCGGCAGCTGGTGGACCGGATGACCGCTTACGCCGCGGCATACTTCGACCTGGGCGGCATGCAGATGCAGTTCAACGTGACCAGCACCGCCACCCTGCGCGAGGCCATGCAGAACCCCGAGCGGCATCGGGATCTACTCGTGCGCATATCGGGCTACAATGCCTACTTCGTCGATCTCAACCGCGACATCCAGCTGGAGCTGATCGAGCGGATGGAGCACAGCCTGGGCGCTGGCTGAGGGCCGTGGGCCCGGAAGGCGTTGGAACGGGGAAGCGAACTCCGCTCGTTTGAATCCTCCGCGACAGGTCCGCTCTGGGGGGGCGACGAGGTCTTCGTCCGCACGCACCACTCCCCTCCAAGCGACGTCCTCGCCCTCGCCCTCGCCCTCGATCGAGCGTCCATGCAGGCTGGCGGCCTGTTGTTGAAGGTTGAGCTGCATGGAGGCCGTTTGAGGGGGAGCGAGAGCTCCTAGTCGCGCAGCCGGTCCTCGGGTACCTCGCCTTCGTAGCTGTAGCCGCGCTGGACCCAGTAGCCCTCCACGGCGTGATCGGTGAACTCTATGCGCTGGACGTATTTGGGGTTTTTGTAGGCCAGCAGGCGCGGCACCACCAGGCGCAGCGGGAAGCCGTGATCCAGGGGCAGGGTGGCGTCGCAGACGCCATAGGCCAGCATGGTCTCGGGTTCGAGGGCCACGTCCAGGGGCAGGGACTCGTTGTAGATCCCATCCACGGTGTGGAAGGTGATGTGGGTGACACCCTTCTGCAACCCGGCGCGCTCGAGCAGCTCCGAGATGTGCAGCCCGTTCCAGGGTACGTCGTAGACCGACCAGCCCTCGACGCAGTGGAAGTCGCTGGTCTGGTCATGGCGCGCCAGGGCAAGCAGCTCCTCGAAGCTGTAGCTGGCCGGGTTGTCCACCATGCCGTCCACGGTCAGCTTCCAGTCCTTCAGGATGGCGTTCGGATCCTGGTGATCCACCGTGCGTACCGGCCAATCCTCGTAGACCTCGCCCCCGTCGTTGCCGGGCTGGAACTCGATGCCGCCTTCGCATGCCTCGGCCGGCGCTTGGCTGTCGGTGCCGCCACCCCCGCCGCTGTCGGTTCCGCCGGTCTCCGAGGTTTGCTTGCTCGGGCAGCAGTCGTAACTGCGGTTCTTGTCGTTCGTGCAGGCCACACCCAGGGCCGGGGGCAGCAGCGAGAGCGTGACGCCACCACTGAGCCATTCCAGCACGGTGCGGCGGGTATGGGTGATGGGGGAGACGACGGCCGGGCCGGGCTTGGGCATGGGGACCTCCGCTCAGAAGCTTGGCCACGAGGCGCCGCACCCTCCAGTGAGCTGGGCTACGGGAGGGCGGGGATCAGCCTTCAGGCATCGGCGCGTGCGCTCAATCCCTACCGCATCAGGATGGAGCAGGTCGAGGCGCTGGAGCGGACCCGCGCCGGATCCCACCTGGCCCAAGGGTGGCATCGGGCGCCCGCGCGCGCCGTCGTGGGGGCCCTCAAGCGGCAGGTGCGGTCAGAGACCCATGCCCCGGATGGCCGCCAACACGGCCTCCCGTCGCGCTGT
>CAYVQL010000644.1:0-2813 GCA_964454135.1 uncultured Enterobacterales bacterium | reverse complement strand
TCCTCAGATCAGGCATACCCATCTCGCTCGCCACTGCGGCCCCTGCGGTTTCAAGCGCGTTCCAAACAGCCGGCTCCGATCCGACCGGCGCGGCCACCAGCACGCCGTCGAAGAGCGGGAGAACAGGTCGGCCGCCGTGCTCTGCGCGACCGGCGTGGAATCGACGAAGCGCACCATCGAGGAGATCGCCTTCCACGGACCGACAGCAGGCGGAAAAAACACTGCGCCAGGCGCCGGAGCGGCCCGGGGCGGGCCTGGGGCCGCGCGCCACCTGGCCCCTCACCATGGCCGAGCTGAACCGGGAAACGCGCCCAGACGGGCCCGCGAGCACCAAGGCGCGTCGCTCGGTCTGGGCGCGGCCGACTAGGGCGCGGATGCCATCTCGAAAGGCCCGCAGACGGGGATATCGATCCCACCAAGCGCACCAGGCGGTGACAGCAGCCACCTCGCCGGGATCGCGGCCGAAGAAATCAGCGGCCAGCTGCCGCAGGCCCCGAGGGCTGGCGCCGAAGAGGAGGGTGAAATTCCCCGCCTTACCGAAGCGACGCCGCGTGCCGGGCGGCTGTGAGGGCGCTGCGAGCCTGTCGCCGGTAGCTCGGTGAAAGTCCTGTGCGAGGTCGGCGGCGAGCCGCGTATCGCCACAAAGCGCCTGGGCAATGTGCCCATGGCAGCTCGCGAAGTCCCCTTCGAGCAACGACAAACCCGGAGGGGGCTTCAGCAGCGCGCGGACATCCCTCCGCATCGCCGCCAGGAGGTGCCGGGGTCCGCGCTTGCGTGCGCCAAGGTACTGGCGGCGGGTGATTGCGAGGGGGCCAGAATATCGAGGGATGAAGAGCGGATACCGCCTTCCTCCCAGCTTTTCCCACCAAAGGGAGTTGAACGAGAAAGGTCGGCCAGTTTCTGCGTGGCGACGGAGCCAGGCGACCATGGGCAGCACCTCGGCCTGGGAGCGGCCTGGGCCCTCCGTATGCCATCCGGCCATGGGCGCCTGGCCGCGCAGCGCCAGCGCCCAGCTGTCGAGCGCGGGCAACGCATCGGGCGCCAGCGCCATCGGCACGCGGTCCCCCCAGGCTGCCTGCACGGCGGCTGCAGAGCATGCGGGCACGCGGGCCAGGCTGGAGCCGGGCAGGTCCACCAGGTCGGGGCGCAGCGACGTGGGGTGAGCCAGCGGGGTCGGGGTCGAGGGACCAGTCAACACGGAGGCCCCCCCAGTTCGGGCGGCAGCGGCGCCAGGCCGGGCCGTGGCCGGTAGCAGGCGTCAGGGCGGTAGCCCACGACCAGTGCGGCGCCCGTGACAGTAGCGGGCATCGCCCAGATGGGGCTGGCCGGGTCGGTGTCCAGGGAGGCGGAAGCCGATGCGACCGACACCGAGGCGACGTGGCAGCGGCGCCAGCCCGGCACGACCCAGACGTACTCGACGTGGCCGCGGTTTGGCGTCTCCAGGTTTGCGCGGGCCAGCACGAGGCCGACAGCGTAGACGTCACCGAAGCCCCCGAAGGCGATGAAGGCGCGAAGGCTCCGGTGCGGCGGGCCGGCCCATCGCACCTCGTCCGCGGCCAGTCCCAGCAGATCCATCACCAACGACTTGGCCCGCTTGCCGGAGGTCGGCCCCACGCGCGCGACGCGCAGCATGCCGTCGCGCGCAATGACGCTGCCGACGGTCCGGCCACCGATGCGGATCCCCTCGAAAAGACGCTGGTGCCGACGCCGATGGCGGGCATGTTCAGAGCGCAGAACATACGCCTCACAAACGTCACAAAAAAGTGTTCCTGATTCCATTCGATCACCCTTCCGACATAGGAGCTGGCCCGGCCAGCAGGCTGGAGACGTGGAGGGGACGCACTGGCGCCGCGGCACACGCTGGCCGCGCCGAAGGATGGGGGAGGGAGAAGGAGCGGCGCAGCACCACATGAGCCGCGGAGCCGGTGCGAAAAGATGCCATCATGCCGCCTCCGCCGTGCTTGCAGCAGCGGCGACGGCCGCAGCGAAAATTCCCTCGATGGTGCCGCCGTTCACGGCCAGCCAAGCATGAAGTTGGAGCTGCCAGCGCGGGGCGCCGTCCCGGGGGCCAGAGTCCCCTTCCACCACCAGCCGCGGCTCAGGAACAAGGGAGGCACCGCCGGCGGCGACCTCGTCGCCCTGGGCCCCAGCGGGCTTTTCCACCTTCCACAACACCGACTTGCCACAGGGCCGCACCCAGGGCCCCGGGAGCTGGCCCAGCCCGACGGTGGTGCGCCAGTTCGCGTCGGCCTGGCGGCGCCAGGCGGCGAACACCTTCGCGGCAGAAGCGCCCTCCGGCCACCGCGCGGCCGTTCCCGCGCGACGCGCCTCGCGCCGCTGCCGCCGCCACAGCTCCACGTCCAGCAGGTCCCCCGGGTCGAGGGGCAGCGCGAGCCCAGCGTGGATGCAGTGCTCCACGAGGAGCCGCAGGCCAGCGCTCACATCGGCGGCAAGCCCCAGCGGCGGGGGAGGAATCTCCAGGTTCTCGATCTCGGCCAGGCGTGCCTCCAGCCAACCGAAATGACGGCGCACCAGAGCCCATGCGCGGCGCGGGCCGTCAGCCGCGAAGGCGCCAGGCACGTGCTCCGCCACCAGGGCCAGCCAGACCGCCAGCCGCCGCGCGCCGGCGAGCGATGAGCCGATCCACTGACGCAGACCGCTGGCCGCGCCGGCGACCCGCGCACAGGCCTCACAAGGGCACGCGGAGCCGTCGTCGCGTTGCCCATGGCGCCAGGTGGGGGCCCCGTGGGCATCGACCACACCCCCGTCAACTGCCCCGGGGCGAACCCGTACCGGGCCCCCAAACCCGGCCC
>CAYVQL010000643.1:0-2822 GCA_964454135.1 uncultured Enterobacterales bacterium | reverse complement strand
GCTGAGGCACCTGCTGGGCGCGCTCCGGGGAGATCTCCGGTGCCTCGATCAAGGCCAGGGCTCTTAGCAGGTGGGCCTCGCGCTCCGTTGGCGCCAGCGCGACGGCCGCCTCGGCGGTCTCCAGGCTGGCCTGCCAGTTGCCCTCGTGGGCCGCCAGGTAGGCCCGATCTCGCAGCACGCAGAGGCGGTCCCACTCGGCCATATAGCGGTAGTAGACCTCGGAGGTCTCGAACATGGCCTGGATGAGCTCGCTCTCCAGCTCGTTCACCTCCCGCAGGAAGCGCTCGTGGGCCCGCTGCTGCTCCTTCATGTCTTCGAGCACGCGCTTGGTCTGGTCCCGATCCACCGAGAAGGAGCCCGTTCCCGGAATGGCGACGCCTCCCTCCATCATGCTCAGCGCCGAGAGGGCGGGCATCAGCTGGCGCGAGAAGGTCCACATGGCCTCCTGGTCCTCGCTCTCCACCTGCCGCGCGTAGAGCCGGAAGAGCAGGTCCAGGATGCGCTTTCGTGCCTGGAGCACCTCGGGCGCCGCGCCACGGTAGTCCTGGCGAGCCAGGTGAGCCAGGTACTCCTTCATGGAACCGTTCTGCTCCACCGCCAGGTCGATTTCGTGCAGCACGCGGACGGTCTGGTCGATGTCGTAGTCCTCGTTCGAGCTGCTGGCGTCGGTCAACTTGTCCAGTACCGGGGTGAACTCCTGCTGGGCGATCTCCTCCTGGCGCGCCAGGGCGCGTACGCGCAGGATCTTCACCAGGGCGATGGCGCCCAGGGCCAAGAGCGCCAGGGCCAGCACGGGCGCCAGACAGCCTTTGCGCAGGACGCCGCTGAGCTTCTTCTTTTCGTCGGAGGGCATGGTCGGCTTCGCTCCGTGAGCACCTAGCGCTGGGCGTCGAGGCCGCGTTCCAGCAGCAGCATGAGCACACGCAGCCGTGACTGGGCTGAGAGCCAGCGCGTCAGGGCGGCGGCCAGCGCGTCGCTGCCGCCCAGCTGCCGCTGCACGCGCGCCCGGCGCTCTTCGTCTCCATCTTCGCGGCGTGCCCAGGCCCGCAGCATGATGCGGGCGGACTGAGCCTTGAGGCCCAGCTTGGGGGTGTAGAGCGACAGCATGTGCTGGGCGGGCAGGCCGGCGGCGGTGCCGCACCAGACGCCGCAGCCATCGCTCTTGAGCAGGAACAAGCTGCCATCGAGGGCCGCCCGCAGGCAGCAGTGGCCGCTGGGAGGAGGCAGCGCGCGGCTCAGGGCGCGCGTCGTGCGCAGCAGGTGGGCTCGGCGCTGTTGACGGCCTCGGAAGCGCACGCGCAGCACGATGCGATGGCGCTCCTCCATGAGAAGATCCGCCAGCACGCGACGCAGCAGCGCCAGGCCGTCGGTGGCCGTGGCAGGCGGATTCTCGCCCCAGGGAGCCATCAGCTGGGTCAAGGGATGCTGCTGCTTATGATCCAGCGCCCCCAGACAGCGCGCCAGGTCGCTCACGTCGGCCTGTGTCGAGCTAGGCACGGAGCGCAGCACGTCGAGCCAGACCAGGGCCAGTCCGCCAGGTTGCAGCAGCAGGTGCTGCCCGTCGATGGAACCGTGGGTCAAGCCGGCGCGATGCAGCTGGGCCAGCTGCTGCAGCGCCAGGGCCGCCCACCAGGTCAGGTCGGTGGCGTCGGGAGGGTCCTGCGCGGGCAGGAGATCCGCCAGGGGGACGCCCGGCAGGCCGCAGTGCACGTGGGGCCAGGCGTCGTGGGGACGCCAGCGCAGGGGGGCGAGCCCGCGCAGGGCGCTGGCGATGCGCACGCCGCGCTGCAGGCGACGATGCCAGACCGGGTCTTTCCTCCAGCGCGGTCGCAGGCAGCGCACCGCCTCCCGCGCCCCGCTGGTGGCATTCCAGCCCCACCAGCTGACCGTGATGGGATCGCAGGCAAGCAGTCCCACCCGGCGAACGCTGCCCAGGATGCGAGGCAGGCCTTCGTCCAGGGTCTCGAGGTCGCGCAGCTTCAGCAGGATGGGATCCAGCTGCTGCAGGCGCTCGGGCTGTTGGGCGCAGAGCGATTCCAGGGCGGCGCGCTGGGTGGGCAGGGGCGCATCCGGCGCCACGCCGGCCTGTTGGAGCATGGCGTGCGTTCCGGCGGGCGCATAGGGAAGGCGGGGAGCGGCGTAGTGCATGACGAAGAGCTTGCAGAACCTGGAGGAGGGCGAGGGTCGAGCGGCGGGATCCGGCCGTGGACGGACAAGGGTGCCCGCGGCAGGCAGTGTACTACGCGCAGCCCTCTGCTTCTGCCTCCCGCTGCTGCTGGGGGTCGAGAATCCGGGCCCAAGGCGGCCGGAGGGCGTGCCGGCCCTGGACGCGGTGGTCGAGGCCGTGGAGATGGCCTGCCTGGCCCAGGAGGGCTGGGAAGAGGTGCCCGGCGCGTTGCAGGAGGCGCGCGCCCTGCTCTCCGATCCCGAGGCCGACCCAATGCGGATCCCTGGGCAGCTGGGGGCCGCTGCGCAGCGCTGGTCGCGACGCAGCGAGGCCGCCCGTCAGCTCTACGCGAGCTGGGAGGAGACTCTGAGTCGAGGGCCTGCCCGCGAGCTGCTGGCAGCCAGCACGCCCAGCGCCGATCTCAGCCGCATGCTGCTTCTGCTGCGCTGCGGCGAGGCGCTGCAGGGCAGCGTGCACCTGCCCACCTCCCAGGCCCTGGGCCTGGTGGCCGGCTGTGCGGATGCGCCGCACGCCAGCGAGGCCCTGCGCATCGCTGGCGAGGCCCTCGAGGCCTTTGCGCCGCGCACCAGCCTGGGCCGGGCCTACCAGCTGCGCTGGCGCGAGCTGCTGGCCGTGGCCCGGGTGCCAGCTCCCC
>CAYVQL010000642.1:0-2850 GCA_964454135.1 uncultured Enterobacterales bacterium | reverse complement strand
CGCCCGAGGCCTTGGAGTTGTTGAGGGACTGGTGGAAGGAGATGATGGTCTCATCCTGCAGGTCCAGGTAGGCCTGGCGCAGATCTTCTTCGGAGAAGGCCGACGTGGAGAACTTGTTCTTCTTCTTGCGGACCGCGGTGCGCAGCTCGTCCATGGCTTGTCGGCTCATGGAGATGGACGCCGGGTAGGGCTCGCCGTTGATGAAGAGGGGGTGCTCGAGCACACGCACCCCCAGCTCCTGCAGGCGTTGGTGGCTGAGCTGGACAGCGGCGCTGGTGACGATCTTCACGACAGACCTCGATGTGGCAGTTGCGGTTCGCTGGCGGGCCGTGTGGGACGGGTTTTCACTTCTTGGAAGCCTGGACCTCGTCCACGCGGCGACCCATGAAGTCGAAATTCAGCGCCAGGGTGCCCAGGGATGCGGCGAAGACGCCCACGACGATGGGCCAGCCGTGGCCGCCGAAGCTGAAGCGCCCCCCCAGGGGGATGTCCAGCGACAAGGCCGTGGCCAGGGTCAGAAAGGGCGCGATGGTGATGAAACAGATGGGGACCCAGCGGCCCCAGCGATACTCCACCCCGCGGATGAAGACGCCCACGCAGCCCATGGCCAGAAGCATGGAGAGGGCGAACTCCACGGGCGTGAAGTAGAGGAACACGCCTATGAGGGAACCCGCCCCCTTGCCCCCCTTGAAGCGGTAGTACACAGGCCTGCAGTGCCCTGCGACCCCGGCGATGCCGGCGGCGTAGATGGCCAGGATGCCCGCCGGCTGGGAGGCGTCGAAGAAGAGCAGGTCCGCCAGGAGCATGGGGATCAGGGCTTTGCAGGCGTCCAGGGTGCCTGTCAGGATGCCCCAGGGCTTGCCCACGCTGCGCGAGACGTTGGCGGCTCCGGGGTTGAAGTTGCCCACCTTGCGGATGTCGATGCCCTTGACGGCGCGAGCGACGAGGATGGCGTAGTTGACCGAGCCCGAGAGGTAGCCCAGGGCGACGGCGATGAGCAGGTGGACGTAGAACATGGGGAGCCCTCGAGGCTTGGACGTCGGTACTATCCCATGTCAGTAGACCGCCGAGGAGTAGAGATCCACGAACCCGAAGAAGGAGTGGGAGGGTGCCGGCCGGTCGCCGGGATCCTCGTGCGTGATGGCGATGTAGACGTCGTCGTCGCTGGTCAGCTCGAGGTTCGTGATGGCCGGATCGTCGCTGGAGCTGCCGCCGGGAAGCAGCAGGGCCGAGGCCAGCTCGGAGTAGCTCCCCCCACCGTCAGCGCGGTAGAGGGTCAGCTCGGCGTTGAGCTGCGAGCCGTGCAGCGCCGTCTCGACGAAGACGCTCAGAAACTGCCCGGACAGGCCCCCTACAGCGCTGGAGCGGAGCAGGAAGAAGTCCTGGTCTTCGCTGGTGTCCAGCAGGCCGGAGAACCAGCCGTACCAGTAGCCGGAACCTTTGCCGCTCTCGCTCATGGCGAGGGACTGCGCCCGCTGGATGGGGTGGTTCGGCTCCTGGTCGGAGCTCACGAAGCTGAAATCCCAGGTTTGCTGCACGCCGGGATAGAAGTAGCCGCTCCCACCGCCGCCCCCCAGCTCGTCCTCGACGGCCAGGTAGTACCTTCCTGCCTTCGGTATACGGTAGGTGATGCCGGGATCGTAGTAGAACTTCCCGCCATTGGCGATGACGGGATCCGTGGTCTGGGCCAGCAGGTTCCAGTCCTCGTCGTAGAGGGTCATCAGGGGGGCCAGGCTCTGCAGGTCGCTGTACCAGAAGGAGCACTGGTAGAAGCTGCCGACGGAGTCCTCGCCCAGCTCGATGGGCCACAGGTCGATGTCGCCGGCCTGTTCGATCTCGCCGAAGAATTGGTCGAGCGCGGTGTCGCCGTAGCGCAGGGGAAACAGCCACCAGTACAGCTCGTAGCCGTCGCTGCCGTCGGCGCGGGCGGCGTAGTAGCCGTAGTCGGCCTCCTCCATGGTGTCGTTGTCGCCCCACTCAAGGTCGTCGAGGTCGTGCTGCTGCAGGTGGAGCTCGTAGTCGTAGGCGGCGCCGCCTTCCGGTCCTTGCGAGTCGGGCGACCAGTCGCTCCAGTCCAGCACCTCCAGGTAGTAGCCGTCCGCGTCGGTGGCCTGCCAGAACAGGGCGGAGTCGGTGCCCCACACCCAGTACGGGAAATCGTCGTCTTCGGCCAAGATGTTGCCGGAGCTGTCGTAGAGCCGCAGGACCGTGTCGGGATTGGCGGCGCCGTCCAGGTGGTAGGCTTCGGTGTAGGCCTGCACCATGGAGCCCGGCTCGGGCTCGATGTAGTAGAAATCACGGTCACCGGCTGGGTTGATCTCGTCGTTGATGAGCGCGGTGTCGTCGTCATCGAACGGCAGGGGCCAGGCGTGGCGATGTCGTCCCCCGCCTCGTCCCCCACATCGTCGTCCTCGCCGTCGTCATGGGGCGCCGGATCGTCGTCGTCGTCGGTCTCGGGCACGCAGGTGGAGTCGTCACTGCAGTCCGGGTCGTTGCAGTCGGAGAGACCGTCGTCGTCGTTGTCGTAGCCGTCGCGGCACTCACCCTGGAAGAAGCCCTCGGGGCGTGAGCAGGCAGACGCCAGCAACAACAGGCTGCAAAGGGGGAGTCGAGCGCGCATGCTTGTCCTCGGGTCTTCCCTTGACGATAGCAGAATGCTCCGGGGGCGTCAGTGCGTTCTGGCCCAGGCGCTGGAGACGCGCCACAGGCGTCGCCAGGCTGCTCTGCCGGCGCTACTTCCGCGTCGAGGCCAGTGGCGTGGACGACGCTCCTTCGGGGATTGCTGGTAGAAGCGTTGCGGGTCCGGGGGGCTGGGATCGCACGATCGTCGGCGCGGGGAGCGGCGGGGCG
>CAYVQL010000641.1:0-2851 GCA_964454135.1 uncultured Enterobacterales bacterium | reverse complement strand
CGCAGTCCTCCCCGCCCACCTCGGCTGCGGGCCAGCCGTCGCCGTCCACATCGATTAGGTCCCCGCCGTCGCAGTCCTGGTCGATGCCGTCGTAGGGGATCTCCTCAACGGGCTCGCAGTCCGTGTCCTCCGGGACCTCGGCGGCCGTGTCCTCGGGCTTCTCCCCACGGCAAGCGATGATCGACATCAACACGAGCAGCGCTCGATATCCCCTGAATGCCACGATCAACCTCCATGCTCTCGATGCTTGACGTGAGCGTAGCACAGGTCTGGCCCGGGCGGCGTGGTCCTCGACTGGGCAGGGCGCGGACGTGCTCGACGGCGATGGCGTCCACATCGCCCGCGAGCCCACGCAGCAGCCAGACCAGACCCTGCGCCTTCCAGAGCCACCCTGCCCGCCACCAGGTCGTGCGCGACGTGCGCCCCAGTGGGACGCCGGCTGGGATCGTGGGCTGGGACAGACAGCGAGGATTCCGAAGACGTGGTCCTGTTGGCCACAACGTCGCTACGTCAGCGCGCAGGCCAGGAATCGGATCCCCACCACGGTCCCCTCGATGCCGTGCTCGCCCAGTGCAGCTACGGCCTTGGTCGCCGCTTCCCCGATGTCCGCTCCGGTGGCCACGTACTCGACCTCACCCTCCGGCCTCTCGACCGTCACGGAGTAGGCCTGCTGCAGCACGGGCTTGGTGAGCGCGGGCGACAGGACCTCTTCGGGATCGGCTGGCAGTTCATCGGGGGGATCAACGCCTGTAGGCTGGGTGGACTCCTCCGGATCTGGGGTGCTCTCCGGCTCGGGCGGCACATCCTCGGTCTCGGGCGCCACCTCCGGCTTGGGCTCTTCCACAGCCGACTGCAGGATCTCGGCCTCGCCTGGCAGCGGCTCGCCCTCACCACGCCACCGCGCCGGGATCCCGTGGCGCATCCTGAAGTTCCTGACGTTCTGCGGGGTCGTGGAGGCCTTCTTCGCAATGACGCCGTCTGTCAAGATGCCGATCTCCGCCAAGTAGGGCGTGAGCTTGCCCTTGCGGGGCTTGCTCGCGCGCTTCGATGCCGGTGGCGCAGGCGCGGGTGCCCCGGCGTCAGGCAGAGGCTCGCCTTCGCCCCGCCACCTGGCCGGGATGCCTCGACGATTCCTGAACGCCCTGACGTTCTCGGGGGTCACGCCTGCCAGCATGGCGACCTGCTTGTCGGGCAGAACACCGACCTTGTCCATGTGGGGATCGAGCTTCGACTTGCGGCGCCTTGCTGGCCTGGAGCGCTTTCTGGGCGCAGGGGCGGGCTGGGCTTCGACATCGACGGGCAGCGGTTCGCCCTCGCCTCGCCAGCGGGCGGGGATGTCGTGGCGCTGACGGTACTTGCGGACCGCCTCGATGCTCAAGCCGACGATGTCGGCGAGCTGCTTGTCGGGGACGATGCCGAGCTTGTCGAGGTAGGGAACGAGCTTGGACTTGCGTGGCATGGTGCTCTCTTCCGATGGGCGGCAACGAGGGTTCCTGGGCCGGTCCAGGCGCTTCGTCGCGCTTGCTGGCCGCATGTAACACCAGGGCGCCTGGACAAGGATGCGGTGAAGCTGGACCGATGACGCGGATGACGGATCAGCTGGGTCGAGTCCCATCAGCGCGACAGGGGAGCGCATCGCAGGCCGCCCTGCTTGCCGCTCCTCGGCCATTTCTGGCCCAGAAGAAGGTGGGCGGCCAGGTCTCCGCTCGGTGGCTGCGGTCGCCGCCCGGATCGGAGCCGCCGGGTTGGAGATCGGATCGCTGCGGTCCGGCTTCTGCACCAGCCGGGCCGGAGCCTCCGAGCGCAGCTTCAAGAAGCGGACCGGGCACGCAGCGCAGCCAAGCTGCGCGGCCACATCCGCGACGGGGGCATGTTCCTGGACCGCCCGGGGCACCATACCGCTGTAGCGGATCTTGAGGCCGGGCCGACCGGGCTGCCTCAGCCGAGGCAGCTCTCCCGCACCATGGGCTGGTGCCACTCGGGGCGCAGCGGGTAGGAGGGTGCGTGGCAGCCGGGAAGCAGAGAACTGGGTGCCGGGTTGCAGAAGGGCCGCGAGGTGAGCAGCGCCGGCAGTGGCCATCGAGGGCTCAATGCTCTCTGGGCACGACGAGGGGGACCGGAGGCGCCGGCTCGTGCCTATGTGGGTCCAGGCGCAGCTTCAGCGGCTCCACGCGCGGGGCTGGAGGCAGGAGCGGTAGCGGTTCGAAGGTATGGGAGGGCGCAACCGGCAGCGTGGGGACGTTCAGCTCGCCTGGACCGGGGAGGCCAGGGCTCATCAACGTCGCGCCGTGTCCCGACTCCGGTTCCGCGAGCGCCAGGAACAACGCGAACTCGTCACCGCAGGTAGCGAAGTCGTAGGTCGGGCATAGCTCAACGTCCGAGCTGAAGACCTCGCCCTCGTAGCCTTCAGGCGGCGTTTCGCAGTCCGAGCCCTGCATCACGAGGTCCACAGCGTTGTCCGCGTAGCTATTGCTGGAGAGGGTGGCCGAGGCGTCGTCCAGAAACAGGCCAGCGCCCAGGCCGTCCAGGAGCGCGTTGCTCTCCAGCAGCAGGCCCAAGCTGCCATCCCATGCCGTCACGCCATCCCGGGCGTAGACCGCGTCGCCGCACTTGGTCAAGCCTTCGCGGGTCCAGCCTTCACCACCATGGATCGTGTTGTCCGAGAGCGAGTAGCTGCCCTGGCCTGAGAGCCAGACTCCGGCGATGGCGTTGTCTTGGATGGTGGTGTCCGTGACCGACAGGGTCGGAGGACCGCCAGTCCAGGGCTGGGCGTAGATACCTACACCGCCGCCGATGTTCTCCTGCTCGGCGGTGCCTTCAATGAAGGAATCGGCGATATTGAGAGTGGCAT
>CAYVQL010000640.1:0-2858 GCA_964454135.1 uncultured Enterobacterales bacterium | reverse complement strand
CCACCGGCCTGCCACGCGGGGGCTCGACATCGACGACCCAGCGAGCGTGGCGCTTAACTGGGCGCCCAACACCTGGTCCTCCAGATCAGCCAGGAGCTCGAACTTGATCACCATGCCGTGCTCGGGAGCATCGGCCCTCCAACGCCAGACACGCTCGCCGTCGGGCTCGAACTCCGCGTTCAGGAGGGCCCGCTCGAGCCGCCTCGTCTGCACCGCGCCGCAGGCGATCTCAAGATCGACCTGCACGTCCACGTCGGTCGTACCCGCATGCTGGAAGGCGCTCTCTGCGCAGAGCAGCTCTGGGACAAGGCCACCGAGCACTACGAACTCGGAGCGACCGCCGTAGTGATGGACCACGCGAACGAGCGCCCGCTCTGCGGCGCGCCTCGCGGCCCGGCTACGCTCAGTCTCTTCGGGCATTCATGACCTCCAGCAGGTGCTCTGCCGCCTCTTCTCCCCTGACGCCGATGGCGCAGAGGTCCATGTAGACGCGAGGCCACGGCGCCACCCGCAGCCCTCCAGCCTCGGTCGCCAGCCGTCGGACACCCTGGGTAGGCATGGGCCGCAGGGTGAGCCGGCCGCCCTCGATGGGCCGAAGCCCGACTGCCCTGGCGGCGGCCTCGATGCCAGCCAGGGTATCCGTTTCGATGTAGACCTCGCTGGCGCCGAGGGCGGTCAGGTAGGGGGCCAGCACCGCCGCCCCCGCCGCGCCCGTCGCGCACCAGCCAACTTCGAGGCTCGTCCACTTGCGGCCCATCTCGATGAGTCCGGCCACCGGATCACGCCAGGTGACACCGAACCGGAGCCTCGCAGCTGGCCGCAAGGCTTCCGCCGCGGTGGCGTATGCCGTCAGCAGTGCTCGCACGTCGCGCACGCGTCGCCCGGCTCTGCGCCCACGTGGGGCGTCGGCTTCCAGCAGGCCCAACTCAGTGAGGGTGCGCAGGGCGGTCGTACAGCTCCCGGTCGAGAGACCGGTCGCCTCCCGCGTGCTCGCCACAGTGGCCTCCGTCTCGCAGAGGAGGCTCTCTGCCACCGCCAACACGGCCGGCGTCCACCGGGCGGGGTGTGGCTTGGAGGGATTGGCGTGCCCGGCCTTGGACACGATGATCGTGCCTATGGCGACCTCGGCCGCCCCAGTCTCGTCCACCCAGGAGATCCCGGCTTGCGCGAGAGCATCGCGGGCTCCGGGCGACAGGCGGCGACCGACGACGACGTCCGGCACCTGGGGCGCGTTCAGCACATGCCGAACATCGCCGAGGTTCCCTTCGCCGACCCACTTCACCTGAATGGCCAGATCACCGATGACGAAGTCTGCGCCGTGATCGACCAGGGCCTGGACGCGAGCGGCCGGTGGCAGGACGTCCAGGAACGCCTGCTCGGCGCGCTTCTGGGATCGGGCTCGCTTACGGTATGCCATCATGAATGTCCAGTGAAAGCATATACCTCAATCTGCCACTGATGTATATTGATCCGTTGAGGTATTGTCCACCGCTCGTAAGACAACTGCAGGATGGCGGTCTCGGCGGTGGGGGGTGTGGCATCTTCCTTCCAGAGCTGTGGCCATTTCGTGGCCAAGCCATCGCAGACCATGATCAAGCACCCCTAGCCATCGCGAATCATTGGCTTGGCGAGAGACAAGGCAGGAAGCCGCAAACCACCGCAGCCACTGGGTTCTTCCATCCTGCCCGATGAGTTTTCGACTCCCGCCGCCTCCATCTTTCGATCACCGATCAACCGCGTTCTCGTCGAGGACGCGGGTTGAGGTGCTTGCGGTCGGGGCACGACCGGTACGTCGCTCCCCGGGTAGAATACCTGGTCCTCCAGGATCTTGAGCATGCCTCCCATCACCACCTCCCCCCAGCTCCTCGAAGACCTTTGGGCGATCATCACCCGTACCCGGAGCCAGGTGGCAGGAGCCTTCAACCAGGGCCTGGTGATGATGATTGCATTGGCGAAGGCAGGTCTGCAGCCTCGAATGGTCACCACCAGGGAGGAGTGACATCGTGTCTTCCGGGTGTCGAGGCCATGATGGAGGAGCACCAGCTGCGATGGCGCTGGACGGGCGCCGGCAGGCACGTAGACAGAAGGAAGTGGAGCCCATGGACCGTTGCGACGGCATTTTCTTCGGCACCTTGCCGTACCTTGTCGATGCGCGGATCATCTGCGCCGCGGAGACCATGTCCCGTCGCGAGTTCGGATAGGAATCGGGCAGAGCTTCCCATGCCACCACGCCACCGCCAGCCCAGCCTCATCGCCTCCCTCACCGACGGCGAGGCCGCATCGGTCCTGCACCAGCTGCTCGCCCGCAAGCCCGCACTGCGCGCCGAGGCCGAGTCCATCGCCGGCGACATGCTGGCCGAGGTGAACGCAGAGGCCCTCGCCGAGGAGCTGATCGTCGAGCTCACCTCGGTCACGCTCGACGACCTCAACGCCCGCGCCGGCCGCCACTCCTGGGGATACGTCGACCCAATGGAGGTAGCCTGGGAGCTGCTGGAGGAGCGCCTCGCCCCCTTCCACGACGAGATGCTGCGCCTGCAGGGCCTGGGCTTGGAGGAACAGGCCATCGCCACCCTTGAGGGCATCCTGATGGGCCTGCACGCCCTCGAGGGCCACCGGCGGGGCCACTACGTGCTCGAGTCGTCGCCCGACTTCGAGGACGAGATCGCGGTGGACGTGGTCGACAAGTGGGTCCACGGCACCGGCAGGCGCAAGAAGCGGCACCCCCTCCCTGAAGGTCTGCTCGACGAATGCGCGCCCGACTTCGCGCACCGCATCCGTCGCCATCTCGAACGCACGAGGTGATTCGGGCTCGGTCATCCTTGCGGCCAACCGATGCATTGCCAGGGTTGAAAGCCGAT
>CAYVQL010000639.1:0-2902 GCA_964454135.1 uncultured Enterobacterales bacterium | reverse complement strand
CCCGACCGCTGGAACTCCCACTCCCAGCCGCCCTCGGGAGACGAGGTGAGGAACAGCGTGCCGTAGGTGGCGAGCTTGCGCTTGAGCTGGATGCGCGGCCGGCCGTCATCGCAGACGTACAGCCCGGTCCAGGTACCGCGCAGCGTGACCGAGCCCTTCGCCGGCATGGGCTTCTGCGCCGCCTTGGCCAGCTTCACCGCCTCCTTGGCCGTGACGACGCGCTCGGGCACGTGGAGGTAGTCGCCGTCGTCGCCGGCCTCCCAGACCAGGGCCTCCGCGTCGGTGGCCATGCGGACCAGCAGCGCCTTGCGCTCGGCGGGCCGCATCACGACGGCCACCTCACCGGACACGAGCTTGCCGTACCCGCGGATCAGGCGGGGCACGTCCTCGGTGTTGCCCACGATGGAGAGCCGGAACTGGGTGCGCTTCGTCGCCATGTCGTCCTCCGGTCGCTACCTCTTCAGGAGCATCGGCGCCGCCAGCCCAGCGGCGACCAGGGCCAGCACGCCCACCAGGGCCAGGCCCACCTTCGCGCCCGTCCCGCCGCCGCCCACGTCCGGCGCGGTCGCCGACAGCAGCGGCGCGGCCTGCGGCTGCTCGGGCAGGGTGGTCTCCTGCAGGACGCGGCCCTCCTTGCTGGCCTCGACGCGCGCGGTGAGCTCGTGGTCGGCGAGTGCCGTCTGGTCGCGCAGGTTCTTCGCGTGCTCCCGCGACGCCACCGCCCAGGCGATGGCCGCGACGCCCAGCACGATGCCTCCCACGATGAGCAGCGGGATGATCACGCCGCTGACCTCCGCCTGGCCCTGCTGTGCCTGCTTGGCCTTCTCTGCGTCGGCGTAGATGCCCGCAGCCAGCACGTGGTAGCGCTGGTACAGGGCCGCGAACAGCTTGGCGGCCTGCGCCCGCTGGCCCACGTCCTGGATCTGCGGCAGTGTCGCCTGGATGCGGAGCAAGTGGGCCTTCGCCGCCGCCAGGTCGCCCAGCGTGGCCTCCACGTGCGGCCGGAAGGACTCGGGGTTGCGCTTGATGGCGCTGCTGAGCTTGGCCAGGGCCTGGCGGTGCAGCTCCTTCCAGCCCGTGGACCAGCGCGCCTTGATGTCCGTCCAGCTCGGCATGGCGGCCTCCTACTCGTCGTCCTTGTGGAGCTTCCACATCAGGTACTCCAGCGTGTTGGGCTCCTCGTACTCGCCGACCAGGTCCTCGTCGCCGACCAGATCCTCGTCGCCCATCCAGCGCACGGCCTCGCGCTTGAGCGGCGTGCCGCCGGAGCCCGACTCCATGGCCGAGACGTAGCACCGCCGCAGCCGCTGTTCGGCGCGCTGGACCTTGGCCTCGCGGATCTGCAGGGCCAGCTCCCGCTGCTGCAGCGCGGCCAGCTTGCGCGTGTACGCGCTGCTGGACTTGCTCGACTTCTTCTTGCGGCCCTTGGACTTGCTGGACGAGATCGCGTCCACGCCCTTGCTGGCGGCCTTGAGCAGGCTCTTGGTCACGTCCAGGGCGCCGGCCCCGAACTCCAGCGCGTCGGAGCGCAGCTCGCCGACCACGAACAGCCCCGGCTTGACCTCTAGTGAGGCGGCCCGGTAGGGCGCCTTGGCCCGGATCTCGATGTTGTCGCCCAGCTTGATCGCCTGGCTCCACTTCTTGTCACGGGGCCGCGGGCGGCGCTCCGCACCCATCCGGTGCCGCCTCGGGCGGCGCTTGGCCCCTTCCATCCGGTGTCGCCGCTTCGGCTTGCGTCGCTTGCGGCCGATCTCTTCGCTCGACATGGCGTTCTGCCTCCTTCTCCAGTCCCTCACGGTCATCACGCGCACCAGGGCCATGGCTTCACCTCGGCTTCCGCGGGGCGTCGTACATGCCCAGGCGCGCGCTGGGGTCGTCGCGGTACCAGCGGCCCGCCACGCGGTAGCGCACGATCACGTGGTACAGCCCGGGCCGGCCGCGCCTCGTCCGGGTGCGCAGCATGGTCTCGGCGCGGATCGACCGCAGCCGCCGTCGCCGCGCATCTCGGTAGCCCCCATCGCCGGGCTGTAGCGCCCGGTAGCCGCGGGCCATCAACTCGCCGGCGCGGGCCGCGGCCAGCCCGTCGCAGTCCTCGTGCCCGCGGGCGAGCAGGTTGATGTAGTCGCACCAGGTCTCGCCCCGCTCGCGCTGGTAGATCACGCCCGACTCGTACAACCCGGGGAGGTTGGGGCGGTAGCGCAGGATGCGGGCGTTCTCGTGGGCCAGCCAGTTGAGCAGGCGCAGCGCAGCGTTCTCGTCGAAGGTCAGCTTGACGGCGATGCGCATGGCTACATCCCCAGCGCGCAGACGAGCTCGAACGGCGTCTCGCCCGCGCCCTCGAGGCGCACCTTCTTGGCCGACCCCACCGGCACGCCGGTGGCCTCGCTCAGCTCGGAGATCGCGCGGCGGAACCGTTCGATCCCCTGGCCGTCGAGAAAGACCAGGTAGATGTTGTCCTCGTCGGTGTAGTCGGCCAGGTGGCACACCACGGTCTTGGCGTGCGGCGGCACGTCCCACTCGCCGTACCCCGAGCTGCGCAGCGAGACCTGGTTCTTGCTCGGCGCGGTCCCGTCGTCGATGGTCGTGGTGACGCGGTTCTCCTCGCCGCACAGGTTGCGCAGCTTCACGATCAGCGTCTTGGCCAGGATGGTGACCTGCGTGCTGAACGGCACGGTCACCAGCAGGCGGTTGCCCAGCCCCTCGCCCGACGACCACTGGATCTCCGCCTCGAACGGTCCGCGGTCCGAGCTGAACTGGATCACCCGCGAGCACGACGCCTTGGCCTCGGTCGAGAACGCGTGGACCCACGGGTCGGACACGCGCTCCCCCCCGGCCGCCTTCAAGGTCAGCCGGTTGCTCCGGACGGACAGTGAGGTAGCCGCCGGCTGGTGCCTCTTCGATG
>CAYVQL010000638.1:0-2911 GCA_964454135.1 uncultured Enterobacterales bacterium | reverse complement strand
CGGCCAGGGCTTGCCCGGAAGACAGTTGGCGTACCCCAGCACCCGCGAGCGCTAGTCCCGCATCGATCATGGGCTCGGTCGGCATCTTGCTCTTCGGTGCCGTGACCGCCAAGCCCCGGGCCCCCGTGGTCAGACTCGAGAAGCCATGGGTGGCGAGATGCAGCACCCGGGGCCCGTCCACGGACTTCACGGCGGCCTCCGTGGCTTCTGCCCCGGTGAGCACCACAGACTGGGGGAACAGCTCCTGGAGGGCGGCCACCTCGCCCTCTGCGCCGGGCAGGGGTTCGAAGCCCTCTCCGAACGCCGGGTTACCTACCAGGACGACGTCCCTGGAAGGATCTGCAGAGTGGATATGCTGCAGATCGCGACCCGATGTCAGATACGACACCGGCCCGACGGCGCGCCGATCCCGGGTAGGGAGCGCCTCGAAGGGCACGTGGTTGAGCTCGCCGTCTGGAGCGATCCAGAGCTGACGTACCCCCTGCAGGGGCAGGGGGGCCACAACCAACTCGTGGACCTCCGAGGAAAGCTCGCGCCGTGCGACGATATCGCCGAGCAGGCTGTGGACCGCCTGATCGATGGGAGAAGCCGGCCCCAGATCGACACAGCGCGTGGCCCGCGAACGCACCACACAGGCCGCGTAGCCCTCGTCCGAACGAATGTATTCCACCAGCGCATCCCGCCTGCCCAACGCCGCGTGCACCTGGTCGGGATCGGCATCTGGAAGGGCAGGAGTCACCAGCTTGCTCGCTTCCTCCTCCAGCCCGGCGACGGCGATTTCTGTGAACAGGCGCGCCTGACTGGCGATGAGACTACTTCCTTCGGTCTTCTCGCCGGGGGGCGACAGGGCGACGGCCACGGCACGGTGCACCGCATCCTGCCACCGGTCCGCGAGCTCCTCACTCGCAGCCGCATGAAAACCACGGGCCAGCTGTCCCTCCACGTCCAGGGCCGCCCCCTTCACCGCCAGTATCGCGTCGAAGACGGACTCGGCCGTAGCCGGAGAGTCCGAGGCGAAGTGCAGGCGAAGGGACGCCGACACCGAGGGGCCCAGCCTGCTGGCCGCGCGGATCCGCGCAGGGGCACCTCGGGCGGTGCGCAGCTCCTCAGCAGCAAGCTCGGCACGAATTCCGTTGGCGCGACGGGTCGCCTCGGCAGCCCCGTGGACCTCACCGGCCGCGAGGTGCAGGACCGTGAGTCGATCCCAGGCGCGGGCCCGGACCGCGGTTGCCGGGACGCGTGCTGCGTCCAGGCGGCGAACCGCCGCCTCCAGGTCGTTCAGGCTGCTTGCCATCTCCACGTCCCCCTGGACCGACAGAGGGTGTCGCGGGGAGAGCTCGTGGGGTACTGGTGCTCGCCCCAGACGCCTGGAGACGAGATCCAGACGGAGTAGCACCGTCGCGGGCAACCCCGGGTGCACATGGGGAAGGGCCTGGTCGAGTGCCTTGGCTGCCGCGGTGACATCCCCGCGAGCCAGTGCAAGCTCGGACTGGCCCAGCCGAGCCCTCGCACACACCTCGGCCACCGAAGATGGCGGGGGAGGTTCGACTGTCGAACGTCCGATGGCGGTCCCCGTCTCGTCCATGGTGACGAGCTCGGTGGTCCCGCCACGACAGTGATAGAACGCCGCGAGCCGGAACCGCTCCTGGGCGGCACTCAGGTCGCCAACTTGCAGGTGGTAGCGGCCCGACTCGGCCTCGTAGAGCGAACGCGACAACTTATCGTTCGAGGCCCGGAACGCCGCGGTCAGGTGGGGTTCCGCGCGGTAGTACGCGCCGGCATCGAGGTGGAGGCGTGCCGAGTGCAGCACGGCATCGAACGAGGAATCTCCGTGGACCTCAGCCTCCACCGCGCGGCCGTAGTAGCCGGCATCTCCGGCCGCTCGGGCCTCCAGGGCCGCCAGGTCTTGGGGGAGCGGATCGTCGCCGAGACGCAGGGCTGCATCTTCGATGGAGTCGAGCAACGCCCGAGCCTCCTCTACGATCTTCAGCGCGTTGTCGGGTCGTCCCTCGTGCAGGGCGATCAGGGCCAGGCCGCGTCTCGCAACGACACCGGGCAGGTCGTCGCTGTAGCCCAGGTCCGCCTCCAGGAGAGCCCTCGCCCGATCGGAGTGTCCCTCCACGGCGAGGGCGAGACCCACGGAGGCGGCCATGATCGCCAGAGGTTCACTGCGTCTCCCAGGGAGGGCGAGCGCGCGGTTCACCGCTCGCTCTGCCCGGGTGGTGTCTCCCAGAATCAGGGTCAGGCCTGCAAGCCGAATTTGCGGCAACGACAGCCGCGGTGAAGTCGGACCGAGAGCTTGCTCCCCGATGTCGATGGCCCGCTCGTACTGCGAGGCAGCTGCGGGCAGATCACCCATGCGGAGGCGCACCTTGGCCAGTCCCAGGAGCAGCAGAAACAGCTCCTCGCCGTCTACCAATGGCACGAGGGCCTGGGCGGTCGCCAGGTGATGATCTTCCGACGCGGGCTTGTGCAGGGACCGTCGAAGCAACCGCACCTTCTCGTCCTCGGTCTTGCCGACAAGGCCGATCTGAACAAGGCGAGCCGCGAGATCCTCGGCACGACGCGGTTTCCCCTTTCGCCGCAGGTGCGCGATGGGCTCCCACAAGGCCTCAGCCGCAGCCGGGTCTCTCTCGGCTTCCTCCAATCGGTCCTCGATGTGGTCGGCGAGCAGTTCCGACATCTGCACCGCCAGAGCGAGCGAAATACACACCAGAAAGGCGAGAACCGACATGGAGATCCTCACTGCAGAGGGTATTAACGAGCGTATCAACCTTCGGCAGAGGGCTCCACTACCGGCCACGTCAGCAGCACACGGCCAAGCCCACCACCAGGAACATCTTCCACTACTTCAACATTGAGCCTCTCGTAAAAAGCCAGGCCCAATGCAGCGGACGCACTCCTCTCGTAG
>CAYVQL010000637.1:0-2911 GCA_964454135.1 uncultured Enterobacterales bacterium | reverse complement strand
TCCCCCCTCCCCGCGCCTTATGGGCGCGCCGGGGCATCCAAGATGCCCCGGAAATCGAGACGTTGTCCAAAGGGGGTTCTCGCTGTGGTGGCCGCAACGATGACCGAGGCCCCTGCGTCACCGATCCCCCCATTCCTGCCCAACCCGCACCGCGAAGCGTTAGACTTCGGCTTTCCGTTCCGGTTCGCCGGCTCCACCGATGGAGGACGTGTATGTCGATGCTGCCCGCTGTCGCGCTGCTCTCCGCCGTCCACGCCACCGATCCCTGTCCGTCGGACGTCGGCATCCGCACCCTGAAACGCCACAACAGCGACCTGCTGGACGAGCTGCTCGACGCGCAGCGAGGCGACGGGACCGAAGATCTGGAGGACGCCGTGGTGCGCGCGCACATGCTGCTGGGCTGCACCGATGACATCCCGCCCTCCATCGCCGCGCGCAGCTTCCTGCTGCTGGGTGCGCACCATATGCAGCAAGGCGACGAGGCTCAGGCTCTGCCTTTCATCTCGGCGGCGGCGCTCCTGGGGGGGCAGTCCAGCTGGATCGACGACCTGGGAGAAGACCTCAAGACGCGCTTCCTCAGCGCCGTCGGCAACACCAACCGCAAGGGCGTGGTCATGGCCCCGGAGTTCCGCCTGTCCGGCGGTTTCCACCTGGTGGGCTCCAGCGGATCGCCTCCATGGACCATGCCAGCAGGCACCTTCACCTTCGAATGGGGTGAGCGCTCGGTGCCCATCAACGTCAACGCCGGCGAGCTGACCGTGGTGCTGCCGCGCACCTTCGACGAGTTCGACGCGCTGGTGGAAGGCGTCACCGAAGCGGATCTGTTGGAGCCCGACTACGGCTCGATCGTCTACTACGACAGCCGGCGCGAGGCGCGCAAAGCGCGCAAGGCGGAGAAGACCGCGGAGAAGCCCGAGCAAGAGAGCCAGCAGGACTCCTCGCAGACCGCGCAGGGAACGGACGCGCAGGGAAAAGACAAGGCCACAGAGGGCACAGGCGATCAGAAGCCCGTGGACGCGGAGTCGTTCTTCGACGAGCTGGCCGACATGGACAGCTCCGGTCAGCAGGCCGAGGCCACGGCCCAGCCGCCGCCTCCTCCGGACGAGGGCGCGGAGCTCAGCCTGCGCCCGCACATCTCCGCAGGCGCGGCGTGGACCGTCACCGGCGAAGCTGCCGGAAACGCGGCGGTGGGAACCGAGGATTTCGGCGGCCTGGGCGTGCAGGCGGGGTTGGGCCTGGTCTTGCGCTTCGGGAAGCGCTTCTGTCTGCGCCCGGAGCTCGGCTTCCGCTCGGCGAGCACCGCCCCCCAGCTGGGACAGGGCCGCTTCGAAGACGAAGGCTACAGCGACGGAATCCCCGTGGAACCTCTCCAAAACCGTCTTCTGCTTGGGTACGCACGCCTGCCGGCCCTGCTCTCGTTGGGGCCTGTTCGCCTGGGGGCGGCTCCCAGCTGGTCCATGGGCGCCGCCCGTGTGACGGGCAGCACCACCTGCGGCGACGAAGCCTGCATCGCCCCCTCCCAGGGGCGTGTCATGGCGCTGGGGGGCTCGGGCCTGCTGGGCTTCCGCTTCGGCCGTGTCCCCGTGCTCCCCTGGTTCGACTTCAGCTACGGAAGCGATGGTGACCGACCCTACATCGCAGCCAGCGTCGCATTGGCCTGGGAGGGCTCGCCATGACCGGCCGCTTCATCATCCTCTTGCTGGCCTTCTCCAGCGCCTGCGGCACCACCTGGGATTCCATCGACGCCGACGGCGACGGCTACAGCCGCCAGGACGGCGACTGCTGGGACGCCTCGGTCGGCCCCGAGGGGAGCGGGCTCACGGGCGCCGACATCCACCCGGAGGCGACAGAGGGCTGGTACGACGGCGTGGATCAGGACTGCGGGGGCGACGACGACTACGATCAGGACGGCGATGGATGGATCCTGGCGGAGTACGAGGGCCTCGCCACGCTGGGGATCATCGGCAGCGGAGACCTGCCCAGCGGAGACTGCTGGGACGCCCTCGATGATCAGCCTTCCGACTACACGGTGGTCTCCAGCAGCTTCACGGATCGCCAGGGCCGCTACCTGGACTGGGACCAACCGGGCGCGGCGGACACCTACCCCGGGGCCAGCGACACCTGGTACGACGGCGTCGACCAGGACTGCGCGGGCGACGACGATTTCGACCAGGACGGCGACGGCTACGCCAGCGAGGCCTACCCCAACCGCGGCGGCGTCTTCGGCGATGACTGCATCGATGGCACCGACATCGACGACGACAACCCGGCCGGCAGCGCTGCCCCGGATGTCCACCCGGACGCCCCCGAGACCTGGTACGACGGCACCGACCAGGACTGCGACGACAACGACTGCGACCAGGACGGCGACGGCTACGACGTCGACGGGCTGGGCCTGGGGTTCTGCGACGTCGAGGAATGCGACGACTCGGACGCCAGCATCAACCCCGACCCGCATACCGAGGAGGTCTGGTACAACGGCATCGACGAGGACTGCGACGGCGACGACGGCGATCAGGACGACGACGGCTTCTGGGCCGAGGACTACGAACAGCTCGTGCTCGCCGCGGGTGGCGAGCCGCTGGACGTGCCCGTGGGCTACGAGGGCGACTGCGACGACGATGATGGAAGCGTCAATCCCGGGGCCAACGAGACCTGGTACGACGGCACCGACCAGGACTGCGACGGCAGCAACGACTACGACCAGGACGACGACGGCTACGAGCTCGACCTCTACGGCGGCGAGGACTGCGACGACGAGAACGCCGCCGTCCACCCGGCATCGGAAGAGACCTGGTACGACGGCATCGACCAGGACTGCGACGGCATCGACGACGACGACGACGAATTCGACGGCTACGAGAACGACCACTACAAGATAGAAAGCTGGGAGGACAGGGATAAATAGATC
>CAYVQL010000636.1:0-2954 GCA_964454135.1 uncultured Enterobacterales bacterium | reverse complement strand
CGGCGACTGCGACGACACCGACCCCGACAACTTCCCCGGCAACGACGAGGCCTGTGATGGTGTGGACAATGATTGCGACGGCCTGACGGAGGCCGACGACCCGGACACTCCAGACGCCGACGGCGACGGCGTCAACGCCTGTGACGACTGCGACGACGCGGACCCCTTCAACTTCCCCGGCAACGACGAGGCCTGCGATGGCCAGGACAACGACTGCGATGGCGTCGCCGACGGCGGCATCTACGGTGGCCACCCCGCCTGCGCCGCACTGACCTGCCAGGACATCCTCGATGCCGGCGCCGCCAGCGGCGACGGTCTCTACTGGATCGCCCCCGACGGCGACCTCTCGTCACCCTGGGAGGCCTACTGCGACATGACCCTGGATGGCGGCGGCTGGACCAAGCTGTTCTCGTCGCTCTACCCGACCTGGTGGGATCCCGCCGACTGGGAGACGGGTGGCGCCGCGATGGACGACGACTACTCCATGCTGGCCCAGCGCGACCACTTCGCCGTCGCCGACACCTACACCTTCCGCCTCGAGGTCGGCAACGGCGGCACCTGGGACGCCACGCCCCGCAGCAACTTCATCATCTGGCAACAGGACCACGATCCGTTCACGGCCACGACCGACGGCTCCGACTACTGGTATCTGGATGGGGCTCAGGTCACCGCCTGCGGCGGCTTCAACGGCCTGCATGACCGCCACTACGTCGACGGCGCCGCCTCCGGTCTGCGCCACGCCATGGCCAGCGATGTCGACTCGGGCGACAACCTGGGTTGCTGGCGGAAACAGATAGTCCCCATCCTCCAGTACCAGGCGGATCCCGGGTATCTGGATGGTTTCAACGCCCCCGGCTACCACGCCTGGCATGTTCTGTGGGCGCGGTGATGCACGACAAGAACTGGCGAGTGGAGATCGGCTCGGTTCAGCGGCCCCGCTTGCTTCGTTGCCACGTCATGCGCACTCTCCTCCTTCTGCTCGCTTGCTGGGGCCCATTGGCCACTGCCGGTTGTTCCGATGTCTGGCTAGCCAACCTGGAGGACGGAGAATGGGAGATGCTGTTCGCATCGGTGTACCCCAAGTACTGGGACGGCGATACCGGGTGGGAGAGGTTCGGCGAACCTGGTGACCCGAACTACTCTGCTCTGGACGGCCGACACCGATTCGCGCGCCAGGGAACCTATGCGTACAAGCTGGAGATTGGTTTGCAGGGTTCGTGGCAGGGCAGCGAGGCCGATTTCTACAACGTGTGGGCACAGGACCACGATCCCTTGACCGAGACGACCGACGGGTCCGACTACCGATACATCGACGGAACGGAACCGGTGACCTGCGGTGGCTTCAACGGCCTGCACCACCGCCACTATGAGCAGGCATCCGCCAGCGGCGTTCGCCACGCCCGCACCAGCGACGTGGACACTGGTGACAGCCTGGCCTGCTGGACCATGCAAGTCGTTCCCGTAGAGCACTATCGTGATGCGGGCGGGTACCTGCAGGGATACGAGGGCATCCTGGGGGAACACGCCTGGCAGGTCCTGTGGGCGCAGTAGGCCAGCAACAGGACAAGACCGGCCCCATCCGCCATGTCCCTCTCCTCCCCCGCGCTTTGCGTCCAGCGCACTTGGAAGATCACCTTCGCACCGGGAGCGGCTGGGCGATTCTCGGTTCGCGTGCCGGCCAGGGCAGCACCACCGATCCCCACCCTGACCGACGCTGGTATAGTGCTCGTTCACCGAGGGAGGGGAATCGAGCTGTCGTCCCGCAACCACAAGACCTGGGCCTGCCTGGCATGCCTGACCGGGGTACTCGCCGTCACGCTGACAGCGCGAGCGGAGCGCCTGGCCGTGTTGGAGTTTTCGGGTGATGGCCGCGTCGACGAGGCCGTGCTGGGGCTGCTGGCGGATCGGGTCCGCACGGCGGCGGTGCGCGATCTGGACGCGGACGAGTGGGAGATCATCACCCGGGAGAACATGCTGGAGCTGCTGGACGCCAACGCCGAGGACCTGGCGGCCTGCATCGGCCAGTGCGAGGTGGAGACGGGCCAGCTGATCGGCGCGGACCGGATCATCGCCGGTTCGGTGGTCCTGGCGGGCACGCAGTACTGGGTCACGCTGAAGGCGTTCGATACGCGGTCGGGACGCCTGCTGGCCAGCGCCGAGGCCTCCGCGGTCGATGTGGAAGGCCTGGTCGGCTCCCTACCGGATGCCTACGCTTCGCTCTTCGCACCGGACGACGACAACCCGGATGATCCGCCCCCGTCTCCACCCCCCGGCAACGAGGAGTACCGCCGAAAGCTGGATGAGTTGAAGCGAAAACAAGCGGAGCGGGAGGCGAAGGAAGCCGAAGAGGAAAGGGCGCGCAAGGAGGCGGAGGAGGCGCTGGCGCGGTTGCTCGCGGAGCGGTCCGCCGCCCTCCTGGAGGCAGCCACGGAGGCGTGGGAACTGGGCCGCTCCCTGCGCGAGTCCGGCGGACCGGAGGCGGTGGAGGCCGTGGAACTGTTCCTGGGAGAGTATGGCGACGAGAAGGTGACCATCGACGGCGAAGACCATCGGGTTGCGATTGCTCAGGTTTCCGAGGCCCGAGAGTGGCTGGAGCGCAACGCGGGAAGGGCGGCGCGAGCGGCAACGAGCGGCGGCCTTGGCGGTTCGGTGATCGACGCGCACGGGTACGAGCTGGTGTCGATCGAGCCGGGTGAGTTCTGGATGGGGAGCGTCTCGGACGAGGAGGGTCGGGACGACGACGAGACACGGCATTGGGTGCGGCTGACGCGGGGGTTTGCGCTGGGGTCGACGGAGGTGACGCAGGGGTTGTACCGGGCGGTGACGGGGCGCAACCCGTCGCAGGAGGAGTACGAGGGCGTCAGCTTGGTCGGGGACGACAAGCCGGTGCAGAAGGTGCGCTGGCTGGACGCGGTGGCGTTCTGCAACGCGCTGTCGGAGCAGGAGGGGCTGAC
>CAYVQL010000635.1:916-2965 GCA_964454135.1 uncultured Enterobacterales bacterium | reverse complement strand
ACTTCCCGGGCCGACTCGAGCCGAGGCTGAGCCGGAGCGCAAGCGGACCCACTCTTGCCTGGCCGCCCGCGGCTCGCCGGACCCGGCAGGCTGTTTCATGCTCCTCGGGAGCGCCGCGCAGGGGCGCATGGCGAACTATCAGGATAGGCCGCGGTCCATATGCGGCGCCCTCTACGCGGCCAGTCGTCGGCAGAACGCCGCTCGGCGTCGCCGCCGGGGCCGGCTCTGCCCCGTGCCACCCACGCCGCACTCCAGCGGGGCGCTAATGGAGCGCAGGGATGCCCCGTGAAGGCGATAGCAAGGGGCGTACCAGAATCGGGCCGACGACTATGGGATCGCCACTGACTCTGGAGTCATGGTAGGCTCGCTGTTGGAGCACATCGTGAATCGACGCAGGTACATCATACTCGCTATCGGGTCGTTCTTCATCATCTCCTGTGGCGACAAGGACGACACCTGCGCACAGTTTGTCGAGGAATATGAGGGGGATGAGTCTGGTGAGTGTTCGGATGGGGCGGACAATGACCGCGACGGCCTGTTCGACTGCGATGACGACGGATGCCAAGGCGCCCCCGACTGCGAGGAGGCAGACACCGACTCCGACGCAGACGCCGATACGGACACAGACACAGACACAGACGCCGATTCTGATGCTGACACGGACGCGGACACCGATGCGGACGCGGACACCGACGCCGACGCTGATCCGGACTGTTCACCCTGCGAAGGCAGCTTCACCGTGGAAAACAGTACCGATCTCTCCTCCATCGAAGAGTGTCAGAGCGTCAGCGGGTATGTCCTTGTCCAGGAGCAGGACTGGTTGACGAACCTCAATCTTCCATGTCTCGACTCGGTGGGTGACTACGTGCAGATTCAGACGAACGCCTATGTCACCACCATCGGGATGCCGAATCTGGCTTCGGTAGCCAACGACTTCAGCATCGCAGATAACGCATCGCTCCAGAACCTCGATGGCCTGTCGGGCCTTACGACTGTCGGGAACGACTTCAGCATCTCCGACAACGACGCGATGGCTGACATCCGTGGCTTGGCGAGCCTCAGCTATGTCGGACGCTATCTTAGAATCGAAGAGAACGGCTCTCTGACCACAGTCTCTCTGCCCAGTCTCACGACAGTTGGAAACGGGCTGTATGTCAACGACAACTACTCTCTGATCGACCTCACAGGCCTGTGCAGCCTCACTACCGTGACCACCGTGTGGATCTACGACAACACGGACCTGGTCAGCCTCGAAGGGCTCGAAGGACTCACCGCCATTGGCGGCCTCATGCACATCAGCGACAACGACTCGATGACGAGTCTCGACGGATTGGAGAACCTCGTATCCACCTACGGCTCGCTCACGATCACTCACAACGACTCGCTCACCAGCCTCGATGACCTGTCGAGCCTCGTTTCGGTAGGTGGAAATCTCCTGATTTCCAGCAACGACTCCCTCTGCCAGTCGGATGCGGAGGCCTTCGCCGCGTCATTGTCCATCGGCGGGAGTGCTGACATCTACAGCAACGGAGCAGCGAGAACCGACTGCGAATGAGCACAATGCCGGCCAAGCTCTCGTTGACGCCGCACCCTCTTGCCTCTCTTGACACGCCAGCATCGCTGCTCGCCGCAGTGGATTCGTGTTCTCCGAGGCCCGAAGACAGCCTGACCTTGCGGGTTACGACTGTCGCCTCGACTGCAAGTTCCCCTCCATGACCACCCCCACCTTCGACATCACCCCCTTCCTCGACCGCGACGAGGACCAGCACTTCGACCGTAAGTCGCTGCACGAGGGTCGCCGGGGGCCAAGGTGTCCCGCGACCGGCGGGCTGTGCGCGACCAGGTGGCGGAGCACGGGGCGGCCTTCGCCAATGCCGAGGGCGGCGTGCTCATCCTGGGGCTGGAGGATGACGGCACCGTCACCGGCCATGACCTGCCTCCCAGCCGGTGAGTCCGAAGCTCCGGCCGCCACCAGGCCCAAGGCGGTGGGGTCAAGGCGGTGGGGTCACGAGGGTGTGGATGAGATGTAAAGCTTTGTGGGAATAGATG
>CAYVQL010000635.1:0-906 GCA_964454135.1 uncultured Enterobacterales bacterium | reverse complement strand
CGGCGGTGGGGCGGTGGGGTCAGGCGGTGGGGTCAAGGCGGTGGAGGCGGTGGGGTCAGGATGACTTCATTACTATTTTCTTCTTATTTCCTTTAGATAGCCAACTATTACACACGCCTTCGGACGGGAAGTTCTCCGTCCCTCCACAGTCGGGGCATTCGCCGTCTCTCCTGCCGCCGCAGGTTCGAGGCGAGGGCGAGGCGTTGCTCGGGCTCGGGCGGATCCGGGCAGCTTCGCCCCTGGCCAGCCCGCACTGCACGGCCTGCTCCGGAGGCCTGCTCGTACAAGGGGGCGCGACAAGAAGTGACAAAGAAATCCCGGCTATGCGGACAGCTTCTGACCACCAGAATTGGCTCGCCATGTAGAAACAGGATAGATCATATCAATGATTCAATCGGAAGATATTGATGGCGGCCTCTCTATGGGCCCCCTCGGGCTGGTGACCCCTTCATCCTGGGAATCCCCAGGCGGCCAGGCTCAGGCCCGGCCCCTGAGCTACGTCCTCCCGTCCCCCCCGCTGCCCCCCGTGGCAGCCGAAGGCGAAGGCCCTCCCTACGATCCCACCTCATCTGGAGGCGACAAGCCCACCCGCGATCCCGAGCCCTTCGCCGAGTACCGCGGTTGGGTGCGCGAGCTCTGGCTGCACGGATGGAACGATCAGCCCATCGAAGAGGGCGCGTCACGCGAGCAAGCCGCCCGCCAGCTGCTGCGCCGCATGGCGGCCCTGGCCGGCGGCGGCCGGGCCCTGGACCTGCGCCAGGCCAGGCTGCTGGTCTGGTTCCGCACCCAGGATCTTTCGCTGCTGGGCTACCCCGGCTTCCCGGCCTTCCTGCAGGAACGCGTGGACTGGCAGTCCAGCTGGACCTACCAGCTGATGAAGCTGGCCTCGTCGGGCCTGCCGCGCAT
>CAYVQL010000634.1:0-2976 GCA_964454135.1 uncultured Enterobacterales bacterium | reverse complement strand
GGCAGCTGGTGCCCCAGTTCGCGGGCCCGCTCGACGGCGAAGGCCGGATCCACGGGGATGCAGTGGCCTCCCGCCCCAGGGCCGGCCTGGAAGGGCGTGTAGCCCAGGGGCTTGGTGGCGGCGGCAGAGAGCACGCCGTCGATGGACACCCCGTCGCGGCGGCAGAGCCCGGCGAACTGGTCCACCAGGGCGATGTTGACCAGCCTGTGGGCGTTCTCCAGCAGCTTGGCGTACTCGGCTTCCTTCACGTCGGCGCAGAGGTGGGTCTGCACGCCTGCGCAGCGGTAGAGCAGGTCCGCCGCGTCGCGGGCCTCGCGCGTCGTGCCGGACACGAGGCGGGAGGTGCCCAGGATGGGGTGGCAGGGGTCCACGCGCTCCGGTGAGAACGCGACGAGGCGCGGGCACAGGACGGGTTCCAGCTGCTCCTCCACGAAGCCCGGCGCCACGGTGGACTCCAGGATCACCAGGGCCCCCTCCGGTGCGTGCATGGCGACCATCCGAGCAGCCGCCAGCACCATGCTGTGGTCGGGGTGGCCCGCGGTCAGCGGCGTGGGGACGCAGATCAGGACGACGTCCACCTCTGCCAGGCACTCGGGATGGATCGTCTGTTGGAGCCTCTCCCTGCGCATCAACCTCAGCAGGCGGCCCGCATCCGCCTCGGTGCGGGCGCTGCGGATGCGATCGAGCCGCTCCCGGTCGCGCTCGAGCCCGGTGACGCTGAAGCGCTGCTCAGCGAGCCTCATGCCGATGGCCAGGCCGACGTAGCCCAGTCCGACGACGACGATCCGGGCCTGGCGGGCGGGGATGGCGTGCTGCCACCGATGCGCTGCGCACTCCAGCCTCCGGGGCTGCTCCATCACCGAAGTTTGCATCGCTCGCTCTCCAGCTTCTTTCTGAGGTTGTGGGCGCTCTGGCTGTAGCCGAGCAGCTTCCCGGCCTGGGTGACGTTTCCGCCGCAGAGCTTGATGGCGGCCTCGATGGTCGCCACCTTGAACTCGGCCACGGCCCGCTCCAGCTCGAAGGTCGGTGGGCTCACGCTCGTCGCCGCGGCCTCGGGAGGGCTGTCGACGCAGGCCTCGAGGTGGGCTGTGCCGATGGTCCCGTCGTCATCCAGCGCAAGGAGCCAGGCGCGCAGCAGCAGGTTCCGCAGCTCGCGCACGTTGCCGGGCCAGCGTTGACCCCTCAAGAAGGCTGCGCAGTCCGGGCCCAGCCGGGCGTTCTTTCCGTGGATGGGGCGCTGCCTGGCCAGCAGGTGCTCCGCGATCTCCAGGACATCGTCACCCCGGTCGCGCAAAGGCGGGACGCGGATGATGTGGATGGCCAGCCGGTGGTAGAGATCGTCGCGCATCACGTGGGTTCCAGGCAGGCCGCTGTCGAAGCGCGGATCGTGCTGTGCGGCGGTGAGCAGCCGGACTTCGCAGCGCTTCGCGTCCTTCTCCTCCCCCCCGAAGGGTATGCGTTCCAGGACGGCCTGGTTGACCTGGTTCGTGGCGCGCAGCAGCTTGCCCTGCACCACGGGCGAGAGGAAGGTCAGCTCGTCCAGGAAGAGGCTCGAGCCCTCGGCTTCGAGGATGCGGCCCTCACGGGCGCCCTTCGCCCCGGTGTAGGCGGTCCCCGTGTGGCCGAAGATCTCGCTGTCCGCCACCGCGTCGTCGGGGAGACGGGCCGCGTTGACCTTGACCATCCGCCGGTCACCTCGCGCGCTGGCCCTGTGGATGGCGCTGGCCACCAACTCCTTGCCCACTCCTGTCTCGCCGATGATCAGGACGGGGAAGGGCGTCGCCGCCGCGCGCCCGATCTCCCTGTGCAGCCTCTCCATCACGACCGAGCCGCCGATCAGCTCTTCGGACGCAACGCTTGGTCGGGTCAGCATCTGGCTGGCTGCCTGTTCGAGACCGATGTGGCGCGTGACGGGTCCGGCCTCGGTCCACAGCTCGACGAACGGCTGGCGGTGCCCCACTTGCATGATGGCCAGGGCCAGGGGATCGTCTGCTTGCAGGCCAGGAGGGAGCAGGAGCCCTACGGGACGCTCCTCGCTCGGCTTGTCGATGCGCCCGAAGAGCTCATGAGCCAGGTAGTCGGCCAGGCGCTCGTCCAGGCCCTCTCCAGGATCCCGGAGCCCCCGTGGAGCCCAGACGTGGAAGCTCGGAGCGTCGAGGTCACCCAGCCGACGCTCTGCCGCCCTCTTGTGGGCTTCGGTGCCGCCGAGGAGTATCAGGCGCAGGCCGAGAAAGGCCTCGCGGTGGGACCGGAGCACGCTGATGACGCCAGAGAGGTCTCCTTCGTAGTGCTGTCCACGAACGATTCCCACGAGCAGGTGCTTGCTCATTCGCTCTCCTCCAATGGGATCAGGCTGTAGATCTTGAGGTGACGGTCGCGGTCGGTCAGGTCGACGCGCCCCAGCAGCCGTCCGCTCTGCCTGTCGATGCACAACACCGAGGTCTCTGATCCGGCCGGCGGCTTGTCGCTCCAGCGATGGCGCGGCAGCCGCCCCCGGCGCACCTCCGTCATCCCCACGTAGAGCACGTCGCGCTCCACGTGGAGCCCCCGGCACCAACCGTAGTGTCCGGTGGCGGCGACATCCCAGATACCCGTTCGCTTCATCGGGCGGCTGTTCACGTCGAAGCGGATGACGTGCCCCTCGATGGTGGTCAGCCAGAGGGCGCCCTCGCACACCTTCCCGTCGTGGGGGAAGGCGCCTGGGATGCGGGCCACCGGCTCGAAGCTCATCAGGTCACGCACGGTCCCGTCGTAGAGGCAGGTGACCAGGGGCCGCCCGTCGACGAAGCTGACGTGGTTGGCGTGCTGGTGATCGCGGACCTTCGTCTGGTGGAACGGGAGCTCGCCCAGCCCCTGCGCGGATGTGTGGTACGAATCGTCGGGATCGGGCTCCTCGGCCCAGGAACCTGCGGCCGCCCCGCTCCAGCCCCGGTCCGTCAGGCGCCCCCAGGGGGGCGGGAGGGCGCCGGCCATGCG
>CAYVQL010000633.1:0-3018 GCA_964454135.1 uncultured Enterobacterales bacterium | reverse complement strand
ACCTCGATGGCCACGAAAGCGACTCCTACGGGGGAGGCGAATGCGACGACAGCGACGCTGCCATCAACCCGGACGCCACCGAGACCTGGTACGACGGCGTCGACGCCGACTGCGACGGCCTGTCCGATTATGACGCAGACCTCGACGGCTACGAGAGCGACGACCACGGCGGAGACGACTGCGACGACGACGACGCCTCGGCCCACCCGGGCGCCACCGAGACCTACTATGACGGCGTCGACGGCGACTGCGACGGCCTGTCCGACTACGACGCCGATCTGGACGGCTACGATAGTGTCGACCACGGCGGGATGGACTGCGACGACAGCGACCCACATCGGGCCCTGTACTGCTCCGACGGCGTGGCCGACTGGATCGGCCTGGACTCCATGCCCCAGGCCCTGACGGGCATGGCCGCCGTGCTCGACCAGACCAACCAGCGCCTGCTGGTCTACGGCGGCCTGGGCTACCACGAGCTTTCCGAAACGCTGTACGAGTACGACTTGGGAACGAGCTCGTGGGCCGCGCTCTCACCCAGCGGCACCTCGCCAGGACCCCGTGGAGCAGCCTCGGTCATCTTCGACGAGGCCGACGGCTACGTCTGGCTGTTTGGCGGCGAGGAGTACTACGCTTTGTCCGACGAGGTGTACCTGCTCGACGCGTCCAGTTCGGGCTCGGAGACCTGGTCGCCCCTCACCGCCTCGTCGAGTTCCCCCGACCCGCGCCTGGGCGCAGCGACCGTGCTCGACGATGGCGGAGACCGCATGCTGGTCATCGGCGGCCAGGGCTACCACGGCCTGCTGGACGACCTCTGGTCCCTGGATCTCACCACCACATCGGCGGCCAGCTGGACCGAGCTGTCGCCCAGCGGCACGGCTCCCGAGCGTGCTTTCGCCGCGGCTGTCTATGACCCCAACTACGAGGTCGTGTACCTGCTGGGCGGCGAGACCTACAACGCCTTGGCCGAGGACCCGCTATGTCTGGACCTGTCCAGCACCAGCTGGTCCATCCTGACCACCACGGGTGACGACCTACCGCCCCTGGCCGGCGCGGCCGCCGTCTGGGCCTCGGACTTCGGCGCTGTGCTGCTGCACGGAGGCGCCACCTACCACCAGCTCTCGTCCACCAGCTACCTGCTGCAAGCCACAGACGCCTGCGTGGTCGAGGTCACGGCGCTCACCGCGAGCGGCGACGACCCGGGCGTCACCACCGACAGCGCCCTGCTGTGGAACGCAAGCGAAGCCATGGGCGTGATGCTGGGTGGCGAGAGCTACCACCGACTCGTGGACGATGTCACGGAGGTGGTGCCGTAGGGCGCTATGTCGATCGGAACTGGCAGAAGGAGAAAGAACATGGCAACGAATGTATGGAAGATGATGGCTGTCGCGGGCTTCGCGGCGTTGGGCGGGATGACGTGGACCCAGTTGATCATGCCTCGCGACGCTGTAGGGTACCCTTCGGGGCCGGCAGTGTCGCTTGGTGCCAATCCGGTGTTCTCCTACGGGGGCGCGCTGGGCTTCTCGAGCTCGATCGGCGGCACACAGGCCACGACTGTGACCCCATCAGCTACAGGCCAGGATGCTATCATCACGGATGTCGTACTGACTGTCGCTCCAACGGACAACTGCTACGCCACCGTAGACGTTGCCTTCACAGACAGTTCGTCAACGCTCGCTAGGTTCGGCGTGTCACAGTCTCACGTTCACGTTGCGTCCAACGGTGTCCTCGAGGCCAATCTGGGTTCTGGTATTCGCGTCGCTGAAGGCGAGACACTCACGCTGACCTCTACATCCCGGTACACCTATTCGTGCAGTGGCTACATCTTCTACACTCTCTCCGGCTACTACGCCGAGCCTTGAACCGCTACCGACCCAGCCACCCTTCCCCACGCAAGGAGTTCCTCTCATGACCCCTGGTCGCTTCCACCTCGTCCTGACTGTCTCCCTCGCCGGCATCATTGGATTCGGCGCATCGCATCTGCTCTCGTCCAACGACGCGGTGGCCTACCCATCTGGGCCGACGGTGTCGTACGGGGCGAATCCGGTGTTCTCCTACGGGGGCGCGCTGGGCTTCTCGAGCTCGATCGGCGGCACACAGGCCACGACTGTGACCCCATCAGCTACAGGCCAGGATGCTATCATCACGGATGTCGTACTGACTGTCGCTCCAACGGACAACTGCTACGCCACCGTAGACGTTGCCTTCACAGACAGTTCGTCAACGCTCGCTAGGTTCGGCGTGTCACAGTCTCACGTTCACGTTGCGTCCAACGGTGTCCTCGAGGCCAATCTGGGTTCTGGTATTCGCGTCGCTGAAGGCGAGACACTCACGCTGACCTCTACATCCCGGTACACCTATTCGTGCAGTGGCTACATCTTCTACACTCTCTCCGGCTACTACGCCGAGCCTTGAACCGCTACCGACCCAGCCACCCTTCCCCACGCAAGGAGTTCCTCTCATGACCCCTGGTCGCTTCCACCTCGTCCTGACTGTCTCCCTCGCCGGCATCATTGGATTCGGCGCATCGCATCTGCTCTCGTCCAACGACGCGGTGGCCTACCCATCTGGGCCGACGGTGTCGTACGGGGCGAATCCCGTCTTCTCGTTGGGGGGGTACGTCACAATGTCCGGCAGTACGGGCGGGTCTTCCACGGACAGTCTCACACTCGGGCATAGCGGGCAAGAAGCCGTTATCACCGATATCGTACTCACCTCGTCAAGCAGCAACGGAAATCCGTACTACTGCACCGCGTCGCTGGTTCTCACTGACTCAACGGATACCCTGGCCGAGTTTGGCGTGGTTTGGCCCAACCTCGAGTCCGTGGCCGCACCTGTGGTCATGGATATGGACTTGGGCTCCGGGATCCGGGTCCAAGAAGGCGAGACGCTCACGCTGACGGCTTCGACTCGCCTGGCCTACAACTCATACTGCTCTGGCGTCTGGATCCACTACACCCTTTCCGGCTGGGTATAGGCACCATTACCGTATCGCACCAAGTACGGCAACTATCACGGAAC